>NZ_JAMYPA010000002.1:0-380751 GCF_040320105.1 Mesorhizobium sp. M0778 | reverse complement strand
GAATCGGTGATTGCAACGTCACCACCGTGCCATGGCCGCTCGCCCTTCAGAGCAAGCGCCGTTCTCTCTCCAAAACTTTTTGCAGAACCTTCAGGACACTATCCCGCCCTACTTCGTTGCAGCGGCTGCGGCTTCCCCCGGCGGCATAATCCGCATCATGAAAGCCGACACCGTTTCCCCGGGTTTGAACGGGCCGGGAACCTGATGGCTGACCGGCTTCACACTTTGGAGGAATGCCGCGATAGCCATGGCGTCATCCGCGGTGAGATGCGCAAAATCGCGCCAAGGCATGATCGGCGCCAGCATACGGCCGTCCGGCCGTTCGCCGGTCTGGATCGCGGTGACGATCTGCTCCGGGGTCCAGCTTCCGATACCGGTCTCCTTGTCAGGCGTGATATTGCGGGCGACAAAGACACCAAGACCAGGAATCTCGAAGCCCACATCTGAACCGCCAAGAAAGCGCGACATGTCGGGCTTCCCGAAGAAGTAACCGGGTGTGTGGCAGTCGCTGCAGCCGGCAATCGTAGCCAGATATTCGCCGCGCGCAATCTGTGTGTCGTCGGCCATGGCCGCGTAAGATGGCAGGGCAACAATTGACGCTGTCAAGAATGCAAGATGAATTAGTGTCCGAAACATTGCTTCCTCCCTGTGGTCTGTTCGTGGTTTGTCCGTCGACCTCCCGCGTCGTCAACTGGTCGCAATTCCCCGATTTGGCGACGTCGGGGACGTTAAATTTTAGCATGGCCAGGACGGATTACCATCAGCGATCAATTGGACCGTCGGCACTTGTCGTGTCCGGTTGAGCAACTGTTACGAAGCTCGCTAGCCGACGCACAACGCCTTCGCCTTCTTTGGCGCAACGTGCTCGTCCTGGCAGATGAGCCGAACGGCAACCTACCACCCATCTCGGCCATTGGGGCAGTCAGATGATTGAGTTTGATCCTAGCTGCGCCCGGCAGTTCCGGCCGCGTCAGATCACAGTGTCCGTCCAGCGGACGATTTGCCCGGCCGCATCACCGAACGCCGCGTCGAGCGCGCCGACATAGGCCTGGTTGCCGCTGCCCGAAACGGGCGCGATGGCGCTAAACGTCTTCGAAGCGCGCACTTCGCCGTTGCGGTCGTTCAACAGGCGCACGAACAGCTCGACCTCGGCATGTTGGCCGCCATCGACACGCACCTCGAACGAGCGGATCTCGACGATCACCTGATAGTCGATTGCCAGCCCCTCGCCCGGCTTACCGACGCCGGTGAAGCTGCCCGAGCGCTGGAACGTCTCTGCCAGCCGCGCTTGTACGATCATCGGCAGCCGGTCGGCCCATTGCGCGCCCTTGAGATACTGGATCGATCGCGGCGATGGCTTGATGACGATGTTCTGGCTGTCCAGCGCCTTGAGCGCCGACGGCTGGGCGATGAGGATCTGGCGACGGCTGTGGGCACGCGCTTCCAGCGACGGCGCCGAAAGCTCGAACGTGTCCAGCGGTGCCGGTCCGCCGCCAGGCAAGGCCGCGCAGCTTGCAAGCGCAAGCGCCAGCAACACCGCCCCGCTCTTCAACCCACTCGATCTGATGCTGCCTGAACTGATCGACTTCAAACGCGATCCCCCCCGGATCGTGGAAACAACGCGTATCTGCAAGCTATGTTCTTGCTGTGGGCGGAGGCCGAAGTCAACGGCGCACCCTGCCGTCGAACTGCCGGACCTCGCCCTCGCCGCCGGACAGGATCCGCTGCGGGTTGCGGCTCAGATCGGTTACCGCCTCCTCGATGCGGGTGATCGAACGACGGCTGTCCTGGACCAGCGCTTCGACGTTTTGCAGCCCCTGTCCCGAGAATCGCGCCAGATTGTCGGTGATGGTACCGAGACGGGCGTTCAGCGTGTCGGCGACCTGCTTGAACGATTTCAGCGTCGCTCTCGCGTCGGCCATGACGCCGTCGGCCTGGCCGGAGCCGAGCAGTTTGTCGACCTTGGCAAGAATACCGTCGACTCGCACCGAGGCATCGTTGAGGCGTCCTGCGAGCTGGTGCGCGTCTTTGATGGTTTCATCGATGTCGTCGGCTCGGTTGGCGAACTTGTTGGTCACCTTGGCGATGTCGGCGGCAGCCTCGTTGGCGTTTTCGCTGGCCTTCTGGATGTTGGCCAGCGCGGTGCGAACCTCAGCCGGATCGATGCCGTCGAGAACGCCGTCGACCTTGGCCAGCGTGCCTTGCGTCTTCTGGGCGAAGTCGTTGATCGAGCCGACCGCAGTGTCGACGTTCTTGATGACCGTGTCGAACTGCTTGCTGGTTTCCTTGAGGTTGGAAGTGACCGTGTCGACATTGGCGACGATGCTCTTGATCTGGTCCTTGTCGACGGCGTTGAGTAGCCCTTCCGCCGCCTTCAGAGTGCCGTCGAGCTTGCCCGAAACACCCTTCAATTCGTCCGCCAGCGAGCTGACGCTGGCCAGGAACTTGTCGACCCCGTCCGAATTCCTGGCCAGTGCATCGGAGAAGGTCTGGACATTGTTGACCGTCTGCGTCAGCGGCCCGCGAACGTCCTTGGTGAAGCCTTCGAGCTCCGAAAGGACCTTGTCGGCGCGGGTGAAGATGTTCTGCGCCGTCTGCAGCAGATTGGTGACCGCCGACGGGTTGGCAACGATCTCAGCGACACGGCCTTCCTTTTCCGCCTCGTCGAGGAGTTTTGGCTCCTTGGGGTCGGCGCCCTTGAGCTCGATATTGGCCTGCCCGGTGAGGCCGGCAAGCCCGATATCGGCCTGCGTCGACTTGGTGATCGGCGTATTGCGGTCTATTTCGGTGTCGGCGATGGCAGCGGTCGGATTGTCGACGTCGATATAGACACGGCGCACGTCGCCGACCTTGACGCCGTTGAACAGTACGAAGCTGCCACGGCCGAGTCCCGAAGCCGACCCTGGAATGCGCACGCGCAATATGGTCGTCTCACCCTTGTCGCCGATCGCCGCCGTCCAATAGACGAAAGCGAAAGCCGCGAGGATGGCGGCCAGCGTGAAAATGCCGACAATGACGTAGTTGGCCCTGGTTTCCATTGCTCACTTATGGCTATGCGCGCGCCGCAAGATCAAGTTGCCGGGCGCGTTTTCCGCGGAAATAGGATTTTACCCAGGGTTCCTCGCTCCTGAGCATGTCGTCGATCGTGCCCTCGACCAGCACTTTCTTTTTGCCAAGCACCGCCACGCGGTCGCACGCGGTAAACAGCGTGTCGAGATCGTGCGTGACCATATACACGGTCAAATCCATCGTATCGCGCAGCTTGACGACCAATTCGTCGAACTCAGCCGCGCTGATCGGGTCAAGGCCGGAAGTCGGTTCGTCGAGGAAGACGATATCCGGGTCGAGCGCCAGAGCGCGCGCCAGCGCAGCACGCTTGATCATGCCGCCGGAAAGCTCGGAAGGGAATTTCTGCGCCGCGTCCGGCGGCAGTCCGACCAGCTCGACCTTGAGCATGGCCAGTTCGTCCATCAGCTTCTTCGGCAAATCGAGATATTCGCGCATCGGCACCTGGGCGTTTTCGAGGACGGTCAGCGCCGAAAAAAGCGCGCCGTGCTGGAACAGCACGCCAAGCCGCATGTCGATGCGAAGGCGCTCCCTTTCGCTTGCCTTCTCGACGTCGACGCCGAACAGTTTGATTGTTCCCGATTGCTTGCGCGTCAGGCCAAGGATGGTGCGCAAGAGAACAGATTTGCCGGCACCGGAGGCACCGACGAAGCCGAGAATCTCCCCGCGCCAGATGTCGAGCGACAATTTGTCGAGAACGACTTGGTCGGCGAACGACACCGTGACGTCGTGCGCCGACAGCACGATCTCGTCCTCTTTGGCTTTCTCCGCCACCTTGGTCGTGTTTGTGCCCGGCAGCGCCATGTCAGAACTCGATCGCTGCATAGAACATGGCGAAAAGCCCATCGAGGATAATGACCACGAAGATCGACTTCACCACTGAGGCGGTCACATGCTGGCCAAGCGATTCGGCGCTGCCGCCAACCTTCATGCCCTCGACCGAGGCAATTATGCCGATGATCATGGCCATGAAAGGCGCCTTGATCAGGCCGGCAAAGATGGTGCTGAGGTCGATTGCGACACGCAGCCGGTCAATGAACGCTGCCGGTGCAATATCGGAGTAGAGCCATGCAGCCAAAATGCCGCCGCCCAGCGCGGCAAAGTTGGCGATGATCGTCAGGCAAGGTAGCGCGACGACCAGCGCGACCAGCCGCGGAAACACCAGCACGCCGATTGGATTGAGGCCGATCACTTTCAGCGCATCGACCTCCTCGCGCATCTTCATCGAGCCGATCTCGGCGGTGATCGCGCTACCGGAGCGGCCGGCGATCATGATCGCCGTCATCAGCACGCCGAGCTCGCGCAGGATCAGCACGCCGACCAGGTCGACGACGAAGATATCGGCGCCGAAATAGCTGAGCTGATAGGCGCCTTGCTGGGCGACGATCGCACCGACAATGGCCGACATCAGCACAACCACCGGTATGGCGCCAACGCCCATGCGATCGATCTGGTTGAAGATCGCCGCCATGTTGACGGCATGGCCGCGGCCAAGCTTCATCTGCGAGCCGCGTATCGTGGCGCCGAGGATGTTCATTGCGGCCAGGAAATCGTCGCGCATCTCATAAACGCGCCGGCCAACCGCCTCGAGCCCGCGAATGATGAAGTTGGGCGGCTTTGCCGGACCTGATTCGGGCTCGCGTCGAACGGCGTCCCCGACGGCGCCAAGCAGGATCGAGGCGATCTCGCTCTGCCCCTGCATCGTGATCTCGACGCCCTTCTTTTCGAAGCTGCTGACCAGGCGGTCGATCAGCCATGCTCCGGCAGTGTCCATCTTCTCGATTTGTGAGAGGTCGAGCGCCAGCGTCTTGAAGCCGCTGCGCTGCTCGATCTTGCGCATCTCGGCATCGACCAGCCCCACGGTGCGTGTCGTCCAGCTTCCCGAGAAAGCGCAGCCGAGAACGCCGCCCTCCTCGCCGATCGCGATGCGCGGCTGGTGGTCGGGCTCCTTGGCAGGGCCGCTTGCGTCGCGTTTGCGGATGGTCAACATGGCGTCCTGTTTAGCCTGACGGGGCCGACCTGTCGATTTGCCGATATCCTCCTTGTTGCACAGCCGGAGCAGAAAAATATGGCGCGTGTCATTTCGGTCGAGGCCGAGCGCTTTCCTATTGCCGGGACCTTCACCATTTCGCGCGGCTCGAAGACCGAGGCTGAGGTGATTTCCTGCGCCATCAGCGAAGACGGCCATACCGGGCGCGGCGAATGTGTCCCTTACAAGCGCTATGGCGAGACCGTGGAGGATGTGCGCGACGCGATCGAGGCGATGCGCGGTGAGATCGCGGGCGGCATCAGCCGCACCGCCCTGCTCGGTGCCATGCCTGCGGGTGCGGCACGCAATGCCATCGATTGCGCGCTCTGGGACCTGGAATCGAAGATCAGCGGAACACCGGTGGCGCATATGATACGAACCGTTCCGTTACGGGCGCTTGAGACGGCGTACACACTGTCGCTCGCCGAGCCCGAGGCGATGGCGGCGCAAGCCCGCGCCAACGCCCAGCGCCCGCTGCTCAAGGTCAAGATCGGCGCCGACAACGACATCGCCCGCATCCGTGCAGTGACGGCGGCGGCACCCGACAGCCGAATCATTCTCGACGCCAATGAGGGCTGGAATGACGACAATATCGTCGCAAACCTCGCCTTTGCCGCCGAGCACGGTATCGCCTTGATCGAACAGCCGCTGCGGGCGGGACATGACGGTATTCTTCGCCACATCGCGCATCCGGTGCCGATCTGCGCCGACGAAAGCGTGCACGAGGCGAAGGACCTCGACGCGCTTGTCGGCCTCTACGACGCCATCAACATCAAGCTCGACAAATCGGGTGGCCTGACCGCAGCACTCGTGCTTCGCGACCGCGCCCGCGAACTGGGTCTTGGCGTCATGGTCGGCTGCATGGTCGGCACATCGCTTGCGATGGCGCCGGCCGTGCTGTTGGCGCAGGATGCCGATTTCGTCGATCTCGACGGTCCGTTGCTGCTAGCCTGCGACCGCGTTCCAGGTCTCGTCTACCAAGGTTCGCTGGTGTCACCGCCCGAGCCAGCGCTGTGGGGCTGAACGCGCGGCAAGCCCGATCAGCGCCAGGCCCGTCAGGGCGATGGGGATCATCGCAAAGAAGCCATTCGCGCCGAAGCGATCGTAAAGAGGACCTGAAATCAGCGTTGCCACCGCCATGAAGAAGCCGTTGGAGAAATAGGCGATGCCTTGCGCCGCCCCGGTGCGTTCTTCCGCGATTGTCTCACCGATCATCTTTTGCAGGCCGATCAGCACCAGCGCCACCGAGACGGCGTGCAGTGTCTGGATCGCGAAGAACCCGCCAACGCCAAGCCCGAGCGGCCAGATCAGGGGGAAGGCAATCCAGCGCACGATCGCGCCTATCCCGGCAATCAGCATGATCGAGACGACCGAGAAGGAGGCGAAAGCCCGGGTGAAGACGACGAACATGCATATCTCGGCGACGACGCCCCACCCCCACAGCAGCCCGACAACCGAATCGCTGATGCCGATCGACTTCCAGTATATCGACACGAAGCCGTAGAGAAATGCGTGGCTGGCGGTGATGATGCCGACGCCGGTCGAAAAGTAGAGGAAGTACCGGTTGAGGAGTTTCGGTGCCGATTGCTGGATGTCGGCGGCTGAAAGCGGCGAGGCGCGGCGCGGACGGCCGAGGCGCGGCGCAATCAGTCCGGCGGCTAGCGCGGCGCATAACGACACGAAGATGATCACTGGGACAGCCTGGGCACCGCTCGCCGACAGGATGAAACCGCCGGCGAGATTGGCGCAGAGATAGGAGATCGAGCCCCATTTGCGCATGCCGGCGTAGTTCGAGCCGAAGCGGCGAACACCTGAAAGGGCGAGCGAATCGGCAATCGGCGAATGCGGCGTCCAGACGACCGTCAGCGCCAATGACACGGCAAGTACCATTGCGTAGGTCGGCGGCAGGAAGTAACCGGCCGACAGGATCAGCGATGCGGCGACCAGCGCGACATAGACATTGGCGCGGTCGCTCGCTTTGTCTGCCAGAGCGGTAAGAAAAGGCGTCGTCGCCACGCGCAGGAACATCGGCGCAGCGAGGATCACGGCTATCTGCTCGGCATGGAACCCCTTCGCCTGCAGCCACAGCGGGAAATAGGGCACATGCGTTCCGAGCGGAACGAAGAGCGTGAAGAAGATCAAGCTCATGCGCAGTTCGAAATGGCGTGGCTTGACGAGCTGTTCGGGCGAAAGCGGCGGCAGCGAGGACATTAACAGGCGATCCGTCGGCACGGCATTCAGCCGGGTCGGCCCACCACACCAGCCGCTGCATAACACGGCGAAAAAGTGGATGAAACCGCTGGACTAACCGATTAAAGCGAGGTGAGGCCGGGTTTGGTCAAGCCGCCTGGACTGCCCTGCCCTTGATGTCGATCGGCACGAGCACCTCGCTGCCGACCGGAGTCTCCGGCAGGACATGCGCCCAATGCAGTATCTCCATCCGGCCGTCAAAATGCTCGACCACCGCCGTGCAGCTCTCCACCCAATCGCCGGTGTTGATGTACTGCACGTCCTCGTAGCTTTCGATCGCCGCATGGTGGATGTGCCCGCAGATCACGCCGTCGACATGCGAGCGGCGCGCCTCCTCGCTCAGCACGGTCTGGAACGAGCCGATGAAATTCACCGCCTTCTTGACCTTGACCTTGGCCCAGGACGAGAACGACCAGTAAGGCAGGCCGAGCACTTGGCGCAGGCGCGTGATGACGCGATTGACCAGCATCGCCGCGTCATAGGCATAGTCGCCTAGATAGGCCAGCCAGCGCGCATTGTGGACGACGGTGTCGAACTGGTCGCCATGGATGACAAGAAGGCGTTTGCCATCGGCGGTCTCGTGGACGGCGCGATCGGCGACGACAATGCCGCCGAAATGCACACCTTGAAACTGCCGCGCGAACTCGTCATGGTTGCCGGCGATGTAGGTGATGCTGGCGCCCTTGCGCGCCTTGCGCAGCAATTTCTGGACCACGTCATTGTGGCTCTGCGGCCAGTGCCAGCTCCGTCTCAAGCGCCAGCCGTCGACGATATCGCCGACGAGATAGATGATATCGGCATCGTGATGGCGCAGGAAATCGATCAGGAACTCGGCCTTCGCCGCCTTCGATCCGAGATGGACGTCGGAGATGAACATGCTGCGGAAAGTGCGGGGCTCTGCGCCAGACATCATTTGTCACCGTTGCTTTCGCGTGAGGCTATGCCCCGATTCATGCAACAACCGTATGACGGTTGCGATTGGTCCAGCCATACGGGTAGGTTGCCGCGGCAATCAGAGGAGAAAATCACCATGGATCTCGGCATTCGCGGCAAGAAGGCCATCGTCTGCGCCTCGAGCAAGGGGCTGGGACGCGGTTGCGCCATGGCGCTGGCAGAGGCAGGCTGCGATCTGGTCGTCAACGGCCGCAACGCCGACGTGCTGGCCAAAACCGCCGCCGAACTGCGCGAGAAATTCGGCGTCAGCGTGACCGAGATCGTCGGCGACGTATCCAAACCCGACGTCCAGAAGGCGCTGCTTGCCGCCTGCCCCGATCCCGACATCCTCGTCAACAACAATGGCGGTCCGCCGCTTCGCGATTTCCGTGCGCTCGATCGGGAAAAGATCCTCGAAGGCGTCACCCAGAACATGGTGACCCCTGTCGAGCTGGTTCAGGCCGTGATCGACGGCATGGCGGCGCGCGGCTTCGGCCGCATCGTCAACATCACCTCGCTGTCGGTCTATGTTCCTATCCCCGGCCTCGACCTGTCGTCCGGAGCCCGCGCTGGCCTCACGTCGTTCCTGGCAGGCGTCGCGCGGACGGTGATCGACCGCAATGTGACGATCAACAACATGCTGCCGGGAAAACTCGATACCGACCGGCTGCGCGGCCCGCATGAGGCCGGCACACCCGAAGACCCGGCCGCCGCCGCCGCGCGCAAAGCCAAGGCCGCGGCCAACGTTCCGGCCAAGCGACTCGGCACGCCGGAGGAATTCGGCCAGATCTGCGCCTTCCTGTGCTCGGTTCACGCCGGTTACCTGACCGGACAGAACATACCGGTCGACGGCGGCCTCTACGTCAGCGCGTTCTGAACAGCGGAGAGGAAAAGACCTGAATAGCGCGGCAGGATTTTAGCACAACTAACTGAAACAAATCGATTTTACTCGTTTCGCAAGGCAAAATGGCGGTTGCGTCATTTGGCATCGTGAAAAACCAATTCTGCATGTTAAAAGGCTTCAAGGCAGGATCGCAGGGAGGCGGCCGTCATGACAGGCGAAAGCAAGAAGGCGGCGCGATCCGACCTGGACGAAGCAGCGCTCTACTTCCACAAGCACCCCCGGCCCGGAAAGCTTGAAATCCAGGCGACGAAGCCGCTCGGCAATCAGCGCGACCTGGCGCTTGCCTATTCGCCCGGGGTCGCCGCCCCCTGCCTTGAAATCCGCGACGATCCGGCAACTGCCGCAGACTATACAGCCCGCGCCAATCTTGTTGGCGTCGTCACCAACGGTTCGGCGGTGCTGGGCCTCGGCAATATCGGACCGCTCGCCTCCAAGCCGGTGATGGAAGGCAAGGCGGTGCTGTTCAAGAAGTTCGCCGGCATCGATGTCTTCGACATCGAGATCGATGCACTGGGCATCGAGCGCATGGTCGAGACGATCTCGGCGCTGGAACCGACCTTCGGCGGCATCAACCTGGAAGACATCAAGGCGCCCGAATGCTTCGAGGTCGAGGAGCAGTTGAAAGCGCGCATGGGCATACCGGTCTTCCATGACGACCAGCACGGCACCGCCATCATCGTCGCCGCCGCCGTGCTCAATGGGCTGGAATTCGCCGGCAAGTCCATCTCCGACATCAAGATCGTCACGTCGGGCGCCGGCGCTGCCGCTCTTGCCTGCCTCAACCTTCTGGTCTCGCTCGGCGCGCGGGTCGAAAACATCTGGGTCACCGACCGGTTCGGGGTCGCCCATAAGGGCCGCGTCGAGGAGATGGACCGCTGGAAAGACCCCTATGTGAAGGACACCGAGGCGCGTACGCTGGCCGACGTTCTGCCCGGCGCCGACGTGTTTCTCGGCCTGTCTGCCGCCGGCGTGCTGAAGCCGGAATTGCTTCACCACCTGGCGCCCAAGCCGCTGATCCTGGCGCTGGCCAATCCCAATCCCGAGATCATGCCGGAAGCGGCACGGGCAGCACGGCCCGACGCGATGATCTGCACGGGCCGCTCCGATTTCCCCAATCAAGTCAATAACGTACTCTGTTTTCCTTACATCTTCCGTGGCGCGCTGGATTGCGGCGCAAGCGCCATCAACGAAGAGATGAAGATGGCCGCGGTGCGAGCGATTGCAGCGCTTGCCCGCGAAGAGCCGTCCGACGTTGCCGCGCGCGCCTATTCCGGCGAGACGCCGATCTTCGGCCCGGAGTTCCTGATCCCCTCACCTTTCGACCCGCGACTGATCCTGCGCATTGCCCCTGCCGTCGCCAAGGCAGCCTGCGAGAGCGGCGTCGCGACCCGGCCGATCACCGATTTCGTCGCCTATGTCGACAAGCTGAACCGCTTCGTCTTCCGCTCCGGCCTGGTCATGAAGCCGGTATTCTCGATGGCCAAGACGTCGAGCGCCAAGCGCGTCATCTATGCCGATGGCGAGGACGAGCGCGTACTTCGCGCCGCGCAAGTCGTGCTCGAGGAAGGCATTGCCGAACCGATCCTGATCGGCCGCCCGCATGTCATCGAGGTGCGGCTGAAGCGCTACGGGCTGCGCATCAAGCCGGGCGTCGATTTCGGCTTGATCAACCCGGAAGACGATCCGCGTTACCGCCACTATGTCGACCTTTTGATCGAGCTTGCCGGCCGGCGTGGGGTGACGACGGAAGCGGCGCGCACCATGGTGCGCACCGACAATACGGTGATCGCCGCCCTTGCCCTGAAGCGCGGCGACGCCGACGCCATGGTCTGCGGCCTTGAGGGCCGTTTCGAGCGTCATTTGCGCAACGTGACGCTGATCATCGGGCCGCGCGCCGGCATCAAGGATCGCGACCTGTCGACGCTTTCCATGCTGATTTCGCAGCGCGGCATCATTTTCCTCACCGACACCCATGTCTCCGTCGATCCGACCGCCGAGGAGATTGCTGAGATGACCGTTTTGGCGGCCGAGGAGATTCAGCGTTTCGGCATCGAGCCCAAGGCAGCGCTGCTGTCGCATTCGGATTTTGGCTCCCGCGATTCGCCAAGCGCCATGAAGATGCGGCAGGCGGCGGCGATCTTGGCGCGCATCGCGCCCGACCTGCAATGCGACGGCGAGATGCATGCCGACTCGGCGCTATCGGAGCAGCTGCGCCAGCGCGTCTATCCGCATTCGCGGCTGAAGGGCGAAGCCAATCTGCTGGTGTTCCCCAATCTCGATTCGGCGAACATCACGCTGACCGCGCTGCGCACGATGATGGACGCGCTGCATGTCGGCCCGATCCTGCTCGGCACCGACAGCCCGGCGCACATATTGACGCCGTCGGTCACCTCGCGCGGCGTCGTCAATATGACGGCACTGGCCGTGGTCGAAGCCGCGCATAAGGCGCAAGCCATCGTCGATCTGGGCTAGCCGTGGGCTTTCTCAGATTGGCCCGAACCGGAAATGCCCTGTCTGCCTGAAGGCAAACAAAGTGTCCTCTTCCCTGGCGCCGCCACCGATATTGTGAATGACCAGCCCTCTTGTCGGCACCACAGTGGAGCGATTGGACGACACGATGGCAATATGCGACAGATTGCCGGGCAGCATCTGGGCGACGAGATCCCCAGGCCGATAGTCGGCGGGGTCTTGGCTGACGGGCAAGGCAGCACCGCGCCGCTCAAAATAGACCGCAAGATTGGGCACACGGCGGTGGTCGATGTTGCGGTCGGGCGCTTTCAGGCCCCAAGCCTTCGGATAGGCGGCAAAATTGGCCCGCATATCCTCATGCACCAATTCTTGCAGATCGAGATCGAAGGCGCGGCGATAGGCACGGATCACGACATCCGTGCACACACCCCGCTCGGGCTCAACGTCCCCGCCCGGATAGGCCAGGCGTGTATAGGTCGGATCGTAGAGCGTGGTGACGCCGATCTGCTCACGGGCGGCTTCGACCAATTTGGTGCCCCAATCCGGCGTGATGGGCTTTTCCTGCGCCATGGCAACCGGCATCGCCAGGCACAAAAGACCAAATTGCACTGCGGCTCGACGGGTAATCGCGGTCATGCCAAGCCTCCGGGCATTGCTGGATCCAGGCATTCTTCTGGGCGAATACGCCTTTTTCGTGCAACGCCAGGGTGTCGCGGTCCTGACAATGTCCGAGTATGCCGTGCGGCGTGGTCGATATGACGCGCTGGTTGTGGTCGAAGCCGCGCACAAGGCGCAAGCCATCGCCGATTTGGGCTGAAGCCGGAATCAGCGATATGCTAAACAAACGCTTAACCGCAAGCGCGGTAGCTTTCAGAACGGCAGACAGGCGGAGTTCCGGAGCGATGACGGGCGCACGTTGGAAGCTGACGCGGGCCGCCGCGCTGCTCGGTGCCCTGCTACTGTGCGACATCGCCGTCACTCAGGCGCAGGCCGCCTCCCGCCTCTGCCGCCAGCTTGAAACCGATCTTGCTGCCGCTTCTCGTGGTGGCGGCGGCAAACCGGCCTTGCTCAGGAAATATGACGACGCGATCGCCCGGCAGCGCCAGCAGATTTCAAAGGCCGTCAGCCAATCCAGCAGCGCCGGCTGCGGCTTTTCGCTGTCTCGCCGCAACGCCAACGTATGCGCGGCACTCGACGCCACCATCGATCGCATGGCTGCCAATCTCGACGACTTGCAGGCCAAGCGCGCTGAGCTTGACAGCGGTGGTTCGCGACGCGATCGCGCGCGCGTATTGACCTCGCTTGACGCCAATGGCTGCCGCGACGAAGCGGCGCCATCAAAGCCCGCACCGGTTCGCGAAGCCAGCGATGAAAACGGCAACGGAAACCTGCTCGAGCAGCTTTTGGGCAGTGAATCCGATGCGCCCGACCAGCGTGAAGAGCCCAGCCAGGCTGAAGAGCTAAGTCAGCCGGGCAACATCCGCACCCTGCTCAACAACGCCGACATGGGCCAGCCGCGAGGAGAATTCCGCACCATGTGTGTGCGGACCTGCGACGGTTATTTCTTCCCGATGTCGAATGCTGCCTCGCTCGGCGATTTCGAGCGCGACCAGAAGAATTGCGAATCGAGCTGCCCCGGCACCGAGATGCAGGTTTTCTACACGCGCGGCATGAACAGCGATTCGGCGTCCATGACGTCTTCGGTGACCGGCAGGCCTTATATCGAACTGCCGACGGCCTACCTCTACAAGCAGTCCGACATGCCACGGCCGCCGGCATGCGGCTGCAATGCCGCGCAGAATTTCGAAATCATCGCCGGCAACCCGCCCAGCCCGGAACGATCCGAAGCGAACGTGGAGACCACTCCGTTCATTCCGGTGCCGGTTGCCAGGCCTGATCCGGGCGCCGACCCGGAGACCTTGGCCAACGCGGAAGGCGGCCTCGACCGTGAGGCGATCAGACGCCTTGCCGTCAAACCCGTGCCTTCGCTGACGTCCCTGCCGCCGCCCGAACAGCGCAAGGTCAGGGTCGTCGGGCCAACGTTCCTTCCCGACCCAGCAGCGGCAACAGATCTGCAAGCTCCGGACCCGAAGGCTGTCCCGTAAGCGCCAGCCTCAGCGGCATGAACAGCGCCTTGCCCTTACGGCCGCTCGCCGCTCGGATTTTGCCGGTCCAGTCTTTCCAGACGGTGCCGTTCCAAGGCTCCTCCGGCAGCAGTTCGAACGCCTGGCGAAGAAAGTCGCGGTCATCGTCGGAAAACTCCGCCGGCTCCTCTGGACCGTCGCGAAGTGTGCGCCACCAGATCGCCGCATCGGCCAGCCTGTCGAGATTGCCGCGCACCGCCAGCCAGAAAGGCTCGGCCTGTTCGCCAGAGATGCCGAGCACGATCAGCCGGTCGCGCGCCTCGGAAAAGGGCATGTGGTGCAGCAGCGTGCGGTTGAGCACGAAGAGCTCGTCCGGATCGAATTTGGCGGCGGATTTCGATGTTGCCGCCGGATCGAAGCGCTCGGCAAGTTCAGCCATCGTCGGCACCGCCACGACGTTTTCCGAGGTACCGACGAGTACCGCCAGCGAAGCGACCGCCATTGGCTCTATGCCGCTCTCACGCAGGCTCTGTATGGACAGCGCGCCGGTGCGCTTGGAAAGCCCCTCGCCTGATGCTGTTGTCAGAAGATTGTGGTGGCCGAACACCGGCGGCTCGGCGCTGAGCGCCCGGAACAGGGCTATCTGGACGCCGGTATTGGTGACGTGGTCGTCGCCACGAATGACATGGCTGACGCCCATGTCGATGTCGTCGATCACCGAAGGCAGTGTGTAGAGATAGGTGCCGTCCTCGCGCCGCAGAACGGGATCTGAAAGCGAGGCGAGGTCGACGGTCTCCTCGCCGCGCACCAGGTCGTTCCAGTGGATTTCGGTGCGCTCCGGCTGCAGCGGATCGCTGCTGAAGTTGGGCAGCAGAAAGCGCCAGTGCGGCCGCCGGCCATCGGCCTCATATTCCGCGACCTGCTCGGGTGCCAGCGTCAGCGCCTCGCGGCCATAGACTGGCGGCAGGCCACGCGTGCGGCGCACCTTGCGCCTCAGGTCGAGCTCTTCAGGCGTCTCATAGCAGGCATAGACGAGGCGGGCCTCCTTCAGCCTTTCCAGTGCGGCATCATAGATTTCGACCCGCCGCGACTGATACTCCGTGGCATCGGGGAAGATGCCCAGCCAATGCAGATCATAAAGGATGGCGTCGGAAAATTCCTGCGTCGAACGGGCAACGTCGGTATCGTCGAAGCGCTGGATGAAGCGGCCCTTGTTCTTGATGGCGAACAGCCAGTTGAACAAAGCGGTGCGCGCATTGCCGATATGGATGCGGCCGGTCGGTGACGGGGCGAAACGGACGGTAACTGTCATGAGCGGGGCGTACCGGATGGTTTTGCTGTTGACAAGACGCGCCCCCGCGCTCTGCGGCAGACATAGAACATGACGAAGACGAAGAAAAGACGGCAGCGCCGCGCGTCCATTAAGACGCGCCGCGCCGTAACCGTCAGATCACCAGGCCTTTGGTCAGCTCAAGCGCCTGACGTTCGAACAGCCGGCGGTAGATGCCGCCTTGCAGCCGGATCAGTTGGTCATGCGATCCCTCCTCGACAATGCGGCCGCGATCGAACACCAGAAGCCTGTCCAGCGCGCGCACGGTCGACAGCCGGTGGGCGATGACCAGCGTCGTGCGGCCGACCATCAAGCGCTCCATCGCCTGCTGGATCAGCACCTCCGATTCCGAATCGAGGCTCGACGTTGCCTCGTCCAGGATGAGGATGCGCGCATCGGCGAGGAAGGCGCGTGCGATTGCAACACGCTGACGCTCGCCGCCCGACAGCTTTACGCCACGCTCGCCGACCAACGTGCCATAGCCTTTCGGCAAATCGGCGATGAAGTCATGCGCGCTGGCCAAGCGCGCCGCGTGCTCGATCTCGGCCTGCGTGGCGCTCGGCCGGGCATAGGCGATGTTTTCAGCCAGCGACCGGTGGAACAGGATCGGCTCCTGCTGGACAATCGCGATCTGTGCGCGCAGCGACGCCTGCGCGACATTGGCAATATCCTGGCCGTCGATCAGGATATTGCCCGCAGTCACGTCATAGAGGCGCTGGATCAGCTTGACGAACGTGGTCTTGCCGGAGCCCGAATGGCCAACCAGCCCGACCCGCTCGCCCGGAGCGATATCCACCGAAAAGTCCCGATAAAGCGGCAAGCGGTGGCTACCGTAGTGGAACGTGACATTGTCGAAGGTGATACGGCCATCGGTGATCCGGATCGGCTTGGCTCCGGGCCGATCCTCGATGCCGAGTGGTTCGGACTGGAAGTCGACCAGTTCCTCCATGTCATTGATCGAGCGCTGCAGATTGCGGATATGCGTGCCGATGTCACGCAGATAGCCTTGCAGCACGAAGAATGAGGTCAGCACGAAGGCGACGTCGCCGGCGCTCGCCTGCCCCCACGACCACAAAAGCAGGGAAAAGCCGATGACCGCTGCCCTCAAAAGCAGCAGCATCGTGCCTTGCGTGGTGCCGTTGACGGTGCCGCGCACCCAGGTGCGCCGCGTGCGTGCGCGCCATTTGGCGACGACGTCGGCAAGCCGTGTCTCCTCGCGCTCCTCAGCGCCAAAACCCTTGACCACGGCGTTGCAGCTCACCGCATCGGCCAGCGAGCCGCCAAGCCGCGTATCCCACGCATTGGCAAGCCTTGCCGCGGGGGCGACATAGCCGAGCGACAGCATCGTCGTTACGCCGATGAACAGCACCGAGCCCGTCGCGACGACCGCGCCCATCAGCGGCCAGAACCAGCCGAGCAACAGCGTCGAGCCGACAAGCATGACGACCGACGGCAGCAGCGCGATCAGGATCGTGTCGTTGAGCAGGTCGAGCGCCCACATGCCGCGCGTTATCTTGCGCACCGTCGATCCGGCGAAGCTGTTTGCGTGCCAGTCGGTGGAGAAGCGCTGGACGCGGTGGAAGGCATCGGCGGCGATGTCGGCCATCATCTTCAGGGTCAGTTCGACGATGGCCATGAAGGCGAGATTGCGCAGCACGACACCGGTGAGCGCCAGGGCCACCAGCATCGAAAAGGCAGCCGTCGCGGCATTCCATGCGACATCGTCGGCAGTGGCACTGCTGGCAACGGCGTCGACCAGCCGGCCGGAATAGAGCGGCGTCAGCACGTCGGCCAGGGTCGACAGCAGGAATGTGGCCATGATCAGCGAAAGCCGCCACGGCTGGCGCCGCCAATGACTGAGCGTAAAACCAAGAACGCTGCGAAAGGCGCCCGCGCGCAAATCTATTCGAAAACGAGCCATGATGTCATTCGGGCGCAAACGAGCCCGATCCCGGAAAGGTCGAAATTGAAAAAACCGCGTCGGGCGAATTAGCACCCAAGGAAAGCGGAGGTTCGGCACATTTGGCGGCTCGCCCGAATACGGGCGGCGACCGGCATCGACGAACGCCTGTTCTCAGCTCGGCTTCGCCGCAAAGGTAAGAACCTTCGGGCTCACCGATTGGGACCTAGGCTTCGCGGCCTCGCATAACGATGTCAAATCCTGGCATTTCGGTCCTCCCCAAGGGGATCGCGGAAAGGCGTTTATAGAGACGCCTCAACGCCGCGCCAAGTCAGTAGATGGTCGAAAGCGCATCTGGTCCAACCAGTGAGACGATTTTGCAACAACGGTCGGTTGTGCGCTGCCTCTGTTCAGGCTGCCGGGACGCGGTCGAGGCGCATATAGCGGCCGTCGGTGGAAGGCCTGAAGCCGAGCTTCTCGTAGACCGCGTGGGCATCGTTGGTAGACAGGCTCCAGTGGGTGACAGTCTTGCAATCCGGGTGGTCGATAAGCGCCTGGACAAGCCGGGTCCCGATGCCTTGCCCGCGATACCCGGGCCAGACAATGATGTCGGCGAGATAGGCAAATACCGTACGGTCGGTGATCGCCCGGCCAAAGCCGACTTGATTGCCGCCGACATAGGCGCCGACGCACAGTGAGTTGGCAAAGGCGCGGCGGTGCAGTTCATCGCTGCGGCCGCTGCCCCAATAGCTCTCCTTCAAAATGTCGGACGTCGCCCGGAAGTCGATCTGCGACAGGTCGAAGCTGATTTCAAAGTTGGCCATGGCTAAACCGTTATGCAGCCAATCGCCTACCCGCCATCCCTGAACCGGTTGGTAATAGGATAGCGGCGGTCGCGGCCAAAATTCTTCCTGGTGATCTTCACACCGGGTGCCGCCTGCCGGCGCTTGTATTCGGCGACGTAAAGCAGGTGCTCGACGCGCGTCACCGTCGCCCGGTCATGGCCGCGCGCAACGATCTCATCGACACCCATCTCGTTCTCGACCAGACACTCCAATATGTCGTCGAGCACTGGATAGGGCGGCAGCGAATCCTGGTCGGTCTGGTTCTCGCGCAGTTCCGCCGAGGGCGCCTTGTCGATGATATTATTCGGGATCACCTCGCCGGACGGACCGAGCGCACCCGGCGGCACATGCGCGTTGCGCCAGCGCGACAGCGCATAGACCTGCATCTTGTAGAGGTCCTTTATCGGGTTGAAGCCGCCATTCATGTCGCCATAGAGCGTGGCGTAGCCTACCGACATCTCGCTCTTGTTGCCGGTAGTGACCACCATCGAGCCGAACTTGTTGGAAATCGCCATCAGGATGGTGCCACGGGCCCGGCTCTGCAGGTTTTCCTCGGTGATGCCTTCCTTGGTGCCCTCGAAAAGCTGCGTCAGTGTGTGCAGGAAGCCCTCGACCGGCTCGAAGATCGGCACGATATCGTAGCGGCAGCCGAGCGCGCGCGCGCAGTCTTCGGCATCCTTCAGCGAGTCCTTCGAGGTGTAGCGGTAAGGCATCATCACCGCCCGCAGCCGTTCCTCGCCGAGCGCATCGACGGCAAGTGCTGCGCAGATCGCCGAATCGATGCCGCCGGAGAGGCCGAGCACGACATTCTTGAAGCCGTTCTTGTTGACGTAATCGCGCAGGCCCAACATGCAGGCGCGATAGTCGGCCTCCTCCTTCTCCGGGATTTTCGACATCGGTCCATCAGAGCAGACCCAGACGTCATTCTTTCGCTTCCAGGTGGTGACGTTGACCGTCTCCTCGAACTGGCTCATCTGGAAGGCCAGCGTCTTGTCAGAGCCTATGGCAAACGACGCGCCGTCGAAGATCAGCTCGTCCTGGCCGCCAAGCTGGTTGGCATAGATAATCGGCAGTCCGCATTCGATGACCTGGCGGATGACGATCTGGTGGCGGACGTCGACCTTGCCGCGGTAATAGGGCGAGCCGTTCGGGACCAGCAGGATTTCCGCGCCGCTTTCGGCCAGCGTCTCGCAGACAGCAACCGCGCCCCAGATATCTTCGCAGATCGGTATCCCCACGCGCACGCCGCGGAAATTGACCGGCCCCTGGATCTCGGGTCCGGCCTGGAAGACGCGCTTCTCGTCGAACTCACCGTAATTCGGCAGGTCGAGCTTGTAGCGTTCGGCAAGGATCTTGCCGCCATCGGCAAAGATGATCGAATTGTGCGTGCCGGTCTTGCGCTTCAGCGGCGTGCCGATGATGACGCCCGGGCCGCCATCGGCGGTATCGCCGGCGAAGTCCTCGGCAGCCCGCTCGCAGGCCTTCAGGAAGGCGGGCTTCAGCACCAGATCCTCAGGCGGATAGCCGGCCAGGAAAAGCTCGGTGAACAGCACGAGATCGGCGCCTTGGCGGGCGGCATCCGCCCTCGCCTCGCGCGCCTTGGCAAGATTGCCGGCGACGTCGCCGACCGTCGGATTGAGCTGGGCGACGGCGATGCGCAATATGTCTGGAGCGGTCTTGTCGATCATGCCTGTGGGTTTAGCGCGGCAAAATTCGTCCGGCAATGGCGTTCGTTTGGACCAAACAATCGGTCCTATTCGCCCATATATTCGCGTAGCGCCTCCGGCGGATGGTTCTCGCCGATCGACATTGCCAGAATGCGCGAAATGTGTCGGCGCGGCAGCTCGGTCTCCGCCGCCCAGGCGTTGATCTGCACCTGGATCTTGTCTAGGTCCTTCTTCGATGTCGGGCTCTGCGCGATGTCGAGCCCGGCGTCGCGCAGCGCTGCCGCCATGTCGGCCGAGACGATGAAGGCGTCCCACTCCAGCCAGCGCAGAAAATACTGGCCGGTATTGCCGCCGAGCCGGCTCCCGTGCTTGCCGAGATAAGCCATCAGCCCGACCTGATCGCCGGCCGGCCAGTCGGCGAGGAACTTGCCGAAGCTGCCATGCTCCTTCGACACGCGCTCGACGAAGGCTGCGTTGTCGCGTACCGACTTGATCTTCTGCGGATTGCGCACGATGCGCTTGTCGGCGGTGAGATCGTGCCAGAAATCGTCAGGCTGGAACAGCAGCCGCTTCGGCTCGAAGCCAAGAAATGCTTCCTCGAAACCTGGCCATTTCTGCTCGATGACGCGCCAGACGAAGCCGGCGGCAAAGACCCGTTCGGCCATGGTCGACAGGATCCGGTCATCCGCAATCTTTGCCAGCGCGGCATTGTCGGGCGTAGGGCCCAGCAGCGACGTCAGCGCTGCCTCACCGCCTTTGCGTTTCGCCGCACGGGCGCGAATCTTCTGAAAATCCACCATTGTTTCCTGACCCCATCGCGTCAATCTACCACTTCCCGTATGAACCGGCAGCTTCTACCTCTATCGCTGACGACGGAGGCGACGATGAACAAAACGATCGAGGACCTGGCAAACCGCTGGCTGAAGCGAAAGCCGGACGGCCTCAGCGCGCTCGAAAGCCGGGTGCTGCAATCAACGCTCGAGCGCACCACGATCTCCAAGGACACCAACAAAGCCGTCGCCTTTCACCAGACGTTTGGCGACCGCCTGGCTGACACCATCGCCCGGATCGGCGGTTCGTGGTCCTTCATCCTGACATTCATTGGCTTCCTGATCCTGTGGACGGCAGGCAATGTCTGGCTCTTGTCGCGCGCCGCCTTCGATCCCTATCCTTTCATCTTCCTCAATCTCGTGCTTTCCATGGTTGCTGCCCTGCAGGCGCCAGTGATCATGATGGCGCAGAACCGCCAGACCGAGCGCGATCGTATCGACGCCGCCCACGACTATGAGGTTAATCTCAAGGCCGAGATCGAGATCATGGCGTTGCATGAAAAGTTCGACGAACTGCGCCACAGCCAGATCATCGGCATGCGCGACGAGATCGCCCGGCTGGCCGAGCAGGTGAAGCGCATCGACGAGATTCTGTCGAAGCAGCGGACGTCTTCATGACGGAAGCCATTCATCGTCTCATTGAGCAATATGGGCTGGTCGCGGTTTTTCTGGGCTGCGTCGCCGAGGGCGAAAGCGCCGCCATCCTTGGCGGTTTCTTTGCGCATCAGCATGTCTTCGTCCCGTGGCAGGCCTTCCTCGCGGCGGCGCTCGGCGCCTTCGGTGGCGACACGTTCTTTTTCATCCTGGGACGGAGCTTCGCCGACCATAAATTCGTGATCGGACTCCGAGCCCGGCCGGGTTTCAGCCACGCCTACCGCCTTGTCACCTCTCATCCCAACATTTTCGTGCTGTCGAATCGCTACATCTATGGCCTGCGCCTGGTCGGTGGTATCGCGGCCGGGCTGTCGGGCATTGCGGCTGCGCGCTTCGTCATCCTCAACGCCATCTCGTCGGTAGTCTGGGCGGCACTGTTCTGCACTGTCGGTTATGTCTTCGGGCTGGGCGCGGAGCGCATCGTCGGTCAGGCGCTGGCCCGCCACGAGCGGTTGCTGATCGCCCTGGTCATCGGTCTCGTTGTGGCCATCTTCGGCTGGCTGGCGTCGCACGTCCTCGCCAAGAAGGAGCTTCGCAAGGAAAGCTGATCATCAATCAATGCCGAGCGCGCGGTCGCCCTTCTCGAGGATCAGCGGAATGATCAGGTCTTCCTCGTCGGCAAGATGCCGGGTCAACATGGCGATCAGCCGGCTGTTCTCGTCGGCATAGACATCGGCGGCGAAGCGCTGTTTGTCCTCGCTCTCCTGAAGCGTGCCGATGAAGGCATTTGCCGCCTCGGCATTGCGCTCCAGTCCCTCATGGATTGTGTGGTGATCGGCATCCAGGATTTCGAAGCCGCGCTTCAGACGAGTCTCGGCCCTGGCGAAGACCGGGAAATAGTGATGGTCCTCGACATTGTGGTGGCCGTCGAGATTGCCGAGGAAATGATTGAGGCGCGGCGCGAACCAGCGTGCGAATTCCGGCGCGTTCAGCCTGCCCTCACGATAATCGCCAATGCCGTTGGTGAGCATGCCGCCAACGTCGCGGAACATGTCGTGCCGCTGCAGCCACATATTGGCCATACCGTGGATGTTGGCATGCGCCTGCCAGTCCTCACGCGGATATTTTTCCACCAGCCAGCGCAGATCGTCCGGCAGGCCCTCACGTTCAAGCAGCAGAAATCCGGCGGTATCGGCCATATCGGTCTCCTCGATTAACCGGCATGTGGTGCCTGAAACCTCAGATCGGTACCCCAACGATGCGCTCGATGACTGCGACGCCCCAGACGCCGGCGACGATCACCACCGAAATCAGCACCGCCAGCGAACCGCAATCCTTGGCTAGCTGGATGTCGATGTTGAATTCGCGGCTGAACGCGTCGCATGCCGCCTCAATGCCGGTGTTCAGCACTTCGATCATGATCATGAGCAGCACCGCACCGATCAGCAGGGCATAGCCGCGCCACGATTCTGAAAGGAACCAGCCGAGCGGCAGCGCAAGCACAAGCAGGACCAGTTCCAGCTGGAAGGCCTCCTCGCCGGCGGCCAGTTTGCGAAACGCCCGCACCGAATTGTAAAAAGCGTCGATCAGCCGCTGCATGCCAAAACCCTTCGGAATCACCGGCAGGGGATAGCGCAATGGCTGGATCAAGGGAATAAGGCGGCCTCTTCAAAAATCAGCCGTCTGCTACCTTGATCGACGGCGTCGACTTCTCGAACTGCGGCAGCCCATCGTCGATCGCGTAGTAATCGCCCTTGTCGCCGACGAAGATATGACATTCCCCTTGAAGTCCGGTTGGCGCGTCGAACAGGCCGGCCATGACCGAAACGTAGCCACCCTCCATCGGTTTCCAGAACAGCAGCGATCCGCATGTCTTGCAGAAACCGCGCCTGGCAAACGAAGATGCCTCGTACCAGATGACGTTCTCTGCGCCGGCGATTGTGATGTCGCGATCGGCGACATTGGTTGCAGCATAAAAATGCCCGCTCTGCTTTCGGCACTGCGAGCAATGGCAGTAGATAACGCCGCGTAGCGGTCCTCGCGTCTGCAACCGCACTGCCCCGCACAAGCATGATCCGCTGTGACTGTCAGCCATCTCGGCCTCCCAATGCAATTGCCATCGCTTGGCAGGATTCCAGTTTTGCGCGCGTTAGGCACGAGCAAATGCGACACCCGCCGGATTGAATACAAAAAGCGCCGGATTTCTCCGGCGCTTTTTCAATACATCAAAGTTCAGATCGCATCAGCCGTTGACGGCCTGCTTGTGCTGGACCGGATGGCTCTTCTTGAGCAGATCGGACACCAGGAAGGCTAGCTCGATCGCCTGGTCGGCATTGAGGCGCGGGTCGCAATGGGTGTGGTAGCGATCCTGCAGCTCTTCGGCGGTGATGGCGCGGGCACCACCGGTGCACTCGGTGACGTTTTTGCCGGTCATCTCGATGTGGATGCCGCCGGGATGCGTGCCTTCGGCGCGATGCACCTCGAAGAAGGTCTGCACCTCCTTCAGGATGCGGTCGAACGGCCGTGTCTTGTAGCCGGCGGCCTCGATGGTATTGCCATGCATCGGATCCGACGACCACACCACGCTGCGGCCTTCCTTCTGCACCGCGCGCACCAGTTTGGGCAGATGTTCGGCGACCTTATCGGAACCGAAGCGGGCGATCAGCGTCAGCCGGCCAGGCTCGTTCTCCGGATTGAGCAGGTCGATGAGCTGCAACAGGCCGTCCGGCGTCAGCGACGGGCCACATTTCAGGCCGAGCGGGTTCTTGATGCCACGGCAGTATTCGACATGCGCGTGGTCGGGTTGGCGCGTGCGATCGCCGATCCAGATCATGTGGCCGGAGGTGGCGTACCAGTCGCCCGAAGTCGAATCGACGCGGGTCAGCGCCTCTTCATAACCGAGCAGCAGCGCTTCGTGGCTGGTGTAGAAATCGGTCTCGCGCAGTGCGTAATTGGTCTCCGAGGTGATGCCGACGGCCTTCATGAAGTCCATCGTCTCGGTGATGCGGTTGGCGAGCGACTCGTATTTCTCGCCCTGCGGGCTGTCGGACACGAAGCCGAGCATCCATTGATGCACGTTCTCCAGGCTGGCGTAGCCGCCCTGGGCGAAGGCGCGCAACAGGTTGAGCGTCGCCGCCGACTGGCGGTACGCCATCTCCTGCCGCGCAGGATCGGGAATGCGCGACTTGGCATCGAACTCGATGCCATTGATGATGTCGCCGCGATAGCTGGGCAGCGTCACACCGCCCTTGGTCTCATTGTCGGACGAGCGCGGCTTGGCGAACTGGCCGGCGACACGGCCGACCTTCACCACCGGCTGCGCGCCGGCGAAGGTCAGTACCACCGACATCTGCAAAAAGACGCGGAAGAAGTCGCGGATATTGTCGGCGCCATGCTCGGCGAAGCTCTCGGCGCAATCGCCACCCTGCAGAAGGAATGCGTCCCCGGCAGCGACGGCTGCAAGCTGCTTCTTCAGCTTGCGCGCCTCACCTGCAAAAACCAACGGCGGAAAGGTGGCGAGCTGGGCTTCCGTGTTCCTCAGCGCGACAAGGTCCAGATAGGCAGGAACCTGCTGGATCGGCTTAGCTCTCCACGAATTCGGCGACCATTTCGTCATCGAAGCACCCAACGCTCTTTCGCACGGACGCCATCGCCCGCCAATCCGCCCAATATGGGGTCGCGGCTCCATACACGAAGCCGATTTCCTATTCTAGACCGGAATTGGCCGCGTGGCGAATGGGCACGGCACGGTGAAAGTGCCGGTGCGGCTGTGCCCAGAGCACCAGCGACACCCTGCTACGCCGCCGCCTTCTCCACCAGCCGTGCCAACTGCGTCATGACAACCGCCGAGCCTGCCAGCCGCTTTTCGGGGGTCGGCCAGTCGCGGCTGAAGACGACGCTCTGGTCGGGCCGGATCTTGGCCAGCGAGCCCTGTTCGCCGATGAGCTTGACCAGCCCGACCGGATTGGGGAATTCCCGCTTGCGGAAATGGATGACGACGCCTTTCGGCCCGGCGTCGAGCTTCTCGACGTTGGCCTTGCGGCAAAGCGCCTTGATGAAGACGATCTTCAACAGATGTTTTACCTCTTCCGGCAGCGTCCCGAACCGGTCGATCAGCTCGGCGCCGAAAGCATCGATCTCTGCCGTATTTTCGAGATCGCCAAGACGGCGATAGAGCGCCAGCCTGAGCTGCAGGTCCGGGACATAGCTTTCCGGGATCATCACCGCTGTGCCGACGGCGATCTGCGGCGACCAGCCGCCGTCCTGCACCTCGCCGGAATCCTTCACTTCGGCCACCGCCTCCTCCAGCATCTGTTGGTAGAGCTCGAAACCAACCTCCTTGATGTGGCCCGACTGCTCTTCGCCGAGCAGATTGCCGGCGCCGCGGATATCGAGGTCGTGGCTAGCCAGTTGGAAACCGGCGCCGAGCGTATCGAGCGACTGCAGCACTTTCAGCCGACGCTCGGCTGTATCGGTGAGCTTGCGGTTGGCGGGCAGTGTGAACAGCGCGTAGGCGCGCACCTTCGAACGGCCGACACGGCCGCGCAGCTGATAGAGCTGCGACAGTCCGAACATATCGGCGCGGTGCACTATCAGCGTGTTGGCGGTCGGGATATCGAGGCCGGATTCGACGATGGTGGTCGACAAAAGCACATCGTACTGGCCGTCATAGAAGGCGTTCATGATGTCGTCGAGTTCGCCCGGCGGCATCTGGCCATGCGCCACCGCCACTTTCAGCTCAGGCACGGATTCGCGCAGAAAATCATGGATTTCCGCGAGATCGCTGATGCGCGGCACGACATAGAAGGAATGGCCGCCACGGTAGCGCTCGCGCAGCAACGTTTCGCGGATGACCAGCGGATCGAAGGGCGAGATGAAGGTGCGCACTGCCATGCGGTCGACCGGCGGCGTAGCGATCAGCGACAGCTCGCGCACGCCGGTCAAGGCAAGCTGCAACGTTCGCGGGATCGGCGTCGCCGACAAAGTCAGGACGTGGACGTCGGTCTTCAGGTCTTTCAGCCGTTCCTTGTGCTTGACGCCGAAATGCTGCTCCTCGTCGATGATCAGCAGGCCGAGATTCTTGAACGAGATCGAGGAGCCGAGCAGCGCGTGCGTGCCGACGACAATGTCAACCTGACCTTCGGCGATGCCCTTCTTGGCCTCGGCCAGTTCCTTGGCGCCGACCAGCCGCGAGGCCTGGGCGACACGGATCGGCAGGCCCGAGAAGCGCTGCGAGAAGGTCTTGAAATGCTGGCGCGACAACAATGTCGTCGGCACCACCACCGCCACCTGAACGCCTTCCATCGCCGCGATGAAGGCGGCGCGAAGTGCAACTTCGGTCTTGCCGAAGCCGACATCGCCGCAGATCAGCCGGTCCATCGGCTTTCCGGCGCCTAGATCATCCATGACCGAATCGATCGCCGTCTGCTGGTCATCGGTCTCCTCATAGGGAAAACGCGCTGCAATCTCGCCATAGAGGCCTTCCGCCGGCACCAGCGCCGGTGCGGCCCGCATCTGCCGCTCGGCGGCGATGCGGATCAGCTGCCCGGCCATGTCGAGCAGGCGCTTCTTCAGCCGCGCCTTGCGCGATTGCCAGGCGCCGCCGCCAAGCTTGTCGAGCGTCGCCTCGGCCGAATCCGAGCCATAGCGCGACAGCAGCTCGATGTTTTCCACAGGCAGGAACAGCCGATCATCGCCGGCATAGTGGATTTCGAGGCAATCGTGAGGCGCACCAACCGCCTCGATGGTACGCAACCCGATGAAACGGCCAATGCCATGATCGGAATGGACGACAATATCGCCCGAGGACAACGCCGAAGCCTCGGCGATGAAGTCGGACGCGCGCTTCTTGCGCTTCGAGCGTCGGATCAGCCGGTCGCCGAGAATGTCCTGCTCGGCGACAACGACCAGTTTCTCCGTCTCGAAGCCGGATTCGAGCGGCAGCACGGCCAGTCCCGCCTGCCCCGGCTCAAGCCTTTCGGCTTCGGCAAGCGTCGCCACCGGCTTCAGATTGCCAAGATGATGCTCGGCCAGGATCTGACCAAGCCGGTCGAGCGAACCCTCGGTCCAGCCGGCGACGATGACGCGGCGGCGTGCAGCGCGCTCGTCGGAAATGTGTTTTACGACGACGTCGAAAACGTTGGCGCTAGGGTCGGCGCGTTCCTCGACGAAGCTGCGGCCGTGGCGCGAGCCGGCATGGAACACCTTTTTCGCACCGGCATCGGGCGCATCGAACGACGTGAAGTCTATTGCTTCGCGCGGGCCAAGCGAGGCAATCAGGTTCTCTGGCGACAGATAGAGCAGATCCGGCGGCACCGGCTTGTAGGGCACCGCGTCCTTCAAGGCGCCGTCGGCCTGCTTCTTGCGCGCTTCGTAGTGGTCGAGGATCAGAGTGTGGCGCTCGGCCAGTGCCTCATGCGCCAGATGGTCAAAAACCACAGGCGCGTCGGGTAGATAGTCGAAGACGGTTTCCAGCCGCTCATAGAAGAACGGCAGCCAGTGCTCCATGCCGGCAAACCGCCTGCCCTCGCTGACCGCCGCATAGAGCCCATCGTCGCGCGAGGGTGCGCCAAAGGCTTCGATATAGGCACGGCGGAAGCGGCTGATGGTTTCCGGCGTCAGCGCCACCTCGCTCATCGCCTGCAACGCCATCGACTTGCGCTGGCCGGTGGTTCTCTGTGTTGCGGTGTCGAAGACGCGGATCGATTCCAGCGTATCGCCGAAGAAATCGAGGCGCAGCGCCTCCGCCCATCCGGGCGCGAAGAGATCGAGGATGCCGCCCCGCACTGCAAATTCGCCGATGCCGCGCACCGTCGGTACCCGCTCGAAGCCGGAAGTCTCCAGCCGCGACACCAGTACGTTCATGTCGATCTGGTTACCGGGCTTGGCGTGAAAGGTCTGCGCCTCGACGAGTTCCGCCGGCGGAATGCGCTGAAGCAACGCATTCGCGGTGGTGAGAATGACGGCGCGGTGCGGCCTCTTCGCCAGCGCAATCATTGCTGCCAGCGCATCGAGCCGCCTTGCGGCGGCATCGGCGCCGGGCGAGACGCGGTCGTAAGGCAGGCAATCCCAGGCCGGCAGTTCCAGCACCGGCAGGCCCGGCGCGGCAAAGGCAAGCGCCTCGACGATCGCCGGCAGACGCTGGCCGTCGCGTGCCACGAAAAGCACCGGCTTGTCAGGGGCGATCTCGTGCGCAGCCTGCACCAGCGCAAAGGCTTCGTAGCCGTCGGCGACGCCATCGACAATGAACTGGCCGGCGCGGCCTTTCGGCAGACCGATCGTAGGGATAAGGCTCATGGCTACACGTTGTTCAGAAGGTCATGTCCCGGCGCGAAGCCAGGATTTTTTGCAGGACGGCACAATCTATATCCGTCGGAACCGGGCGCTCGCCGGTGACGATAGGCAGGAATTCGGTGTCGGGAATGTCGAGAAGCCTCTCATATTGGTCGATTTCGTCGCCGGTCAAGGCGCCGATCTCGGCATCGGCGAAGCTGCCGAGTATCAGGTCCATCTCGCGCATGCCGCGGTGCCACGAACGAAACAGAAGCTTGCGGCGGCGGGTATCGAGCCCCTCGCTTGATCGAGTCGTTCCGGTCATCGTGCAACATCCTTGCCCAGGCGGCGCATATAGCGTGGATAGAAGGCGGTGTCAGCCTTGCGCTCCGGCCGGCGCAACATAAGCTGACATCATGCGTCCCTCCCTCCTCGATCCGCTGTTTGTCCCGATCACCTCGCTTGCCGGCGTCGGGTCGAAGGTTGGCGTATTGATCGAGAAAGTCGTGGCGGCGGATCTCGGCGACCGGGCAGCGCGCGCCGGCGACCTCTTGTTCGTGCTGCCGCATACTGTCATCGATCGCCGCAACCGGCCGGGCATCGCCGGTTCGGCCGAGGGCGCAATCGTCACGCTCGATGTGCGCATCGACCGCCACCAGCCGCCGCCGCGTGGCAACAGGTCGGTACCCTACCGGGTCTACGCCCATGACGACACTGGCGAGATCGCGCTGACCTTCTTCCATGCCCATGCCGCCTATCTCGAAAAAGGGATGCCCGTAGGCGAGCATGTCGTCGTCTCGGGCCGCATGGAATGGTTCAACGGCCGCCCGACCATGGTTCATCCCGACCATATCGCACTTGCCGGCGACGCAGAAAACCTCCCATTGGTCGAGCCGGTCTATCCGCTGACCGCCGGGCTCTCGGGCAAGGTGCTGCGCCGGGCGATTGGCCAAGCGCTGGCCCGCCTGCCGGTGCTGCCCGAATGGCAGGACGGCGAGTTCCGGCGCCGCCACGCCTTTCCTGCTTTCGGCGATGCGCTCACCCGGGTCCACAATCCTGCCGACCCGATCGACGTCTCCGTCGACGGCGCGGCGTGGCGGCGCCTTGCCTATGACGAGTTCTTGGCCGGCCAGGTATCGCTGGCGCTGGTCCGGGCCAAGGTCCGCCGATTATCGGGCCGGCCACTCGTTGGCGACGGCCGCATAGTCGAACAATTGCGCGCGGCACTCCCTTATTCGCTGACCATGTCGCAGGAAATGGCGCTTGCCGAAATCAACGCCGATCTCGGCGACCCCGAACGCATGCTGCGCCTTTTGCAGGGCGATGTCGGCTCCGGCAAGACGGTGGTCGCGCTGCTTGCCATGGCGCGTGCCGTCGAGGCCGGCGGCCAGGCGGCATTGATGGCGCCGACCGAAATCCTGGCGCGCCAGCATCTGGCAACGATTGCGCCGTTGGCGGAACGGTCCGGCTTGCGCGTCGCCATCCTCACCGGCCGCGAAAACGGCCGCGAGCGCGCCGACACGCTGACCGGGCTGGCCAATGGCGACATCGACATCGTCGTCGGCACCCATGCGCTGTTCCAGCAAACGGTGACGTTCCATGACCTCGTGTTCGCCGTCGTCGACGAGCAGCACCGTTTCGGCGTCCACCAGCGCCTTGCCATCACCGCCAAGGGCGATGCGCCCGACATGCTGGTGATGACGGCAACGCCGATACCGCGGACGCTGGTGCTGACTGCCTTCGGCGACATGGACGTGTCGAAGCTGACGGAAAAGCCGGCCGGCCGCCAGCCGATCCGCACCGTCACCTTGCCGCTTGAACGGCTCGACGAGCTGATCGGCCGCATGCTCGACGCTGTCGCCGATGGCCAGAAAATCTACTGGATCTGTCCGCTGGTTGAGGAATCCGAGGAGATCAAGCTGATGTCGGCCGAGGACCGTTTTGCCTCGCTGAAGCCGCTGTTCGGTGATCGGATTGGCCTGGTGCATGGCCGCATGAAGGGCGCCGACAAGGACGAGGCGATGCGCGCCTTCAAGCAGGGTGAAACGCGCATCCTGATCGCCACCACGGTGATCGAGGTCGGCGTCGATGTGCCTGACGCAACAATCATGGTCATCGAGCATGCCGAGCGTTTTGGCCTTGCCCAGTTGCACCAATTGCGCGGCCGGGTCGGGCGCGGCGACAAGCCGTCGTCCTGCGTGCTGCTCTACAAGGACCCGATTGGCGAGACGGCCAAACGCCGGCTGTCGGTGATGCGCGAGACCGAGGACGGCTTCCGCATCGCCGAAGAGGATCTGAAGCTGCGCGGCGAAGGCGAGTTGCTCGGCACCCGCCAATCCGGCACGCCGGGCTTCCAGGTGGCGCGCATCGAGGCGCATGCCGACCTGCTCGAGGCCGCCCGCGACGATGCGCGGCTGATCCTGTCGCGTGATCCGGAACTGCAGTCCGAACGCGGCACGGCGCTGCGCCTGCTGCTCTATCTATTCGGCCGCGACGAGGCCGTGCGGCTCCTGCGCGCCGGCTGAGGCATCGCGTCGAGCGGCGGATTGGCGAGCGCGCCGTGGATCTGCTCGCCGTTCACCGTCACCATTTTGACCGCCGGCGCCACCAGGCCGGCCGAAACGATCAGCTTGGCTCCGTCCTCGATCGTCATGTCGAGCAGCACGATGTCGGATTTCGGTACATACATCAGAAAGCCCGTAGTCGGGTTAGGCGTACACGGCATGAACACCGCAATCAGCGGATCGCCTTGCTGGTCGAGCTTCTGGTTGATCTCGGTTTCCTTCTCGCTGGCGACGAAGACCAGCGACCAGACCCCCTTGCGCGGATATTCGACCAACCCGACCTGGCGGAACATGTCGCCCTTGTTCGACAGCACGGTCTCGAAAATCTGCTTCAGCGAACCGTAGATGCCGCGCACCAGCGGCATGCGGCCAAGCAGGCGCTCGCCGAAGTTGACGATGGCGCGACCGACGATATTGGCTGTCAGGAAACCGATAAAGGTGATGAGGATCAGGGCAACGATCAGCCCAAAACCCGGCACTGGAAACGGCAGGTAGGTGTCCGGATTGTAGCGTACCGGGATGTAGGGTTTCACCCAGGAATCGACCCAGCCGATAAGCGACCAGGCAATGTAGGCGGTGATCGCCAATGGCGCGCAAACGACGAAGCCGGTCAGGAAATAGTTTCTCAGCCGGGTCATGCCTGAGGTCTTGAGAGCATCCGACATGGTTCACCGCAGCGTGTGTTTGCAACGCGACACTACTGAACCCGAAGGCGCTTTGGAATTGCGAAGTTTTTAAACGAGACCTATTCCACCGTTACCGATTTCGCCAGGTTGCGAGGCTGGTCAACGTCCGTGCCCATGAACACGGCGGTGAAATAGGCGAGCATCTGGATCGGCAGCGCGTAGATGATCGGCGAGATGATTTCCGGCACGTCCGGCAAAACGATCGTCTCCATCGTCTTCACCGTAGCGTGTGCAGCGCCCTTGCTGTCGGTGATCAGGATGATCTTGCCGCCGCGCGCCGCCACCTCTTGCATGTTCGACACCGTCTTTTCGAAGATGCGGTCGTGCGGGGCGATGACGATGACAGGCATGTTCTCATCGATCAGTGCGATCGGCCCGTGCTTCAGCTCGCCGGCGGCATAGCCTTCGGCGTGGATATAGGAAATTTCCTTGAGCTTCAGCGCGCCTTCCATGGCCAGCGGAAAATTGGTGTCGCGGCCGAGGTAAAGTACATTCTTGTAGTGCGAGAGGTCGCGAGCGATCTTTTCGATCTGCCCATCGAGCTTCAGCACCTGGTTGGCGTAACGCGGCGCTTCGGATAGCGCGCGCACCAGTGTCTTCTCCTGCTCGGGCGAAATGGTTCCACGCGCCATACCAGCTCGCACCGCCAGCGAAGCCAGCACGGAGAGCTGGCAGGTGAACGCCTTGGTCGAGGCGACGCCGATCTCCGGGCCGGCCAGTGTCGGCAGGATGACGTCGGATTCGCGCGCCATGGTCGATTCGCGCACATTGACCACAACACCGATCTTCATGCCGGCCTTGCGGCAGTAGCGCAGCGACGCCAGTGTGTCCGCCGTCTCGCCCGATTGCGAGATAAAGAAGGCGGCATCGGTCTTCGACAGCGGCATCTCGCGGTAGCGGAACTCCGAGGCGACATCGATGTCGACCGGCAGCCGCGCATAGCGCTCGAACCAGTATTTGCTGATCAACCCGGCGAGATAAGCGGTGCCACAGGCCGAAATCGCCAGCCGGTCGATCTTGGCGAAATCGAATGGCAGGTCGAGCGGCTTCGAGACGCCACCGACGAAATCCACATAATGTGCCAGCGTGTGCGAGATCACTTCCGGCTGTTCGTGGATTTCCTTTTCCATGAAATGGCGCCGGTTGCCCTTGTCGACCATGAAGCTCGTGCTGAGCGACTGCTGGCGTTTGCGGTCGACCTTGTTGCCGTCCATGTCGAAGATGGCAACGTCGTTGCGGCGCACTACCGCCCAGTCGCCGTCTTCCAGATAGGTGATCGAGTTGGTGAACGGGGCAAGCGCGATGGCGTCGGAGCCCAGGAACATCTCGCCATCGCCATGTCCGACGGCCAGCGGCGGGCCATTGCGGGCGCCGACGATCAGATCCTCGTCGCCCTTAAACATGATGGCCAGCGCAAAGGCGCCTTCCAGCCGCTTCAGCGCCTGATGCGCGGCCTCGACCGGCTTCAGGCCCCTGGCCAGTTCGCGCGCCACCAGATGGGCGACGACCTCGGTGTCGGTCTGCGAGGAAAACGTATAGCCGTCGCGGATCAACTCATCGCGCAATTCGGCGAAATTCTCGATAATGCCGTTATGGACGATGGCGAGCCCGTCGGAAAAATGCGGATGCGCATTGGTCTCGTTCGGCACGCCATGCGTTGCCCAGCGCGTGTGGCCGATGCCGATCGTGCCACCGAGCGGTTCGTCCTTCAGCCGGCGCTCGAGATTGATCAGCTTGCCTTCGGCACGGCGACGGGCGAGATGGCCATGATCGATGGTCGCGACGCCGGCCGAATCATAGCCGCGATATTCGAGCCTTTTCAGCGCATCGACGATAAGCGGCGCGACCGGCGAGTTACCGACTATTCCAACGATACCGCACATGGCGCTTCCCCCGACTCTGACTTCAAACCCGGCACTATTTAGAGACTGCCTGGCTACCGCGAAAAATCACATTCCATTTCGTCCGGTATCAGCCGGACTATCCTGCACAGATGCACCATCACAGAGCGCTCTTGCAATCCGGTTACTGCAATTGCTCAGTTTCTCCGCTCATATATCCTATCTCGCCTCAAAGGCTCCTGAAATCAGTCAAAGACATGATGCGGCCATGAACGAACGAATTGACACGGTGACACTTTGGCGTCCGGTTGGGCCACGCGAACTGGAGTTGATCCAGAGTTCAGGGATGCGCGCCTTTCCTCCTCGACTTGCCGATCAGCCGATCTTCTATCCGGTAACGAGCGAGGCCTATGCCACCCAGATCGCCCGAGACTGGAATGTGCCCGCGAGCGGATCAGGTTTCGTGACCCGTTTCGAGGTGCGCCGCAGCTTTCTGGACCGTTACAGCGTCCAGCATGCCGGCAGCCGGGCGCATCTGGAATACTGGATCCCGGCCGAAGACCTGTCCGCCTTCAACGATGCAATCGTTGGGGAAATCCAGCTTGTCGCTGAGTTCCGTTAGGCTATCCTTTTTTGTGGGCAGCCGCGGCCGAAGCGAACCGTTCGCGCAACTCCTTGCCCTTGCCGGGCAGAGTCCGCTGGCGGGCACGGCCGAAGGCCAGTGCATCGTCGGGCACGCTTTCGGTGATGACGCTGCCCGAGGCGATGTAGCCGCCCTTGCCGATCGACACCGGCGCCACCAGCGAGGAATTCGAGCCGATGAAGGCGCCCTCGCCGATATCGGTGAAGAATTTCGAATAACCGTCATAATTGCAGGTGATGGTGCCGGCGCCGATATTGGCGCCTGCGCCGATGCGGGCATCGCCGATATAGGTCAGGTGGTTGACCTTGGCGCCCTCCTCGACGATCGCTTGCTTTACCTCGCAGAAATTGCCGACCTTGGCTTTGTTTCTCAGATCGGCCCCGGGCCGCAGCCGCGCGAACGGCCCGACATCGCAATTCGACGCGATGGTTGCGCCTTCGATATGGCTGAAGGCATGGATCTTGGCGCCCGTGGCGATTTTCACGCCCGGCCCGAACCAGACATTGGGCTCGATGATCGTATCGGCCCCGATATCGGTGTCGTGCGAGAAGAACACGGTTTCTGGCGCAATCAGCGTCACGCCGGAAAGCATCGCTTCATGCCGCCGGCGCGCCTGCCAGATGCCTTCCGCCTGGGCAAGCTCGGCGCGGTTGTTGATGCCGAGCGCATTTTCGAAACTGGCTTCGATGGCGACGACATCAAGTCCTTGCGCAGCGGCGATCTCGACGATGTCGGTGAGATAATACTCGCCCTTGGCGTTCTTGCTGCCGACTTGATCGAGCAGCTTCAGCGCATGCCTGCCGGCGACCGCCATCAGCCCGCCATTGCAGAAGGTGATTTTCTTCTCCTCGTCCGAACAGTCCTTCTCCTCGCGGATGGCGACGAGCTTGCCGGCCTTTTCGATAAGCCGGCCGTAGCCCGAAGGATTTTCCGTACGGAAGCCGACCACGACGACAGCCGCACCTTCGGCCAGCTTCAGCCGCGCCGCCGCCAGTGCTTCCGGATCGATTAACGGCGTGTCGCCAAACATCACCAGGATGTCATCATAACCCCTTGATATCGCTGCCCGCGCGGCAAGCACGGCGTGCGCGGTGCCGAGGCGCTTTTCCTGAACAAAAGTCTCGACCTTCGGCGCGAACTTGAGTGCCGCCTTGCGCATCTCGTCGGCGCCATGGCCGATCACCAGCGCCAGATCACCGCTGCCGGCGGCTTCAGCCGCCTTGACGACGTGGGCAACCATCGGCAGGCCGGCGATTGTGTGCAGCACTTTCGGCACCGCACTCTTCATGCGCATGCCTTCACCGGCAGCGAGGATGATGGACAGGCAGGATCTCTGGCTCATGGGGACAGCAACCGTTGAAAGGAGTCTGGAATCGAAGCGTTAGTAGCACCGGCGCCATGCTGCACCAATGCGGTTAAATTCCGGTGAGACGGTGGAACCTCCAACCCGCGAGACGCTCAAGCCGATCGGCTCAGGCGGCTTCCGCCTCGTTGCGTGATGCGAAGCCGGGGGCTCGGCCACGACCGTGTTGCCGTGGCGAACAGTTCATGACCCGCTTGAAGGCTGTGCTGAAGGCGCTTTCGGATTCGTAACCGAGCGACAGCGCGATGACGGCGACGGGATCGCTGGAATTCGTCAGCCGGTCGCCGGCCAGCAGCATTCGCCAGCGCGTCAAATAGTCCATGGGCGATGCGCCGACCGTCTCCTTGAATCTAAGCGCAAAGGTCGATCGCGACATGCCGGCCCGTTCCGCCAGCTCCTGTAACGTCCAGCCATGCGCCGGATCGTCATGCATGGCGCTGATCGCCGCGCCCATCTGTTTGTCCGCCAGGGCAAAGAGCCAGCCGATGCCACCTTTCAATCCTTCCGAAAGATGCAGCCGCAGCGCCTGAACCAGCATCATGTGGGCGAGGTGCCGGATCACCAGAAAGCCGCCCGGTTGTGGCTCGCGCAGCTCCTGCATCATCCGCTCCACCGACCAGCGCAGCGCAGACTGGTCCGACTCTTTGCGGATATGCACAATGGCTGGCAGCATCCGCAACAGGATGCCGGCATGATTGCCGCCAAGCGCGAAGCGGCTGCTGACCAGAAAGAAATCACCGCCGCCATTGTGGGTCACGACACCGCCGGCTCGCGCTGGCGGAAAAATCTTGACGGCTTCAACAGGCGCCAGGCCCATGTCGCTTGCAAGGCGGAAAGGCCGTCCGCTCGGCAGCAGGAAACAGTCCCCCGTCTCAAGGTGCACTGCGTCGGCAACGCCCTCCAGCGAAAGCCAGCACCGGCCCGAGACCACCGCTCCCGTCTTGATGCTTTGCTGCTGGTCGGGGAACTGGATCGACCATTCACCACCTGCATCGAAGCCGGCCGACATATAGTTTCGCGGCTTCAGCAGCGAGAGCACATCTGAAAGGGGATCCATGGGTCATTCCGGACGATTGCGAAGATAATACGGACTTTACCGCATAGATCGTATTTTCTCAAGCGCCTATCACGACGCCACCGGGCCGCGAACATGGTCGTGGTCAGAAATGAACAAGGAGAAGTCGTGATGCGTGTTTTCCTTACCGGAGCGACCGGATTCGTCGGTTCTGCCGTCGTTCAAGAACTCATCGGTGCCGGCCATCAGGTGCTCGGCCTCGCCCGCTCGGAGGCGTCGGCCAAGTCGCTTGCCGCGACTGGAGCCGAGGTGCATCGAGGCGACCTCGAAGACCTGGAGAACCTGCGCAGGGGTGCGGCAGCCGCCGATGCGGTGATCCACACCGGGTTCAACCATGACTTTTCGAAGTTCGCGCAAAACTGCGAAATGGACCGGCGCGCCATCGAGGCGATGGGCGGTGCACTCGAAGGCTCCGAGCGCCCCCTGCTCGTCACCTCCGGAACCGCGCTCCAGGCGCGGGGCCGTATCGCGACGGAGGAAGATGCGCCTGTCCCCGCTTCCGCTTCGTCTCCCCGCGCCTCCGAAGCGACAGCCGCCGCGCTGGCGGCACGCGGGGTGTGCGCGTCGGTTGTCCGCCTTCCGCCGTCGGTCCATGGCCAGGGCGACCACGCCTTTGTTCCGATCCTCATCGACCTTGCTCGCAAGAAGGGCGTGTCGGCCTATGTCGGCGAAGGGCTCAATCGCTGGCCCGCCGTGCATCGGTTCGATGCCGCCCGCATCTACCGGCTTGCGCTCGAGCATGGCGCCGGTGGCGGGCGCTATCACGCGATCGCCGAAGAAGGCGTGCCGTTCAAGGACATCGCTGGCGTGATCGGCCGGCGCCTGAACGTGCCGGTCGTCGCCAAGTCCGCCGAAGAGGCCGGCGATCATTTTGGCTGGTTCACGATGTTCGCGGCGATGGATGTCCCGACTTCAAGCGAGCGAACCCGCGCGCTGCTGGGCTGGGCGCCGAGCGGACCCGGGCTCATCGTCGATATCGACCAGCCAAGCTATTTCGGAGGCTGAACGGACCACGTAGCTGTGGTACCTTGTGCCGCAGTTACGGCCTCGCGCCTCGGCCGGGCGGCAAACCTATCCCAATTGCCCCAGCACCGGAAAATTCTCGAGCAACCAATAGGACGCCGCCTGCACGCCGCCGGTCAGGAAAAACACGCCGGCCACGACCAGCAGCGCGCCAATGGCTTTTTCGACGCGGCCGAGATGGACGCGGAATTTCCCGAGAAAGCGCATGAAGGCGCCGGAAAACAGCGCCGCGACCAGGAACGGTATGCCGAGGCCGAGCGAGTAGGCGGCAAGCAGCAGCGCGCCCTCGCCCACCGTCTCGCGGCCGCCGGCAAGCGTCAGGATCGGCCCCAGCACCGGGCCGATGCAGGGCGTCCAGCCAAAGGCAAAGGCCAAGCCCATGACGTAAGCGGCGATCAGGCTGGCCGGCTTGCCTTGTGACTGGAAGCGCGCCTCGCGTGAAAGCAAAGGGATGCGCAATACGCCGAGGAAATTCAGCCCCATCAGGATGATCAGCACTCCGGCCGCCATTGCCAGCGGCTCCTGCCAGACCCGTAGCAGATGGCCGATAGTGGAGGCGCCGGCGCCCAGCGCGACGAAGACGGTCGAGAAGCCGAGCACGAAGGCGATGGAGGAATTAACCAGCGCGCCTCGCGCGCCAGCCTTTGCCGCAATGCCGGCTTCGCCGCGGAAATCGTCGACCGACACGCCGGCCATGTAGCACAGATAGGGCGGTACCAACGGCAGCACGCAAGGTGACAGGAACGAAATCGCTCCCGCCCCGATCGCGCTGACATAGCCGACGTCCAATGCCATTTCCGTCTCCCGATGACTGCGCAGCCATATAGCCGCGACAACGGCCATCCGCCAATCACCATCGCGTGGCCCCAGCAAGTCGTCGCCCTCGCCTGGATCTATGGAAAACAGCCCGGGAAGAAAGGGCCGCCAGGCAGCGTTGATCAAACGAAGCGCGTTGTTCCGCGCGCTTTTTCGAATCATCCAAGGAGAAGTCCATGAAAACGATCGCAATCGGCATGGCCGCGCTTTTGCTCGGCACCGTCGTGTCCTACGCCGCCGAGGCGTGGAAGGAAGCAGAAGTCGGCGGCACCAAGATCTACACCGACGCCGGCGGCATGACGCTCTACACCTATGACAAGGACGAGGCCGGCAAGTCGAATTGCTACGACAAATGCGCCGCCAATTGGCCGCCACTGAAAGCTGACGCCAACGCCAAGGCCGAGGGCGAATGGACGATCGTCGACCGCACCGACGGCACCAGGATGTGGGCCTATGAAGGCAAGCCGCTCTACACGTTCATCAAGGACAAGAAGGCCGGCGATGTCACCGGCGAGGGCGTCGGCGGCGTCTGGCATATCGCCAAAGCCGACTGAGCCTTGAGCCTCTGATCCGCTGTAACAGGCGGTAATACGGCTGGTCGCCGGGACGTTGACCCAACCACCCCGGCGGCCAGCTTTTCAGCACAGCAATTCCGTGCGACTGTCTGAGCAAATGCCGGGCTGCATATTGCGCAGTTCACAGCGTCTGTTCAAGCAGGGCTGGCGCGTGCTCGATGTTTCTCTTATATCCGCGGGAGAGTTTGTCCCGTTCTCCAGGATCAATTGCCGGGTTTGTCCAGCGATAGGCTGCCCATTTCCCTTGTCCAGGATTGCGGAAATCGCAAGGCGCGCCGTTGGGTTGCGCATTCGGTGCAGGGCCGCATTTTGACTGCTTGGCCTTGACCGGATGCAAAAGCGCGGCCATGTGAGCGACACATTGAATGAGATTTCGTCGCGCGCAGCGGAATTCTTCTGCCGCATCACAACTGATATGAGACCGTATGGACGTCGTCGTCGTCGAATCGCCGGCCAAGGCGAAGACAATTAACAAGTACCTGGGCAAGAACTACAAGGTTCTGGCCTCGTTCGGCCATGTCCGCGATCTACCGGCCAAGGATGGCTCGGTGCGCCCGGATGAGGACTTTGCCATGTCCTGGGCCGTCGACACCGCGTCTGGAAAGCGTCTCGCCGATATCGCCAAGGCAGTCAAGGACGCCGACGGGCTGATCCTCGCCACCGATCCGGACCGTGAGGGCGAAGCGATCTCCTGGCATGTCCTGGAAGTGCTGAAACAGAAGCGCGCGTTGAAGGACAAGCCGGTCAGCCGCGTCGTCTTCAATGCCATCACCAAGGCGTCGGTGCTGGAGGCGATGGCCAATCCGCGCCAGATCGATGCGCCGCTGGTCGATGCCTATCTCGCCCGCCGCGCGCTCGACTATCTGGTCGGCTTCACGCTGTCGCCGGTGCTGTGGCGCAAGCTGCCCGGCGCCCGCTCGGCCGGCCGCGTCCAGTCGGTGGCACTGCGTCTGGTCTGCGACCGCGAATCCGAGATCGAGCGCTTCATTCGCGAGGAATACTGGCAGGTCGCCGCCATCCTCGGCACGCCGCGCAAGGAAAATTTCGAGGCGCGGCTGACCGCCTTCGAGCGCAAGAAGCTGCAAAAGCTCGACATTTCCAACAAGGCGCAGGCCGACGACATCAAAGCGATGCTCGAAGGCGCCAGCTTCAAGGCAGTGTCGGTCGAAGCCAAGCCGACCAGGCGCAATCCCGGCCCGCCCTTCACCACCTCGACGCTGCAGCAGGCAGCCTCATCGGGTCTCGGCTTTTCGGCCAACCGCACCATGCAGGTGGCGCAGCGGCTTTATGAGGGCATGGAGATCGGCGGCGAGACCACCGGCCTGATCACCTATATGCGAACCGACGGCGTGCAGATGGCGCCGGAGGCGATCTCTGCCGCACGCGATGCGATTGCCAAGGAATTCGGCCCTAAATACCTGCCTGAAAAGCCGCGCGTCTATTCCGCCAAGGCCAAGAATGCCCAGGAGGCGCACGAAGCGATCCGTCCGACCGATTTCATGCGCACGCCGGCTTCCGTCAGGCAGTATCTCGACGCCGACCAGGCGCGGCTTTACGAGATGATCTGGAAACGCGCCATCGCCAGCCAGATGCAGCCGGCCGAGATCGAGCGCACCACGGTCGAGATTGAGGCGATCAACGGTTCGCGTACCGCCGAGCTTCGTGCTGTCGGCTCGGTCATTCGCTTCGACGGCTTCCTAGCCGCTTACATCGAGCAGAAGGAAGAAGATTCGGAAGACGAGGAAAGCCGCCGCCTGCCCGAGATCCGTGCCGGCGAGCAGCTCACCCGCGAGGCGATCAACGCCACCCAGCACACCACTGAGCCTCCGCCGCGCTATTCCGAGGCGTCGCTGATCAAGAAGCTGGAAGAACTCGGCATTGGCCGGCCGTCGACCTATACGGCGATCCTGAAGACGCTCGAGGATCGCGATTACGTCACCATCGACAAGCGCAAGCTGGTGCCGCAGGCCAAGGGCCGGCTATTGTCGGCTTTCCTCGAAAGCTTCTTCGAGCGTTATGTCGAGTACGACTTCACCGCTTCGCTCGAGGAGAAACTCGACGAAATCTCCGACGGCAAGCTAGCCTGGAAGGATGTGCTGCGCGATTTCTGGAAGGATTTTTCCGGCGCCGTCGCCGACATCAAGGAGTTGCGCGTCACCGACGTCCTCGATGCGTTGAACGAGGAACTGGCGCCGCTGGTGTTTCCCACGCGCGAGGATGGCTCCAACCCCCGCATATGTCCGAAATGCGGCACCGGCAACCTGTCGCTCAAGCTCGGCAAATTCGGCGCCTTCGTCGGCTGCTCGAACTATCCCGAATGCTCCTTCACCCGCCAGCTCGGCGACGCAGCCAATCCCAATGGCGAGAACGGCAGCGGCGAAGACGGCACCAAGGTGCTCGGCAAGGATCCCTATACCGCCGAGGAGATCACGCTGCGCAATGGCCGGTTCGGCCCCTATATCCAGCGCGGCGACGGCAAGGATGCCAAGCGCTCCAGCCTGCCCAAGGGCTGGACTGTCGATTCGATCGATCACGAAAAGGCGCTCGCCCTGCTGTCGCTGCCGCGCGACGTCGGCAAGCATCCGGAATCCGGCAAGATGATTTCGGCCGGGCTGGGGCGCTACGGGCCGTTCGTGCTGCATGACGGCACCTACGCCAATCTCGACAGCATCGAGGACGTGTTCTCGATCGGCCTCAATCGCGCCGTCTCGGTGATCGCCGAGAAGCAATTGAAAGGCAAGGGCGGCCGCAATGGGGGCACGCCCGCTGCTCTGAAGGAGCTTGGCGAGCATCCTGCCGGCGGCGGCAAGATCGTCGTGCGTGACGGCAAATACGGGCCTTATGTGAATTTCGGCAAGGTCAACGCGACGCTGCCGAAGGGCAAGGATCCGCAATCGGTGACGGTCGAGGATGCGGTGGCGCTGATTGCGGAAAAGGAAGCCAAGGGCGGCAATGGCGGCAGAAAGCCGTTCCGCAAAGCGGCCGCGCCTGTGAAGAAAGCGGCAGCGGCCAAAAAACCGGCGGCCAGGAAAAAGGGATAGGACGGGTTGGCGCGCAAAGTCTCCGGAAGAAGCCACGGCGATCTGCGCACCGCCGATACCCGTGCCAAGGTCAGGGACAATTACCGGCCTTCGCGTGACGAGATACTGCGTTACATCGCAGAAAATCCGGACCGCGCCGGAAAACGCGACATCGCCAAGGCGTTCGCGCTGCGCGGCGAAGACCGTATCTGGCTGAAGGACATGTTGCGCGATTTGCAGGACGAAGGCCTGCTGACCAAGGAGCGCAAGCGGCTTGCCCGCGTCGGGGCCCTGCCCCACGTCGCGGTGCTCGACATCTTTAGCCGCGACGCCGACGGCGTGCTGCTGGCGCACCCGACCGAAGCGATCGGCAATGGCGAACCTCCGGTCATAGCGATCCGCGTGTCGCGCGGCGGCAATGGCCCGACGCCTGGCATCGGCGACCGGGTTTTGGCCAAGACCTTTCCAACCGACGATCCGGCAGGCCCGGCCTATACGGGCCGGGTGATGAAGATCTTCGAGAAGCGCACCGATGCGGTTCTCGGCGTTTTCCGTGTGCTGAAGGACGGCACGTTCCGCATCGAGCCGGTGGAAAGGCGCCAGCCGGAGCTGGTCGTCGACAAGGAATTCCAGAACGGCGCCAAGAATGGCGACCTGGTCGAGGTCGAGCCGGCGCGGGCCTCCCGTTACGGGCTGCCGAGAGCCAAGGTGCTGGCGGTATTGGGCTCCTTGACCAGCGAAAAGGCGGTCTCGATGATCGCCATCCACGCGCACGACATTCCGCATATTTTGCCCGCCGACGTCATCGCCGAGGCAGAGGCGGTCAAGCCGGCGACGCTTGCCGGCCGCGAGGATTGGCGCGAGCTGCCGCTGCTCACCATCGATCCGGCCGACGCCAAGGATCATGACGACGCGGTGTTCGCCATGCCCGACACCGACGAGACGAACGCCGGCGGCGTGATCGTCACCGTCGCCATTGCCGATGTCGCCGCCTATGTGCGCTATGGCACGGCGCTCGACCGCGAAGCGCTGAAGCGCGGCAATTCGGTCTATTTCCCCGATCGTGTCGTGCCGATGCTGCCGGAGCGCATCTCGAACGACCTCTGTTCGCTGCGCGAGGCCCAGGATCGTCCGGCGATAGCGGTGCGCATGACTTTCTCGGCTGATGGCCACAAACTCAGGCACTCCTTCCATCGCATCATGATGAAGTCGGCGGCGAAACTCGCGTATCAGCAGGCGCAAGCGGCGATCGACGGCGCACCGGACGACACGACTGGCCCGATCCTCGATGCGGTGCTGAGGCCGCTATGGGACGCTTACGCGATCCTGAAGCGCGGCCGCGACACGCGCCAGCCGCTCGAGCTCGATCTGCCGGAGCGCAAGATCCTGCTCAAGCAGGACGGCACCGTCGACAAGGTCGTCGTGCCGGAGCGGCTCGACGCGCACAAGCTGATCGAAGAGTTCATGATCCAGGCCAATGTCGCCGCCGCCGAGACGCTGGAGGCGAAGCGGCAGGCGCTGGTCTACCGCATCCACGATGCGCCCTCGCTCGCCAAGCAGGAATCGCTGCGCGAATTCCTGCAGACGCTCGGCCTGTCGCTGGCGCGCGGTGCGCAGATGCGGCCGAACCAGTTCAACAGCATCCTCGCTCGCGTGCGCGGCGCCGACAATGAGGGACTGGTCAACGAAGTGGTGCTGCGCTCGCAGAGCCAGGCCGAATATTCGCCTGCCAATATCGGCCATTTCGGCCTCAACCTGAAGCGCTACGCGCATTTCACCTCGCCGATCCGCCGGTATGCCGACCTGATCGTGCATCGTGGGCTGATTGCCGCACTCGGCCTTGGTCCGGGCGGCCTGACGCAGGACGAGGCGGAACGGCTGGAAGAGGTCTCAGCACTGATCTCGGCGACCGAGCGCCGCGCGATGGCCGCCGAGAGAGACACGGTCGACCGGCTGATCGCCGCCTATCTCGCCGAGCGCATCGACGACCGTTTCGACGCCCGCATCTCGGGCGTCACCAAATCGGGACTGTTTGTCCAATTGCCGCAGTACGGCGCGGATGGCTTCATTCCGGTTTCAACGCTGGGCGGCGACTACTATATATACGACGAAACTGCCCGATCGCTTTTCGGAGAACGCACCGGCAAGGGCTATCAGCTTGCCGACCGCGTCGAGGTTCGCCTGATCGAGGTGGCGCCGATGGCCGGCGCGATGCGTTTCGAGATGCTGACCGAACCAAAGCCGCTGCCCGGCTCCAAACGGTCGTTCCACAAGGCCAAAGGCCGCGCCCGGGCGTCGCAATCGCGCCCAGGCACGCGCGGCAGGAGACGGTAATGCCAACAGAACTGCAGGTGGAAGAACGGGCCTTCGGCGGCGAACATCACTCGGGCCGGACCGCCCGGCCGCTATTGACGGCAATGAAGCGCGGCATGCTCGGCCGCTGCCCGCATTGCGGCGAGGGAAAGCTGTTTCGCGCCTTTGTCAAGACCGTCGACAAATGCGATCACTGCGGCGAGGAACTTCACCACCATCGCGCCGACGACCTGCCGGCCTATCTTGTGGTGGTCATTGTCGGCCATATCGTGCTCGGCGCCTTCATGGGTGTCGAGGCGACCTCGACGCTGTCGACCTGGCAGCACATTGCCATTTGGGTGCCATTGACCATCATTCTCGCCGTCGTCCTGCTGCAACCGGTCAAGGGCGCTGTCATCGGACTGCAATGGGCGTTTTATATGCACGGCTTTGGCGGTGAAAAAGATCTGATCGAGTCGCATCCCGAGGCTTGAAACCGAGGCTGGCGCAAATCCGCATGGCTGGACGCCACTTTCGCATCGGAGAAGATTCCGCTAGGTCGAGCGCATGGACGTTATGACCAAGGCGGAGGCCGACAAGGTTGAGCGGATCGCGCTCGACGCCAAACCTATACGCCCGCGCGACGCCGCGACGCTGATCCTGCTCGACCGCAAGGGCGACGAGTTCCTGGTGCTGATGGGCCGGCGCCACGCCCGTCATGCCTTCATGCCGGGCAAATTCGTGTTTCCCGGCGGCCGCACCGATCCGGCCGACAGCCGCACCCCGATAGCCACCGCACTTCATCCCGAGGAAGAAGCGAGATTGACCGCTGGCATCGGTCGCACCAGCCCGGCCCGCGCCCGCGCCATCGCCTTGTCGGCAATCCGCGAAACCTATGAGGAGGCCGGCCTGCTGATCGGCCAAAAAGGCACCTTCGCGACCGCCAAGCGCGACTGGCAGGGCTTTGTCGAACACAGTGTTATTCCATCACTGCAAGCGCTGCGCTTCGTCGCACGCGCCATCACGCCGCCCAACCGGGTGCGCCGCTTCGATACGCGCTTTCTCGCCGCATGGCGCGACGACGTCGCCGTGGAACTGCCGGGTGGCGGTCCGACCAACGAGTTGGAAGACGTCGTTTGGCTGCCGCTGGCCAAGGCCAGTCAAGCCGACGTTCCAGACATCACGCGCACGGTCCTGGAGGAGCTGGAAACGCGGCTCGCCCAGGATCCGCTGCTGAGGCCCGGCGGTCCCGTGCCGTTCTATCGGCTTGTCCGCAATCGCTTCGTCCGCGAAATTCTCTAGAGCAGCCAGGCATTCCATGACAGTCGATACCCAGCCGCAGAGCGAGGAACGCGTACACTGGCTGCCGATGGTCGCGGCGATCTCTTCGATCAGCGTCGTCGGCATCGCCATCGGCCTCGGCATGCCGCTGCTCAGCGTCATCCTGGAAACGCGTGGTCATTCGGCGTCGATGATCGGTCTCAATACCGCGGTCGCCGGCCTCGCCTCGATCGCCGGCGCGCCGCTCGCCACCCCGCTTGCCATGCGGTTCGGGGTCGCCTGGACGATGCTTGCCATGATCGTCGCCGGGGCGCTGGCCTTTGTCGGTTTCCATTTCGCGCCAGCTTTCTGGATGTGGTTTCCGCTGCGCGTCCTGCTGCACGTCGCGCTGACGGTGCTGTTCATCCTCTCAGAATTCTGGATCAGCACCTCGGCGCCGCCACACCGGCGCGGACTGGTCCTCGGCATCTATGCCACCGTGCTGTCTCTCGGCTTTGCCGCCGGGCCATGGCTGTTCGCTCATCTCGGCAGCAGCGGCTTCCTGCCCTTCGGCGTCACCATCGCTTTGGTGACGCTCGCTGCCATACCGGTTCTGGCAGCACGCAACGAGAGCCCGACGATCGTCGCCGACGGCGAAATCAGCAATTTCCTGCGTTATATCTGGCTGGTGCCGACGGCGACCGCGGCCGTGCTGGTGTTCGGTGCGGTCGAGACCGGCGGCTTTGCGCTGTTCCCGGTCTACGGCAACCGCATCGGCTACTCCGAGGCCGACGCAGCTCTTTTGCTCACTATGATCGGGCTCGGCAACGTGCTGTTGCAGATCCCGATCGGCATGATCAGCGACCGCGTCAGCGACCGCCGCTATCTGCTGATGGCCTGTGCCACGGTCGGGCTTGTCGGCACCGTCTTTATGCCGTTCTTCGCGCAGAATTGGCGCTTGATGGCAGCGCTTCTGTTCGTCTGGGGCGGCGTGGTCGCCGCCATGTACACGATCGGTCTGGCGCATCTCGGTTCCCAGCTTTCCGGCCACGAACTGGCCTCCGCCAACGCCGCCTTCGTGCTTTGCTACGGTGTCGGCATGGTGCTTGGCCCGCAGGCAATCGGCATCGGCATGGATGCTTTCGGGCCGTCGGGCTTCGGTTGGGCGCTCGGCCTGTTCTTCGCCTGCTATATCGTGCTGGTTGGCACCAGGCTGCTCCGCAAAATCCTCTGAGTGGGCCCGCTGCCGACATTGCTCCCACTGCTGACTAACTACTGACACCACCATGTCAGGAGCGCTCGCGTATATGCTCCCTCAAAGTGCATAAGCAGGGAGACCTCGGATGATCGACAGTGGCTTTGAGACGAAATCGGTGCGGATGGAATTGCTGCTGCTGGTGACCTTTCAGGCACCGGCCGCCGATGTCGACCGCATCATGGAGGCGGTGGTCGCGATCGCGCCGCTCAGAATGGGCAAATATGACAGCAATGCCTTTCAGTCAGCGGACGGCATCGAACGCTACCGGCCGCTTGAAGGTGCCGCCGCCGGCGCCGAGACGGAATTGCGCAGGCGGCCGGGCACTGTCGAGGTGTCGTTCGAACTGCCCGACGACCAGAAGCTCGCCGCTCGCGTCGTCGAAGCGATTTACCAGGTTCACAGTTATCAGGAGCCGGTGATCCGCATTCAGCCGCTGCTTGCCAGCCGCTCCAAGGGTCTCGACGACCGCGCCAACCCGAACCGCTGGTGGAACACGACTGGAGACTGGAAGAAGGCGCTGCCAGTCACGGAAGACGCTTGAACCTGGACAAGGGTTGACTTTCCGGGCGCGTTCTTTATGTGTCGCGGCAAGTTTCCCGCGTCCGGGTGTTTCCCCGTGCTCCAGCGGCCAAAACTTCACGTACATTAACGGACGAACATCATGGCCAAAGCCGCAAACATCAAGATCAAGCTTCTGTCGACCGCCGACACCGGTTTCTTCTACGTGACCAGCAAGAACAGCCGCACCAAGACGGACAAGCTGTCGTTCCGCAAATACGACCCGGTCGCCAAGAAGCACGTCGAGTTCAAGGAAACCAAGATCAAGTAATCCGGTTTTCTCTCGCAGTACCGAAACGCCGCCTTCCGGGCGGCGTTTTTCGTTTCCGGGATGCAGGACTAGCCGATGCGATCACCGCTTGCCGGATCGAACAGATGCAGCGACGCCGGGTCGGCCGACAGGCGCACGGCCTCACCCGGTTTCACACTGGCCCGACCCATGGCGAAGACGCACACCTGCTGGCCGGCAAGCTTGGTGTAGAATTGAGTCGACAGGCCGAGCGGCTCCACTACGCCCACCTCGCCTTTCAGCGCGCCATTGTCGGCAAGCCGGATATGCTCCGGCCGTAAGCCGACGGTGATCGCATCGCCATCCCTGAGCGGCAACCCGTCCGGCAGCCGCAGCTTCTGGCCGTCGGCCAGTACGGCATCCGACTTGGCGGTCTTTTCAACCACGGCAGGCAGGAAATTCATGCCGGGCGAGCCGATGAACCCCGCGACGAACATGTTGACCGGTCGGTCATACAGATCGAGCGGCGCACCGACTTGCTGGACGAGGCCGTCATGCATGACGACGATACGGTCGGCCATTGTCATTGCTTCGATCTGGTCATGGGTGACATAGACCGAAGTGGTCTTCAATTGCTGGTGCAGCGCCTTGATCTCGGCACGCATATGGACGCGCAGCTTGGCATCGAGGTTCGAAAGCGGCTCGTCGAAGAGAAAGACTTTCGGGTCGCGCACGATGGCCCGGCCCATGGCGACGCGCTGACGCTGGCCGCCGGACAATTGCCGCGGCAAGCGTTGCAGAAGCGCATCGAGCCCGAGCCGCTTGGCGGCACCGTCCACCCTTGCATCGATCGCCGGCTTGCCGGCCTTCCTCAGCATCAGGCTGAAACCCATGTTCTTCGACACGTCCATATGCGGATAGAGCGCGTAGGACTGGAATACCATGGCAATGTCGCGGTCCTTTGGCGCGATGTCGTTGACCAGGCGCTCGCCAATATGGATTTCGCCGTCGGAGACCTCCTCCAGCCCGGCGATCATGCGCAGCAGGGTCGATTTCCCGCAGCCGGATGGCCCAACCAGGACGACGAACTCGCCGTCGGCGATTTCGAGATCGACCGCGTGCAGGACGCGCACGGCTCCATAGTCTTTGCGGACTTTGTCGAGAGTGACGGAGGCCATCGATCTATCCCTTGACGGCACCAGCGGTAAGGCCGGTGACGAGGTAGCGTTGCAGGAAGGCAAAGAACATGCAGACCGGGATCAGCGCCAGGATGGAAGCGGCCATCATCTGCCCCCAGTCGACCGCGAATTTGCCGATATAGGTGAGCAGGCCGACCGCGAAGGTCTTCTGGTCGTCGCTGGAAATCAGCATCAGCGCAAACAGCAACTCACTCCAGGCGGCGGTAAAGACGAAGCCGAGCGTCGCGCCCATGCCGGGCAGCGTCAGCGGCACGATCACCTTGCGCATCGCCTGCAGGCGCGTGCAGCCGTCGATCATCGCCGCCTCTTCCAGGTCTCGCGGAATGCCATCGAAGAACGACTGCATCAGGAAGGTTGCAAAGGCCGTATTGAAGGCGGTGTAGATGATGACGAGGCCGGTCAAGCTGTTGATGAGGCCGATCTGCCCCATGATGCGGTAGATCGGCGGAATGACCATCACCAGCGGAAAAGTCTGGGTGAGCAGAAGCAGAATGGCCAGGGTCGCCTTGCCGCGGAAGGAAAATCGCGACATGGCGTAGCCGGCCAGCGTGGCAATGATCGTTACGAAGGCCGCCGTCGACACCGAAACAATAACGCTGTTCAGGAAGTAGCGCGGGAAATCGGTGGCTTCGAGCACGGTGACGAAGTTCTGCAGCGTCGTTTGCGACGGCCAGAAAGTGATGCCTTCGGAGTAGAGCAGCCGCTCCGGCGTGACCGAGATCTTCAACGTCCAGAAGATCGGGAACAGCGCGAAGGCCATATAGGCGCCGATGGCGCCGTAGAGGCCGATGCCGCCGAGAACGCGCGAGGAGACGGAGCGTCCTGCAATCATCAGACGTGCCTCACCAGCGAGCGGCGTATGCCGATCAGTGCAATCGCATAGACGATGAGCAGCACAAGCAGCAGCACCGCCACTGCGGAGGCATAGCCCTTGTCCAGCGACTTGAACGCGCTGACGTAGATATAGACCGGCACTGTGGCGGTCGAACCGGCAGGCCCGCCTTCGGTCATGACGAAGATCAGGTCGGCGAAGGTGGCGATCCATATCGTGCGCAGCATGACGGTGATGACGATGGTCGGCGCCAGGAACGGCAGCGTCACCTTGGTGAAGCGCTGCCACGGCGAGGCGCCGTCGATCGCCGCCGCCTCATGCAATTCCGAGGGTATCGACTTCAACGCCGCCAAAAGTGTGATGGCAAAAAAGGGAATGCCGAACCAGACATTGGCGACGATCGGCCCCCACATGGCTGTCGAGGGATCGGAGAGCACGTTGGTCGGCTCGGCTTTCAGCCCCAATGCATAGAGCCAGTGGGGCAGCGGCCCGATGATCGGATTGAACAGCCAGGCCCAGGTCAGGCCTGACAGGAAGGACGGCACCGCCCAGGGCAGGAACACCACCGCCTGCACGATCTTTCTGCCCCGGAACGGCGTGTCGAGCAGCAGCGCCAGGCCAAGGCCGAGGAAGAACTGGAAGAACAGGCTGGCTGCCGTCCACCACAGCGTGTTGACGAGCGCCTGCGCGAGCACGGGATCCGACAGCATCGCCTGATACTGCCCAAGCCCGACATATTCGGATTTGAATGCCGAGAACTTGCGGAACGAGTAGCCGATACCGATGACCAGCGGCACCAGGAGCACGACGACCAGCAGCACGATAGCCGGGCTGAGATAGAGCCAGGGCTCGATCGCGGCATGGGATAGCCGCTTCTTTCGCGGTCTGCCGGCGGATCGTATTTCGGACACGGCATAGGTCATTGGTGCTGGATTGTCTCCTGAGCAGCGTCGAGGACAGCGCCCTTCTCCCCGTTACGGTGAAAAGATGCCGGTCCACCCTCCGCAGCTGCTGCGGAGGACGGGCAGGCAGATGAGAGCCAGCACGAGCCACGACGGGTTGGCGCCGCCCCTCATCCGTCACTTCGTGACACCTTCTCCCCGTGAACGGGGAGAAGGAAGAAAAGCTATTTCTTGTTCTTGGCCAGCCAGTCCTGCTGTTCTTTGGTCAGGAACTTGGCCCATTCGTCGGCCACGTCCTTGGCCGCCTTCTGGCCAAGCAGCACTTCCTGAAAGTTCTTGATCGCCACCTGGTCGACGAAATTGCCGAGATTTTCCAGATGCGTCGGCGGCGTCACCATCTCGTATTTGTCGCCGTTGTTCAGTTCCTCGAACCAGCCTTTGAACTGCTCGGTCCTGAAGTGGGCGTCCTGGTCGGCGCCGTTGTGGATTGGAATGACGCCGACTTCCTTTGCCCATTCCAGATTGTCCTTGGGCGACAACAGCGTCGCCATCAGCTTCCAGGCATCGTCCTTGTGCTGGGAATTGGCGAACATCGCCCAGCCGGCATAACCGAGCGTCGGATAGGATTTGCCGCTCGGCCCGACCGGCATCGGCGCCACGGCGAAATCGTCGGCGCTCATCTTGTCGGCGATGCCGAGCAGCGCGTCGGGATCCTGGTTCAGCATGGCGCAGGTGCCGCTGTAGAAGCCGGTGACGGTCTCGTTAAAACCCCAGCTCACCGCATCTTTCGGCGCCAGGCCATTCTTGTACATGTCGGCGAGCATCTGCAGGCCCTTGACCGAGCCTTCCTCGTTGATGGTCGAGGTGCCGTCCTCGTTGAAATAGCCGCCCTTACCAGCGGCAATGTTCATGAACATGTGCATGCCGTTGAAGGCGCCCGGGCCACCGCGCAGGCAGTAGCCGTATTTGCCCGGTATCGCCGAGATCTTCTTGGAGTCCTCGACGAATTCGTCGAGCGTCGACGGCGGACCGTCCAGGCCGGCCTCCTTGAACAGCTTCTTGTTCCAGAACAGCGCGTTCAGGTAATAGCCGTAAGGGATCATGTACTGCTTGTTGTCGACCGTCGAGCCGAACTGCTTGGCGCGCTCGCCCAGCGTTTTGGCATCGTCCCATTTGGCCATGTATGGCCCGAGGTCCTCGAGCTGGCCGTTGGTCGCGTAGAGGCCCATCCAGCGTTCCGGCATCTCGACGATGTCGGGCGTGTCGCCGGCCTGCACCATGGTGAGGAACTTCTCGAACGCCTGGCCCCAAGGCAGCGACACGAGCTCGACCTTGACGCCCGGATTGGCCGTCTCGAACTCGGCGATTTGCTTCTTGAGGAATTCGGTACGCGGCGGGCTGGTAATGACCTCGACCATCTTGATGGTGGAATCGGCCAGCACGCTGCCGGCGGAAATCGCGAGACCCGCGACGGCACCAAGAAGGATGCTCAGTTTTTTCATGTTCAGCACTCCCATTTTGAACGGCTCCTTTTATCTTTTTGCTCTGTCGAAGGCCTGGGCGACATCCGCCCACAGGTCTTCGACACTTTCCAATCCGACACTGAAGCGGATGGTTCGCGGGCTGACGCCGAAGCGCGCCATCGAATTCAGGCCCGGCGTCTGCTCGAGCGAGGCCTTTGCCGGAACGACCAGGCTCTCATGGCCGCCCCAGCTGACGCCGATGCGAAAGAGTTTCAGCGCATCGACGAAAGCCGGGATGTCGACGTCTTCCGTCACTTCGAATGAGAACAGCCCGGCATAGCCGGCAAGCGTCGCCTTGCCTGGATGGTTGGAATAGGCCGGGTGGTTGACCCGCTCGACATGGCCATGCGCCTTCAGCCGCTCGGCGATGGTCAGCCCGCTCTTCATGTGGTGCGGCAACCGCAGCGGCAATGTGCGCAGCCCGCGCAGCAACAGCCAGGCCTCGAAAGGCGAAAGCTTGCCGCCGAGATAGGAATAGGTCTGCTCGTTGATGTGTCGGATATGGGCAGCCGAACCGGCCACCACGCCGGCGACTGTGTCGCTGTGGCCGCCGAGATATTTCGAGGCAGAATGCAGCACCAGGTCGACACCGTGTGAAATCGGCTTCTGGAACACCGGCGTCGCCCAGGAATTGTCGATCGAGGTGACGATGCCCTGCTCTTTGGCCAGCCGTGCCAGATGCGTTATGTCCTGGAGCTCGAACATCATCGACGTCGGGCTTTCCAGGTAGAGCAGCTTGGCGCCGGGAAGTGCTGCGGCGACCGCGTCCGGATCGGAACCGTCGACATAGTCGACCTTGATGTTGAGCCGAGGCAACAGCCGTTCGAACAGCCGGTAGGCATCGCCGTAGCAATTGCGCACGACAACCATGCGCTCGCCGGCACCGACGAAAGCAAGCACCGTGGCGCTGATCGCCGCCATGCCGCTGGAAAAGCCGCGCGCGGCTTCCGCGCCTTCGAGAGCCGCGACACGCGCCTCGAACTCCATGACCGTCGGGTTGTCGCCACGCGAATAGATCGGCTGGCGTCGCCTGCCGGCGAATGTGTCGGCCATCTCGGCATAATTGGCGAAGGTGAAGAGCGAAGTCTGGTAGATCGGCGGCACCACCGCACCGCCGGGAAAAGGCTCGTCATGGGCGAGAAGCGTCGCAGCCTCGGCGAGATAGTCGTTTTCGAAACCGGCGGGATGGTCGTTCATTTCTGGCCTGAGAGTTTGAGTTTGGCCGCACCGCGTTTCAGATCGTCCTCGACGGTGGCGATCAGCTTCAGCGCCTCGGCCCGGGCTCCCTCCGGATCGTGCGCGGCGATGCGTTCGTAGATGGTGCGGTGGTAAGGAAAGCTGGCGTGGCCGAAGTCGCGCACGCCGAGCGGATGTTCCCAGAAACGGTGGAACAGCTCGTGCATGGCGGCGATGATCTGCTCGAACAGCGGATTGCCGGAAGCGCGGTAGATCGACTGGTGGAATTCCCAGTCCTCCTCCGCCGACATGCCGGCGCGCGTGTGGAAGGCCTGCTCCATAATGTCGAGCTTGCGCCCGATCTCGACGAGATTTGCCTGGCCGGCGCGAACGGCGCAAAGGGCGGCTGCTTCCGCCTCCAGCGCGCGGCGGATTTCCAGCGTCTGCATCAGGCTGGTGAAATCATTGCCGCCGGCCAGCGTCAGCGGCATGTGCAGCATGTCCAGCGACACCACTCCCTTGAGATAAGTGCCGCTGCCTTGCCGCCGCTCGACCAGGCCGAGCCCTTCCCAGCGCGTCAGCGCCTCGCGCACGGTGTTGCGGCTCACCTTGAGGCGCTCGGCAAGGATGCGTTCGGTCGGCAGTCTCTGGCCGGGCCCGAGGGCTTCCCGCATCACAAAGCCGGCCAGGGCCTTGAGCACCGCGTCGTCGCGAGCAGTTGCCTGTATGGGCGAAAGGCCGAATTCGGTCATGCCAACGGGTCACCAAAAATGGCTCAATGGTCCAACCAATTTCTGCATAGAACACAGGCTCTGTCAATCGGCTGCAGGCACATGCGTACCGCCCCCAGCGTGCTGATCAAAAGGCGGCCTACCTGTCACGGCAAAAAGCCAGCATTTTCTGGATGCTGACACAGAGTCCTGATGTGTTTTGAAATTGGGGGCCGGCCGGCGTTTGGCAGCGGTACGAGGAGGCCACTATGTGCCAGCGCCGGCCGGCCGACCCCACGGACCCAGGAGATGCGGCGGACCTGAGCATCATGGGGTATTCTTCGGGTCGAACCGGCGATCTAGCCTCGTGCCGGTTACGTCTAAGGGCTGCACATTTGCGCACCAACTTATGAAAATCAACAGTCTCTTAACCAAGCCTCGCAAATCGCTTGGATTAAGGTAAATTCGTAACCTTGTCGCGTTGACTGGCTAATTGGTGTCCGGGCTATGCCGCCTTGGCGACGACGCGATTGCGGCCGCCGCTCTTGGCCTCGTAGAGCGCGAGGTCGGCGCGTTTCATTAGCGCCGCGACCGTGTCCACCCCTTTCAGCACCGACGACACGCCGACACTGACGGTGACTTCGATGGCCTTTCCTTCTGCGCCGACGGCAAACGGCAGTTGGGCGATTTCGGCGCGAATGCGCTCGGCGACCTTTTCGGCTACCGCACCGTCCGTGTCGGGCATCACCACGACGAACTCCTCGCCACCGAAGCGGCAGGCAAGGTCGATGCCGCGCACATTCTTGCGCAACCGCCGGGCGAATTCGCGCAGCACGTCATCGCCGCCGTCATGGCCATGCGCATCGTTGATGGTCTTGAAGCGGTCCAGATCGGTGATCATCACCGACAGCGGCCGGCGCCGTGCCACGGCGCGGTCGAACAGCGTCTGCAGATGGCTGTCGAGATAGCGGCGGTTGTGCAGGCCGGTCAGGGCATCGGTCACCGCCATCTCGATGGTCTGGGTGACGCTGGCGCGAAGCTGGTCGTTGTAGCGCTTGCGGCGCACCTGCGTGCGCAGCCGCGCGGTCAGCTCCTGCTGGTCGATCGGCCGCATCAGATAGTCGTTGATGCCGAGTTCGAGGCCGCGGATGATGCGCCCCTCCTCGCCCTCGTCCGCCAGAAGGATGATTGGCAGGAAACGGGTGCGATCGAGCGAGCGCAATTGCGAGCAGAGCCTCAGCGGGTCGAAATCGGCGAAGGCCGTCGAAATCATCACGCATTCGTAGGGCAACTCGGCAGCCTGAAAGAAACCGGCATGCGGATCGGTGGCGACGTCGAGATCGGCACTGCCGCGCAGCATCTTCTGGATGCGCTCGAAGGAGGATTTGCGCTCATCGACCAGCAGCACCTTCGGCACCGCGTCGTCGGCCGCGAAGTTGCGGCTCAAAAGCTCCTCGATGCCGATATTGCGCGTCGTCGAGGCGCGCAGCCGCAGCTCGTCTGTCAGCGACTTCAGCCTGACCAGGCTCTTGACGCGCGTCATCAGCTGCAGATCGTTGACCGGCTTGGTCAAAAAATCGTCGGCGCCGGCCTCGAGGCCGCGCACCCGGTCCGAAACCTGGTCGAGCGCGGTGATCATCACGACCGGGATGTGCGATGTCGCCGGATCACCCTTCAGCCGCCGGCAGACCTCGAACCCGTCCATATCGGGCATCATCACGTCGAGCAGCACGACGTCGACCTTGCCGTTCTCGCAGATCTCGATCGCATCCGGCCCGTTGGTGGCGGTCAGAACCTCGAAATATTCGGCGAGCAGCCGAACCTCCAGCAGCCTGACATTGGCTGGGATATCGTCGACGACCAGGATCCGCGCGGTCATGTCACAAAGCTCCGGCTCGGCTGGAAAGATACATCAGGCATCGCCCAGGTAGGATTTGATGGTTTCGATGAAACGCGGCACCGAGATCGGCTTGGAAATATACGCCTCGCAGCCGCCCTGGCGGATGCGCTCCTCGTCGCCCTTCATCGCGAAGGCGGTGACGGCAATGACCGGGATGACGTGGAGATCATCGTCCTCCTTCAACCATTTGGTCACCTCGAGGCCGGACACTTCGGGCAACTGGATGTCCATCAGGATGAGGTCCGGCCTGTGCTGCCGCGCCAGATCCAGCGCTTCCAGGCCGTTGCGTGTACGCACAGTCTCGTAGCCGCTCGCTTCGATCAGGTCGCGAAAGAGCTTCATGTTGAGCTCGTTGTCCTCGACGATCATAACCTTTTTAGGCATCGATTTCCCGTCCCGGCTGGCCTTCCACTCGAAGGGTGCCGTCATGCGCCCCTTGTCGGCACGCACCAAACCTGTTCCCACTATACGGCAATATGATTGACGAAACGGAAACCGGCCGCCGGAAAAGCGTTCGGATTCCAGGTCGGCGAGCTTGCTGCCGGCAACACTTGCCACTACTGCGAAAACAGAACGATTCCCCCACGAAGGAAAAGTAGCGATGGCAAACGCAGCGTCAATGCGCGAGGAAGCCGAAACCATTGCCGTAAAGGCGTTGGGCTTCGTCGCCGCCGATCCGGAACTTCTGCCCCGCTTCCTGGCGATCACCGGCATCGAGGCCCATTCCATCCGCCGGGCGGCCGGCGAGCCGGGTTTCCTGGCCGGCGTGCTGCAGTTCATGCTCGCCCACGAGCCGACGCTGATGCGTTTTTCGGAGGAAACCGGCACGCCGCCGGCCGCAGTGGGCAAGGCGTTGCGGGCACTGCCGCTCGGCGACGATAATCATGAGCATTCGACATAAGCCACGATGCCGAGACTGCGGGCAGATCGAAGAGCCTTCCGCAGACGATGGGCCACTGCTGGTGCTTTATGGCGTTGCCTCTTCCCCACTGTTGTCCGTCCCAACGGGGTCGGCCGGCTTCAGCATGGCGCCGTTGACCGTCACCGAACCGTCGGCTTTGGTGTTGATCACCCATTCAAGCCGGCCGTCCGGCAGCGTCTTGCCAAACCCTTTGATCGCCAGCGCGCCGGTAAAATACTGCGCGGCCTGCGGGTCCGTCTTCGCCGCCGTCTACAAGGTCTCCACGATCTTGTCGTAGCCGGTGATGTCGATTGTCACGTCCGCACGCGGCTTCTTGCCGGGGAAGGTCATCTCGCCTTCCATCGCAATCTCGATGTTGCCGTTCTTGATCGTGCTGTGTCCGAGAATGGCCTTTGGCGTCTTGGCCAGGAAATCGGCGGAGATCTGGTTGCCGAAATCTGCCGGCAGCGGTGGATCCTTGCTGAAATCAAGGGTTTCGATGGTTTTCTTCGCCATGCTGTCCAGATCGATGTTGGCGCCGCCGAAGTTGAGGTCGATATCCGTCGGCAGCAACGCAACGCTCCAGCTGGGCAGCACCTGCTGCGGTATTGTCAGGCCGGAAACCTTGAACGCGTAGTTGATCTTGCCTTCCTTGGCGATGCCGTCCATGCCGACAGCGGTATTCAGTTGCGTCGCACCGAACTTGCCGACCGGACTCTCCACCACAAGGTCCTTGAAGCCGTAGGTGCCGTCGATCCGCTCCCACAACGGCAGTGCTGCCGTCAGAAGCGATTTGAACTCCGCCCCATCCGCCTTGAATTTGGCTGCATCATCAGTCGCCACGATGAAAGCAAGCAGGTCGAGCAGCGGCTTTGTCCGCAAACCCTTGCCGGCCGCATCCACAGAAAGTTCAGGCGCTTTTACAGCAGCCGGAAAACTCAACCCACTTTTGGGATCGTTGACTTTGATCGTTTCGGCGAAGTTCGTTATTTTTTCCGTCACCGTGAAATCGACGCCGCCGTTTGCGGATTTGGTCGAAACTATTACGGCAGTGCCAGGATCGACCGTGACATCCGCCTGCTGCTTGGGCTCTCGGGTGGTCATCGTCATGCCAGCCATCGAACCGGTTGCGCTCGCGAAAGCGGCCAGGTCGGGGTCATAAACTCCGGTGAACTTGTTGTCCGACACGGAGAAGTCGATGTGCTGCGCCCCCTCAGGGCCAACGAAATCGATAGACCCCTTCGGGGACACGTCCGCCGAAACGTCCCAGTGTCCATCTTTGCGCGGCTTGACCAAGATGAAGTAAGGCGTGATGTCGAACTTGAAGGCTTGCGGCTTTGCCATCAAATCCGTGACTGGCTTGAAGTCGAATGCGAGCTTGTAGGCATCGCCGTCGACTGAAATTTTCACGAACCCGATATCGAACAGCTTCTTTCCGATATAGCGCGCCAGATCGTCGGAAAGCTGCTTCGCCCCTTGCCTGTCGACCGCTTGGCCGAAGGCCGGTCCGCTGCAGGCAAGCAGTAAAACAAGTGGCAAAACGCGCTTCATGTCGATCCTCACTTATTCGCGGCCGTCAAACCGTTTCTATCGCTGGTAGGGAATTACCATCACAACCGCAAGGCGAGCCGGACGGATCGATGTCGCCCGCGGCATTGCCTAAAGCACCAGCCGCACCAGCGGCCGGCCCGGCTTGCGCTCGACCAATCGCTGGAACCCGGCCTTTTCGAAGACCCGCGACGAGCCGACGAACAGCCCGATCGAGCGCGAATCCTTCGATAGATCGATCGGGCAGGCCTCGATCAGCCGGGCACCATTTTCCCGTGCGAAGTCGATGCCGCCTGTGACCAGGCGGTGCGACAGGCCCCTGCCGCGTGCCCTGGCGCGGATGAAAAAGCAGGAGATCGCCCAGACGCCGGGATCGGTGGCATCGGCGGGGTCGAGCGGCGCCGACCCCCTGCCCTGGTTGTTCCATTCGGGCACGTCGGCGCGCGGGCCGATCTGCATCCAGCCGACCGCCTGACCACCCTCGAAGGCCAGCAGGCCGGGCGGCGGCCCGGCCTCGATCCGGGCCTTGATATGATCCTTGTTGCGCTCCCGGTCGCTCGCGCGGCGCGCTGCCGGCGACAGCCGGAAATGTGTGCACCAGCAGCCGTAGCAGGCGCCTTGCTTACCGAAAAGATCTTCGAAATCCGCCCAAAGCTCGGGCACTAGCGGCGCTATGGTCGTATTCATGAGCTCTCTCCCGGCCCACCGCCTTGTCGTGGCGTCCGTCCTGACGTACCATTGCATTTGTTCTCTTTATGTTCGCAGCGATGGCGGCCCCTGTCAACAATCCCGAACACGGTTTTTGCCGCGACTGCCTGAATTTTCAGCGCAGCGAGGCACGCCGTTGCGAGCGCTGCGGCAGTCCGCGGCTTGCGCGCCATCCCGAGCTTTACCGGCTGCGCCTTGCCCATATCGATTGCGACGCGTTCTACGCGGCGGTCGAAAAGCGCGACAACCCGGCATTGAAGGACCGGCCGTTGATCATCGGCGGCGGCAAGCGCGGCGTCGTCTCCACCGCCTGCTATATCGCCCGCATCCATGGCGTGCGCTCGGCAATGCCGATGTTCAAGGCGCTCGAAGCCTGCCCGGACGCGGTGGTCCTCCCGCCGGACATGGAAAAATACGTCCGCGTCGGCCGCGAGGTGCGCGCCATGATGCAGGCGCTGACGCCGCTGGTCGAGCCGCTCTCGATCGATGAGGCCTTCCTCGACCTCGCCGGCACCGAGCGCCTGCATGGCCTGCCGCCTGCGGTGGTGCTGGCGCGCTTCGCTCTCAGCGTCGAAAAGGAGATCGGCATCACCGTTTCGGCAGGCCTGTCCTATTGCAAGTTCCTGGCCAAGGTGGCCTCGGACTTCCGCAAGCCGCGCGGCTTTTCGGTGATCGGCGAGGCCGAGGCTATCGGCTTCCTGGCCGAGCAGCCGGTGACGCTGATCTGGGGCGTCGGCAAGGCCTTTGCCGCCACGCTCGAGCGCGACGGCATCCGCACCATCGGCCAGCTGCAGCGCATGGAACGCGGCGACCTGATGCGCCGCTATGGCGTCATGGGCGACCGGCTCTACCGGCTTTCGCGCGGCGAGGACGACCGCCGCGTCGTTCCCGACCAGGACGCGAAAAGCGTCTCGGCGGAAACCACTTTCGACACCGACATCGCCTCCGTCGAGGAACTGGTTTCGGTGCTGAGGGCGCTGGCGGAGAAAGTCTCGGCCCGGCTGAAAAAATCCGGCATTGCCGGACGCACCGTCGTCCTCAAGCTGAAGACCCAGGATTTCAAGATCCGCACGCGCAATCGCCAGCTCGGCGATCCGACCCGGCTGGCCGACCGCATCTTTCAGACCGGGCTCGAGCTGCTACGCAAGGAAGCGGATGGCACGAAATACCGGCTGCTCGGCATTGGCGTCAGCGATCTCTCCGACGATGACCGGGCGGACCCGCCCGACCTGGTCGACGTCAAGTCACGCAAGCGCGCCATGGCCGAAGGCGCCATCGACACGCTGCGCGGCAAGTTCGGCCGCAGGGCGGTGGAAACCGGCTATACCTTCGGCAAGGGCCGTGATGCGCACCCGCCCGAACCGATCGAGGAGTGATAGTGCTAAGTGCGCCGCAGATCGATCCGGCTGGTAATCACGCGCTCGCCGGTTTTCGGGTCGACGTCGATAACGGTCAGCCGCATGCCGTCCTCGCCATTCTTCTCGACCGTCATTTGCGCCTTGCGATCGCCATTGACCTCCTTGGCCCAGCGGATGCCGAGATTGATTGCGTTGCCTTTTCGGCTGCCGCTCAATTGCGCCGGCCCGGTGCGCGATCCGACATAGGTGCCGCTGTATTTCGTCCCGCTGGACCTGAGGTCCGCGCTGATGTCGCGCGTCACCAAGATAAGACCGCGGCAGCTGCCGTCGAGCGACAATGAGTTCGACGTCGCGTCGGAATTGAAGTGACAGGAGACATTCACCGTCGGCGCATCGGTGGTGACCTTGACGATGCCCTTGCCGGCGAAATTCCCCTGGAATGAGCGAAGAAAATCCGGATCGTCGGCATGCGCTGCGCCGGCCCCGGCCGCCAGGCAGCCGGCAAGTACAAATCGTGCGAGTGATTTCATCGGACCGCTCCTCGTTGGTATCCAAACACAGCACGCAAACACTGAGGGACCAACGCTTCCCTCAGCGGCGGGTTCCGGCTTCAACATCACTGTTTGCAACGCTTCACGGCTGGCCCAGTCAAATGCGTCGGCTAGCGGTTGCGATGAAAGCGCCGGCTTGCGACATAGCGCGCATGGTACCCGCACCCTCGATCCCCAAGGCCGCGTTCTGGATGGCGCTGTCGATCGCCTCGTTCCTGGCGATGTCGGTCGCCGGCCGGGCCACGACGGCAGAGCTCAACGTCTTCCAGGTGCTCGAGCTGCGCTCGGTGATCGGCTTTTTCATCCTGCTGCCGCTGGTCATGATGTCAGGCGGTTTTGCGGCGATGCGCACCGGGCGTCCGCTGGCCCATATCGCCCGCAACGTCGTCCACTATACCGGCCAGGCTGCCTGGCTTTACGCCCTGACGCTGATCCCGCTTGCGGTGCTGATCTCGATCGAATTCACCACGCCGATCTGGACCGCCCTGCTGGCGGTCGTTTTCCTCGGCGAAAGGCTCTCCCGGCCACGGCTTGCGGCAATCGTGCTGGGGCTGATCGGCGTGGTGATCATCGTGCGTCCGGGCGTCGGCGCGGCCAATCCGGGGCAGGTTATCGTGCTGGGAGCCGCGGTCTGCTTCGGCGTCTCGGTGGTCCTCGTCAAGTCGCTGACGCGGACGGACAGCGTCGTGCGCATCATCTTCTGGATGCTGATCATCCAGTCGGTGCTTGGCCTCGTCCCGGCGCTGTACGAATGGCGCAACCCGCCGCTCGAGCTCTGGCCGTGGATCCTGCTGATCGCGTTTACCGGCATGTCGTCGCATTTCTGCATGGCCCGCGCACTTGTCTATGCCGATGCGACGGTCATCTCGCCAATGGACTTTTTGCGCGTGCCGTTGTCGGCGGTGATCGGATGGCTGCTCTATCACGAGCAGATCGACGCCTTCACTGCCGGCGGCGCCCTGCTGATCCTGCTCGGCAATCTGCTCAATCTGCAGCGCTCGACGACAAAACCGGCCGAAGTTGCGGCTTTGTAGCCTCGCGTTCAGACGTTGTCAGTGGTGCTCGCGGAGCTGTCGCTAGGGGCTCCATCTTTCTTCAACGCAATGCGCAGCTGATTGCCGTCCGGATCGCTTGAAAGGATTGCTTTCCCATCACTCTTCCAAGGAATATTGGCCGCGTTCAAACGTCGGGTCACACCGTCGAGCGCATCCTTCGTCGGCACTTCAATCAGGAATTGCTCAAGTCCGGCCGTATCCGGCGTGGTGCGGGTCGCGTCGGGGCCCGCCCAAGTGTTGTATGCCACGATGTGACGCCGTGAAGGCGTTCCGGCATCATACATGCCGAAGCGCGGCGCGCATATCCAAGCCTCGAAGCCGAGTATATCAGCATAAAAGGACGTGGTCTTCTTTGGATCAGCGATGTGAAGATGAATATGGCCCACGTAGGTCCCGACAGGGAGAGGATCGTGCAGCGACGTATCTCCCTTGAGTTCTCCAAGCAGCTCTTCGATTCGCAAGGGCTCAAGGCCGGAATGCGTCGACCCGTCCGCTGCGACCGCCCGGACTCCTCCATCGATATTTTCGAACCGTCCGCGATGGAACGTTTCGAAAGTGAGTTCGATTCCGTTGCCGTCAGGATCGGCGAGGTAGATCGATTCGGTCGCAAGATGGTCCGAGGCCGAATGCTTATAGCCGGCTGCACCAAGTCGCGCCGCCGCACGCGCAAACTCCTTGCGGGAAGGAATGTGGATGGCGACGTGATATAAACCCAGGCTTTTTGTCTGAAGGCGTTGTTGCGCAGAAGCATGGAGCACGACAAGCAACCGCCCACCAGCGCCCAATTCTACCTTTCCCTTTTCCTTTGCAAGAACGGAAAGTCCGACAATATCCCGCCACACATCCAAGGCGCGATCAATATCGGTGACGCGTAGATCAACGGCTCCCAATCCGGTGCCGTCAGGGAGCTGACCGAAAGGTTTTCCGTCCCCAGCAGATGTCTGCATTTCGATATGCGTCTAAAACGTGAAAGGACGGAGTTCACGAGGAGCGCTATACTTGCTGTGCGGTGCGATCCAAAGTCAAGTGTTGGCGCGAATTTCCTGACTACACCAGTTCCACCTCGACCACGCCCGGCACCGCCCGCATCGCCGACGCGATCTGCGGCGATACGCGGTAGCGGTTGGGCAACTCGATCTCGACCTCGCCCTCGCCGCCTTCCTTGATGACGATGATGCTCACCTGACTGTCGCCACGCTGGCCAAGCTGCGATTGGATTGTCGATGCCGGTGCGTCATTTCTGACGAAGATGCGCAGCGCTTTCTGGATGCGGCTTGCCTCGTCCTCCAGCGACTGAACGGTCTGGATGCGCAGATTGACGCCTTCCGGCCTGTCCTCGGCCGAAACGGTGATCACCACCGAGCGGCCGGGTTCGAGCAGGTCGCGGTATTGTGCCAGCCCCTCCGAAAACAGCACCGCTTCATACTGGCCCGACGTGTCGGAAAACTGCACGACGCCCATCTTGTTGCCGGTGCGCGTCTTGCGTTCCTGCTTGGTGGTGACGGTACCGGCGAGCCGGCCGGCGGCAGCACCGCGTTTGACGGCGGCCGAAAACTCGCCCCAGGTCTGCACCCGCATTTTCTGCAGCGCCGCCTTGTATTCATCGAGCGGATGCGCCGAGAGATAGAATCCAACCACCTGGAATTCGCGATGCAGGCGATCGGCGGCGAGCCAGGGGTCGGTCGCCGGCAGGTTGAGTGCCCGCGACTGTGCGCCAAGCGAAGCGCCAAAAATGTCATGCTGGCCGGTGACGGCATTCTGCTGCGCCAGCGATGCCAGCCCCATCATCCGCTCGACGCCGGCCATCATCGCCGCGCGGTCGTGGCCGAAGCAGTCGAGCGCGCCAGCCATGATCAGGCTTTCGAAGACGCGCTTGCCGACGATCTTCGGATCTACCCTTTCGCAGAAATCGGCGAGGCTCTTGAACGGCTTTTCGCCGCGCGTGGCGACGATGTGCTCGACCGCCGCGTCGCCGACGCCCTTGAGCGCGGCCAGCGAATAGAAGATGCGGTTCTCGCCGACCTCGAAATCCCGGAACGACGTCATCACCGATGGCGCCACCACTTCGATGCCGAGACGCAGCGCATCCTGGCGGAAATCGGCGAGCTTGTCCGTATTGCCCATGTCGAGCGTCATCGATGCGGCCAGGAATTCGACCGGGTAATGCGCCTTCAGATAGGCGGTCTGGTACGACACGACGGCATAGGCGGCAGCATGCGATTTGTTGAAACCATAGTCGGCGAACTTTGCCAGCAGGTCGAAAATGAAGTCGGCTTGCGGCTTGCCGACGCCACGCTCGACCGCACCGGAAACAAAGCGCTCGCGCTGCTTGTCCATCTCGGCGCGGATCTTCTTGCCCATGGCGCGGCGCAGCAGATCGGCTTCGCCCAGCGAATAGCCGGAAAGCTCCTGCGCGATCTGCATCACCTGTTCCTGGTAGACGATGACGCCTTGCGTCTCCTTGACGAGATGGTCGATCTTCGGGTGGATCGACGCCATCTCCTCCTCGCCATGCTTTCTGGCGTTGTAGGTCGGGATGTTCTCCATCGGCCCCGGCCGGTAGAGCGCGACCAGCGCGATGATGTCCTCGATACAGTCGGGCCGCATGCCGATCAGCGCCTTGCGCATGCCGGCACTTTCCACTTGGAACACGCCGACCACCTCGCCGCGCGACAGCATGGCGTAGGTTTCCGGGTCGTCGAGCGGAATGTGGGCGAGATCGATCTCGATGCCGCGGCGGCGGATCAGCTTGACCGCCCTGTCCAGCACGGTCAGCGTCTTCAGCCCAAGGAAGTCGAATTTCACCAGCCCGGCCTGCTCGACATACTTCATGTTGAACTGTGTGACCGGCATGTCCGAGCGCGGATCGCGGTACATCGGCACCAGTTCCCACAGCGGCCGGTCGCCGATAACGATACCGGCGGCGTGCGTCGAGGCGTGGCGGTAGAGACCTTCCAGCTTCTGCGCCGTGTCGAGCAGCGTTTGCACGATCGGCTCCCGCTCGGCCTCTTCGGCAAAGCGCGGCTCGTTGGCGATGGCGTCGGCGAGCTTGACCGGATTGGCCGGGTTCGACGGCACCATCTTGCTCAGCTTGTCGACCTGGCCGTAAGGCATCTGCAGCACGCGGCCGACGTCGCGCAGCACCGCGCGCGCCTGTAGTGTGCCGAAGGTGATGATCTGGCCGACCTGGTCGCGGCCGTATTTCTGCTGGACGTAACGGATGACCTCCTCGCGCCGGTCCTGGCAGAAGTCGATGTCGAAGTCGGGCATCGACACGCGATCGGGATTGAGGAAGCGCTCGAACAGCAGCGAAAAGCGCAGCGGATCGATGTCGGTGATGGTCGTCGAATACGCAACCAGCGAGCCGGCGCCCGAACCGCGGCCCGGGCCGACCGGAATGCCTTGTGCCTTGGCCCATTTGATGAAGTCGGCAACGATCAGGAAATAGCCCGGATATTTCATCTTCTCGATGACCCCGAGCTCGAAATCCAGTCTTTCGCGATACTGGTCGGCCGTGTAGCCGGGTGTGAGCCCATGCGCCGCCAGCCGCGCGTCCAGCCCTTCATGCGCCTGCCGGGCAAGCTCCTGCGCCTCCGCTTTAACCGCCGCTTCGGCGTCGGCGACATCGCGGCCGGCAAAGCGCGGCAGGATCGGGTTGCGGGTCTTCGGATAGTAGGAGCAGCGCAGCGCGATCTCGACGGTGTTGTCGATTGCTTCCGGCAGGTCGGCGAACAGCCTCGCCATATCGGCCTGGCTTCTCAGGAAGTGGTCGGGCGAAAGGCGGCGGCGATTGTCGGCCGCAACCACGGAGCCTTCGGCGATGGCGATCAGCGCGTCATGCGCCTCATAGTCTTCACGAGAAAAGAAAAACGCCTCGTTGGTGGCAACCAGCGGCAGATCGTGGCGGTAGGCGAGGTCGACCGACGACTGCTCGATCGTGCGGTCGTAGCCGGACACGCGCTCCAGCTCGACATAGAGCCGGTCGCCGAACAGGCCCTTGAGCGCCAGGAGCCGGGTCTCGGCGAGTTCGCGGCGGTCCTCTTTCAAGGCATTGCCGATCGGGCCTCGCGGCCCGCCCGTAAGGCAGATCAGACCGTCGGAGTGGCCCTGCAGCATCTCGGTCGTCAGATGCACCGCTTCGCCGGGCGGTGTCTCGAGGTAGACGCGGCTGACCAGCCTGACCAGATTGCCGTAGCCGGCCTCGGTTGCGGCGATCAGTACGACGGGCCGCATCTCCGGTCCTTGCCGCCTGCGGTCGCGCTGGCTGTCGCTCGCCTCGCCGGAAAAGGCGAGGTCGATCTGGCAGCCGATGATCGGCTGGATGCCGTCCTTCACGGCTTTCTGGGCGAATTCCAGCGCGCCGAACAGATTGTTGGTGTCGGTGACGGCGATTGCCGGGCACTCGTCCTGCACCGCATGGCCGACGATCTTGCCGAGCTGCAAGGCGCCTTCGAGCAGAGAATAGGCCGAATGCACGCGCAGATGAATGAACCGACGCGCCGCCTGCTCCGCCCGCGACGCCTTCGCATAGGCCTCGCGCAGCAAGGGATCGCGTGGAAGTCTCTCATCCGCCATGGTTTTTTCGCGCCGCCTCACAAGGACTCAGTCGATGAAGATGTATTGTCCGGCACCGGGTAACACGAGTCCAGCGGAAGCGATTGGAGCTTTGTGAGTTTAGAGCAACCGCCGAACCTGCCAATCTCCCCCCTCGTGGGGGAGATGTCCGGCAGGACAGAGAGGGGCGCTGTCCCGCCGACGTCAGGCCTGAAAACAAAAAACCCGCCACAGCGGGCGGGTCGTTGGAGCCATTTAGCACCATACCCAGACTAATAGCATAGCTGCCGGCACAAAGCAAGAACAAAATACGTTGCGGCGGCCAACGAATTGTCAGGTCGCGTTTCTTCGCGCCACTCTCTGTCCTGCCGGACATCTCCCCCACGAGGGGGGAGATTGGCCGTCACCTCGGCTTTCCCTAATCTCCAACGTCCCAGGCCGGCGCCGAGGCGGATTTCAGCCTCACGCGAATTGCATGATCACCGCATCGACCGCAAGGCTGTCGCCAGGCTTGGCGTTGAGCTTCGATACGATGAGATCGCGCTCGGCGCGCAGCACGTTTTCCATCTTCATCGCCTCGACCACAGCCAGCGTCTCGCCGGCCTTGACCTCCTGCCCCTCGGCAACCGCGATCGACACGACGAGGCCAGGCATCGGGCAGAGCAGCATCTTCGACGTGTCCGGCGCCACTTTTTCCGGCATCAGCCTTTCGAGTTCGGCCGTGCGCGGCAGCATGGCGCGGGCTGTCACAGACATGCCTTTCCAGGCAAGGCGGAACCCGTTCAGCACCGGCCTGACCTGCGCCGCGACTTTGCGGCCGCCGACCGTGCCGCGCCAGATGAGATCGCCCGGCCGCCAGTCGGAGGTCACCCTCAGTGCCTTGCCGCCGTCGATTGTGAGGTCGAGCTCCATCGGAATGGAAATCATGCCTTCGACGATGGCGACCGAAAGATAATCCCGGCCGATCTTCACCACCCAATCGCGTTTCAAGGCGCCAGAATGCGGCGCCAGCCGCCCGCCCAGCCGGTCGAGCCGGTCGCGGCGCAGCAGTTCGACTGCGGTAGCCATCGCGGCCAGCACCGCTTTCTCCTCGGCGTCTGGCACGATCGGCGCGAAGCCGTCGGGGTATTCCTCGACGATGAAAGCGGTCGATATCAGCCCTTCCCGCCAGCGCGGATGCTGCATCAGCGCCGCCAGGAACGGTATGTTGTGCTCGATGCCGTCGACGACGAAACTGTCCAGCGCTTCCGACATCGCATCTATTGCCGCAAGCCGTGTCGGCGCCCAGGTGCACAGCTTGGCGACCATCGGATCATAGAACATCGAGATTTCCGAGCCTTCGGTGACGCCAGTATCGTTGCGGATGACTATTTCGCCAAATTGCCCCTCGTCCGGCGGCCGGTATCTCGTCAACCGGCCAATCGACGGCAGAAAGTTGCGATATGGGTCTTCGGCATAGAGGCGGCTTTCCACCGCCCAGCCGTTCAGCTTGACGTCGCCCTGCTTGATGGCGAGCTTTTCGCCGGCCGCCACGCGGATCATCTGCTCGACCAGGTCGATGCCGGTGACCAGTTCCGTCACCGGATGCTCGACCTGCAAGCGCGTATTCATTTCCAGGAAATAGAAGTTCTTGTCGCTATCGACGATGAATTCGACCGTGCCGGCGCTCTGGTAGTCGACCGCCTTGGCCAGCGCCACAGACTGCTCGCCCATGGCTTTGCGGGTCTTGGGATCGAGGAACGGCGACGGCGCCTCCTCTACGACCTTCTGGTTGCGGCGCTGGATCGAGCATTCGCGCTCGCCGAGATAGAGCGTGTTGCCATGCGCGTCGGCAAGCACCTGGATTTCGATATGGCGCGGATCGACGATGAACTTCTCGATGAAGACGCGGTCATCGCCGAACGAGCTTTTGGCTTCCGAGCGCGCCCGGTCGAAGCCGTCGCGCACCTCGGCCTTGCTCCAGGCGATGCGCATGCCCTTGCCGCCGCCGCCGGCCGAGGCCTTGATCATCACGGGATAGCCGATTTCGCCGGCGATCTTTTCGGCATGGGCGGCGTTTTCGATGACGCCGAGCCAGCCGGGCACCGTCGAAACCTTGGCCGCGTTGGCGAACTTCTTCGATTCGATCTTGTCGCCCATTGCCTTGATGGCCTTGGGCTTCGGGCCAATGAAGACGATGCCTTCCTGCTCCAGCGCCTCGCAGAAGGATGCCCGCTCGGACAGGAAACCGTAGCCGGGATGCACGGCCTCGGCCCCTGTCGTCTTGCAGGCGGCGATGATCTTTTCCGGGACCAGATAACTTTGCGCGGCGGGAGAAGGCCCGATATGCACCGCCTCGTCAGCCATTTCGGCATGCACGGCATCGCGGTCGGCGTCGGAATAGACCGCGACGGTGGCGATGCCCATCTTGCGCGCCGTCTTGATCACGCGGCAGGCGATCTCGCCACGGTTGGCGATCAGGATCTTTGTGAACATGCAGGCCTCGTCCCTCGGCTGCCCTTCTTTTCTGGGCTTCCCGTTTTATGGGCTTCAGGGGGCCGGTCAAGGCAAAGTCGGAGCCTATCCCGGATGCAAATCGGCGAGCTCTGACGAAAATCCGGGATCAGAACGTCGCTTCGTGCATAGCGCAGAGCTGAGTGGTAAGTTAAATCTAACCTGGATTGCAGACTGCCATGGGAGGATTGCCTGATGAAAACGCGCGCCGCTGTCGCCGTCGCCGCCGGAAAACCGCTGGAGATCATGGAGGTCGACCTCGACGGCCCCAGTGATGGCGAGGTGCTGGTCGAGATCAAGGCAACCGGCATCTGCCACACCGACGAGTTCACGCTGTCGGGCGCCGACCCGGAAGGCCTGTTCCCGGCAATCCTCGGCCATGAGGGCGCCGGCATCGTCGTCGACGTCGGCAAGGGCGTCACCTCCGTCAAGAAGGGCGACCACGTCATCCCGCTTTACACGCCGGAATGCCGGCAGTGCCCCTCCTGCCTGTCGCGCAAGACCAATCTCTGCACCGCGATCCGCGCCACGCAGGGGCAAGGCCTGATGCCCGACGGCACGTCGCGGTTCTCGATCGGCAAGGACAAGCTGTTCCACTACATGGGCTGCTCGACCTTCTCCAACTTCACCGTGCTGCCCGAGATCGCGGTGGCCAAGGTCAATGCCGACGCCCCCTTCGACAAGATCTGCTACATCGGCTGCGGCGTCACCACCGGCATCGGCGCTGTCATCAACACGGCCAAGGTCGAGCAAGGCGCGACCGCCGTCGTCTTCGGCCTTGGCGGCATCGGCCTCAACGTCATCCAGGGCCTGCGCCTTGCCGGCGCCGACATGATCATCGGCGTCGACCTGAACAACGACAAGAAGGCCTGGGGCGAGAAATTCGGCATGACGCATTTCGTCAATCCGAAGGAGATCGACGGCGATATCGTGGCTCATCTCGTCAACATGACCAAGCGCGGCGCCGACCAGATCGGCGGTGCCGACTACACGTTCGACTGCACCGGCAACACGAAAGTCATGCGGCAGGCGCTTGAATCGTCCCACCGTGGCTGGGGCAAGTCGGTCATCATCGGCGTTGCCGGCGCCGGACAGGAGATCTCGACGCGGCCGTTCCAACTGGTCACCGGCCGCACCTGGATGGGCACCGCTTTCGGCGGCGCGCGCGGCCGCACCGACGTGCCGAAGATCGTCGACTGGTACATGGACGGCAAGATCGAGATCGATCCGATGATCACCCACACGCTGAAGCTCGAGGACATCAATAAGGGGTTTGACCTTATGCATGAAGGCAAGTCGATCAGGAGCGTGGTAGTTTACTGAGGAGGAGGAGAAAGCCGCCGGCCAATCAGCCAGCGGCCGAAAATGCACATGTTCAACAAGGGAGGAGACAAAAATGCCGGAAAAACTGCATCCGAAAATCGACAATGGACTGCCCAGGGAAAAGGCCGACTTTGCCGGCGGGACGCTGGTCTGCGCCTGCACCAGCAATCCGGTCAAGGTGAAGGTCAAGGGCCAGATCGCCCACAACCATGCCTGCGGCTGCACCAAATGCTGGAAGCCGGAAGGCGCACTGTTCTCGGTCGTGGCGGTGGCCGGTACAAGCGACGTGACGGTCACCGAAAACGGCGACAAGCTGAGGATCGTCGATCCGGGCGCGCTGATCCTGCGCCATGCCTGCACCGGCTGCGGCGTCCACATGCACGGCCCGGTCGAGCGCGACCACGCTTTCAAGGGGCTGTCCTTCATCCATCCGGAGCGCTTCCAGGAGGACGGCTGGTCGCCTCCGGGCTTCACCGCCTTCGTCTCGTCGATCATCGAATCCGGTGTCGATCCGAGCCGTATGGACGGCATAAGGTCACAGCTGAAGTCGATCGGGCTCGAGCCTTATGACTGCCTCAATCCAGGTTTGATGGACTATATCGCCACCTGGACGGCGAAGAGATCTGGCGCGTTGCCGGCCTAGTAGCCGCTCGACTATCATCGATCGAGCCGGGCGACGTCGCCCGGCTCTTTCACATTTGGAACAACGATGCCCACACCCGCTATTCTCGTCGATGCCGATGCCTGCCCGGTGAAGGCCGAGGTCGAAAAGGTCGCCGAGCGCCACGGCACCGTCGTCACCTTCGTCTCCAATGGTGGCTTGCGTCCGTCGCGCGATCCGATGATCCGCAATGTCGTCGTCTCCAAGGGTGCGGACGCTGCCGACGACTGGATCGTCGAAAATGCCCGGCCCAATGACATCGTGGTGACCGCCGACATCCCGCTTGCTGCCCGCGCGGTGGCGCTTGGCGCCCATGTACTCGGCCCGACCGGGCGCCCGTTTACGCCGGAGACGATCGGCATGGCGGTGGCGATGCGCGACCTCAAGCAGCACCTGCGCGAGACCGGCGAAAGCAAGGGCTACAATTCGAGCTTCGCGCCGCAGGATCGCTCGCGGTTTCTCGGCGAACTTGACCGCATCTTGCGGCGAGCGCTGAAATCCGCCTCAGCGGACTGAAACCATGACGACCGGTACCCCCACCAAGATGCCCATGCAACGCCACACGCCGTTCGCGCTGTCGGCCTGCATCGGCGTGGCAGCCTTTGGCGCAGCACTGATCTGGCGTGCGCCGCTTGCCTATTCGATCGGCGCCAATGTCTTCTTTGCCGCCTATCTCGTTCTTGTCGTCGCCCACATGCCGCGGCTTACCGGCAGCTATCTGCGCAAGAATGCAGGCGACACGGACCTGCCGGTGCTGGCGATCTTCGCGGTCACGCTGGTTGTGGTCGCAATTGCCATCATTTCGTTGTTTCAATTGATCAACAGGGAGAAGAGCGCGGATCCCGTCGAACTTACGGTCGCGTTATTGTCTATCCCGCTTGGCTGGTTGACCATCCACGCGATGGCGGCACTTCACTACGCGCATCTCTATTGGTTGGACGGCGATGCGATGGATGGCGACACCAAAAAGAAAATCCCGGTCGGCGGCCTCGACTTCCCGGGCGGCAAACGGCCGGAAGGCTCGGATTTCCTCTACTTCGCCACGGTGATCGGCATGACGGCGCAAACCGCCGACACCAACATCACGACCTCGCAAATGCGCCGTGTCGTGCTTGTGCATTCGATCCTGTCGTTCTTCTTCAACACGGTCATTGTGGCAGCCGCAGTCAACCTCGCGGTCAGCCTCGGCAGTCCGTAATAAATCCGTGATCGGGTGAAACATCGCTTAAGCTGACGACGTATTGGGAGGAGAAGAGATCTGACAGGCCGCGGCGAACACGCGGCCGGAGGGAACACCAGATGGAATCGCTTGCCAGAAACCAAGCCGCCGGAGCAGATACCGCCGCGCCGAGCGATGCGACGCTGATCTATCGGCAGTCGCGCTGGACGCGGCTGACGCATTGGCTATGGGCGATCGCGCTGTTCTTCATGCTGCTTTCCGGTCTGCAAATATTTAACGCCCGCCCACAGCTCTACATCGGCAAGGAGTCGGGCTTTGGCTATAACAACACCATCTTCGCCATCGGCGCCGAGAACACGGTGACCGGCCCGCGCGGCTACACCGAGATCTTCGGCAAGCGCTTCGACACCACCGGCGTGCTCGGCTGGTCGGGTCCGGCCGGCCAGGAGACCTCCCGCGCCTTCCCGTCCTGGGCGACGATCCCTTCCTACTACGATCTCGGCACCGCGCGCGTCGTTCATTTCTTCTTCGCCTGGGTGCTGACCACCACGCTGCTGGTCTGGCTGGTCGCCAGTCTGATCAACGGCCATTTGCGGCGCGATCTTGCCCCGCGCCTCGATGATTTCAGGCGGCTGCCGCGAGACATTGTCGACCATGCCAGGTTCAGGTTCCACCACAGGCGCGAATACAACACCTTGCAGAAGATGGCCTATGGCGGCGTGCTGTTCGTGCTGCTGCCGCTGATGATCATCACCGGCCTGGCCATGTCGCCGAGCATGAACTCGGTGCTGCCATTCCTGAACGACCTGCTCGGCGGCCGGCAGACGGCGCGCACCATTCACTTCACGGTGATGCTGCTGCTCGTCGCCTTCTTCGTCATCCACATCCTGATGATCCTGGCCGCCGGCCCGATCAACGAGCTGCGTTCGATTATCACCGGCTGGTATCGAACCGACCCGCCGGCGAATGGCGACAAAGCACCCGAGAGGAGCGCCTGACATGGCGAAATTCGAGATCAGCCCCAAGCTACAGATAAGCCGAAGAAAGTTCCTGACCTCGGCCAGCCTCGGCCTTTCCGGCATCATGCTTTCGGGCTGCGACGCCTTCGACAGCCAGCTTGGCGTCGGCGACGGCCTGCGCAGCTTCCTCGAAAGCGCCAATGGGCTGACCTGGCGGGCGCAGCGGCTGCTTGCCGGCCGTGACGCGCTGGCGCCGGAGTTCACCGAGGCCGACATTCGCCAGCCGCAGCGGCCGAACGGCGTCACCGCGCCCGACGACGATTTCTACAAGGGCCTGCTCGCCAACGATTTCGCCGACTGGCGGCTGGAGGTTTCCGGCCTCGTCGAAAAACCGCTGTCGCTGAGCCGCGAGCAGCTGATGAACATGCCGAGCCGCACCCAGATCACCCGCCACGACTGCGTCGAGGGCTGGAGCTGCATTGCCAAATGGACCGGCACGCCACTGTCGCTGGTGCTCGACCAGGCGGTGGTCAAGCCGCAGGCGCGCTACGTCATGTTCCACTGCCTCGATACGATCGACCGCAGCCTTGCCGGCGATATCAAATATTACGGCTCGATCGACCTGATCGATGCCCGTCATCCGCAAACGATCCTTGCCTATGGGGTCAACGGCAAGCCGTTGCCGGTCGAGAACGGCGCGCCGCTACGCGTCCGCGTCGAGCGCCAGCTCGGCTACAAAATGCCGAAATATCTCACCAAGATCGAGCTGGTCGACGGCTTTGCCAATCTCGGCGGCGGCAGAGGCGGCTATTGGGAGGATAATGGCTACGACTGGTACGGCGGCATCTGACCGAAACCTGACCTAAGCCTCAGCTAACTGTCGTCGTCGCTGTCGTCGCCGTCGCTGCGCAGTGCCGGATTCAGGTCAGGATTGTCGTCAGGGGTAACAAGCTTCCCCAGCCCGTGCGGTCCTTGGTAGTTGCCGTGGGTATCGAAGTTGGGGTTGCCCTGATTGTCGAATTGCGGCGTCGGATCGATCGATTGGTCGTAACGGCGCGGGCGCGGCTTCGGATAGTAATTGTCGGAATGATGCCGATGCGAATTGCCGTTGTCGAGAATTGCGCCCACCACGCCGCCGACGATAATGGCTGCGGCGACGTCGCCAGCAGAGGGATTGCGGTTGGGGCCGGCGACTGCGAATTCGGCCGAGCAACCATTGTCGACCCAGATGCCGCCGCCGTCATAGCCCCAGCTTCTACCATATACGCAACGCGCCTTCGAAAGCCTCGAGGTCAACTGCACGCCACGTCGCGTATCGATCCCGCAATAGGAATAGCGGTAATCGGCGCTGGAGCAGACCATGCGTTTCGCCCCCGCAGCCTGCGCTGCCGTCGGCAGCAACGAAAGCTTCGCCGGGTTGCCCAGGATGCAAAGCAGGAACATCATCGAACTGCTAACCGCCATCCGTGCCGACATCGCAACTCTCCATCAGGGTCCGCTATCGACAGAATGGCACCTCTGTGTAAATCTGACAACCGGACGGGCTCAGCGAGGTTATATTAATGCGCGCTAAGATGATCGCCACAACTATACTTGCCCTTTCTGCCTGGTTGGCTTTGTCGCTGCTGCCAGCCCGGGCGGATGACAGCCTCAAGCGCATCATCGACCAGAAGACACTGACGGTCGGCGTGGCGCTCAACCCGCCATGGATCCTCAAGAAGGCCGACGGGAAGTTCGCCGGCTATGATGTCGACCTGACCAATGCGCTGGCGTCTGATCTCGGCGTCGACCTGAAGCTGGTCGAGGTGCATTGGAACGACCTCAAGACACGACTGCTCAAGGGTGATTTCGACATGATCGCGGCGGGCTACGCCAGCACGCCGGAACGCGCACGCGAGGTGGTGTTCTCCAACCAGACCGGTACCGCCGATATCCGCATGGTTGCGACGATCGCCAGCCTTGGGAAAAGGCCGGGAAAGGCAGTAGCGGCGCCGGGATACAAGATCGCCGTGTTGTCCAATTCCACCGATGAAGCCGCCGCGAAGGAAGCTTTTCCCAAGGCGACCATCCTGTCTTTCGACAATACCTCAGATGTTTTCGCCGCGATCATCGGCGGCGACGCACAGGCGATGGTCGCCACATCGCCAACGCCGCAAATGGCCGCCAGGCTCTATGACGCGAAATTGAAAATGGTGGGCGGTCCGCTGTTGCGGACGCCGGAGGCGTTTGCCATGCGGCCGGACGATGTCCGCCTCATCCAATACGTCAACAACTGGATCGGCGCGCGTACCGCTGACGGCACCATAGGCGGCGTGCGCCGCTACTGGTTCGGCAGCTTCAAATGGATGTCGCGGTTCGACACCGGCGCCAAGCCGGAACCTGCCAAGCAATAGGTTGGCGACCTGTTATGCGACCTTGTCGATCAGCGGCTTGAGCGCCGGGTGGATTTCCGGCGAGGCGTGCTTGATCAGCGTCAGCAACGCACGCTCGTTCTCCTGCAGCGGCCGGTCGCCGATGTGTTCAGCTAGCCATTTCGCCTCGCCGGCATCGACCGTCTCGGCGCGGCGGGCCAGTGCCTCGGCTGCGTTGTTCCTCGATTCCCATTCGGCCTCGACGTCGCCCGGTGAACGATAGGCCTCCATAATGCCGGACAGGCCACCCGACACCATGCGGCTGAAGAAACCGCCGATCTCCGGATCGGCCTGCTCGAAAAAAGCATCCCGGCGCAGCGCCACATCGCGCACCGGCGCTTCGTAGCCGGCCGAACACATGACGAAATTGGTGGTCGCCTTGACGAACAGATCGTTCCACGACGGATCATTGTCGCCCGCCACTGTCCGCTCGTTGATCTTGAACAGCACCTCGGCCTCGGCGCGGCTGATGGCGATGTTGCCATCGCCGCCATAGGCGTAAAGGATGCGGCGCAACAGCTCGACCTCAGCCTTGGCTATCGACCCAGGGATAAGCCTGCCGCCGGTCGTCAGCGGCCCCTTGCCATCCACGACCGCATGAGCGACCTGCTCCAGCGCATAGCCGGAAAGCGTGCTCGGCGATGATTTGGCAACTTCCAGCACGTGCACTAGCAGCTCGAGTTCGGTTCGGCTGTCAACCATGCCGTCGCGCGAAATCGCCCGGATCAGCCAGTCGGCATTGTCCTGGGAAACATAGCCGGCCGGCTGTTCCTGGTGGACGATGAAGTCGGTGACGGCCTCGACGAAAAACTCGAGCCATTCCGCGCATTTGTCCCTCGCCGTCGCGTCGAGCGCAAACAGCGCCTCGGCCTCGCCGCGCGTTACCACGCCGTCGCCGAACACTTCGCCGCGCAGCATGACCACGTCTTCCGCCGTGATCCGATTTTTCGAGGTCAGCCCGGCCACTGGCGCGCTCATGATCAATTCGCCCATTTTGTTCCCCGCCCGCCGCCGGCAATTGCCGGCCCTTATCCGGCATATCAGCAAGGTCTTGAGAAACCGGCAAGCGGCGTGGTTAGCGAAGGCTTGCCTGTAAAGAAGGCCCGCAGAAGACTGCCAGTAAAAATGTCGCTGGCAGGTGACAAGGTGTCGTCCACGGGCTATGGATGACGAGTCGAGGGCTCTTAACCGAGTCCTACCTGTTTGCGGGAGAGAGCAGCGAGAGCTGCCGCCGAAGGGGAAATCGCCCGAAATCTCTCAGGCAAAAGAACCGTAGACGGGAAAGACACTCTGGAAAGTCGGGGCTTGCCCCCGCGCCGAAGGTGTAAGCGCTGCCGACAGAGTTACGGGGCGCGAGTCTCTCAGGCTTCAGACAGAGGGGCACGGACTGGTCGCCATTCGCGACCGCTTGCGTGCGACTCTGGAGATGACATGACGGGCGACGACACCAAACACCTTCCCCTCGAAGATCTGCACATGGCAGCCGGTGCGCGCTTCGGCGCCTTCGCCGGCTGGTCGATGCCGCTGACCTATCCGGCCGGCGTGATGAAGGAGCATCTTCACAGCCGCGAGCATGCCGGCCTGTTCGACATCTCGCACATGAAGCTGTTCGAAATCAGCGGCCCGGGCGCAGCAGCGCTTCTGAACCGCGCCTGCCCGTTCGATGCCGGCGCGCTTCAGGTTTCCCAGTCCAAATACACGTTCTTCCTCAATGAGGCCGCCGGAATACTCGACGATCTGATCGTCACCAAGCTCGGCGTCGAGCGCTTCATGATGGTCGCCAATGCCGGCAACGCCGCCGCCGACGAAAAGCATCTGCGTGAACTTGCCGAGGATTTCGACGTGAAGGTGGACGCGCTCGACCGCGTCTTCCTGGCCATCCAGGGCCCCGAGGCATGGGCTGCCCTTTCCCGCGCCGGCATCGAGACCGGTTCGCTGGTGTTCATGCACGGCATCGAGCCGCGCGAAAACTGGTTCATGAGCCGGTCGGGCTATACCGGCGAAGACGGTTTCGAGATCGGCCTGCCGGAAGCGGACGCGCGAACCCTCGTCACCAGGTTGCTCGAGGACGAGCGAGTGATGTGGATCGGCCTTGCCGCCCGCGACAGCCTGCGGCTCGAAGCAGGACTGTGCCTGCACGGGCTGGACATCACGCCGGAGATCGATCCGGCGAGCGCCGGGCTGATGTGGGCCATCCCCAAGGAGGTTCGCGCCTCTGGCGCGTTCATCGGCGCCGATGCATTGCGCGCCATCCTGGAGCGCGGCCCGGCGCAAAAACGCGTCGGCCTGAAGCCGGACGGCCGCCAGCCGGTGCGCGCCGGTGCTGCCCTTTTCGACGCCGACGGCAACCCTGCCGGCCATGTCACCTCAGGCGGCTTCGGCCCCTCGGCCGGTCATCCGGTGGCAATGGGCTACGTCCGGACGCCGCTTGCCAAGCCCGGCACAAGACTGTTCGCCGATGTCCGCGGGACGAAAATCCCGGTCGACATCCACCCCTTGCCCTTCACGCCCCATCGCTACCGCAAAGGATGATTTCAATGGCAAAGACCTATTTCACCGAAGATCACGAATGGCTTCGCGTCGAGGGCGGCATCGCCACCGTCGGCATCACCGATTACGCGCAGCAGCAGCTCGGTGACCTCGTCTTCGTCGAACTGCCTGAGCCAGGGAAAAAGCTGGCCAAGGGCGATACGGCCGTGGTGGTCGAATCGGTCAAGGCGGCATCGGACGTCTACGCACCGGTCGACGGCGAGATCACCGAAGCCAACACCGCGCTGTCGGCCGATCCTTCGCTCGTCAATTCGGCGGCAACCGGCGACGGCTGGCTGTGGAAGATGAAGCTGGCCAATGAGAGCCAGCTCGACGGCCTCCTCGATGAAGCCGCTTACAAAGCCCATATTGGTTGATAGCAGGACCAGCAAGATGACCGCAGCACCCTACCCCTTCTCGGCTCGCCATATCGGCCCGGGCCTCCAAGACGTCAGAGCCATGCTGGCCACGATCGGCGTTCCCTCGGTCGAGACGCTGATCAGCCAGGCAGTGCCGAAGTCGATCCGGCTCGACCGTCCATTGGCCTTGCCCGCCGCTGCAAGCGAAGCGGAAGCGCTGACCGAGCTCGCGGCGACGATGGCAAAGAACACGGTGCTGAAGAGCTTCATCGGTACCGGCTATCATGGCGTCCACGTGCCGCCGGTGATCCAGCGCAACCTGTTCGAGAACCCGGCCTGGTATACGGCTTACACGCCTTACCAAGCCGAGATCAGCCAGGGCCGGCTGGAAATGCTGTTCAACTTCCAGACGCTGGTCACCGAGCTGACCGGCTTGCCGGTGGCGTCGGCCTCGCTGCTCGACGAGGCGACGGCGGTGGCCGAAGCGGTCGGCATTGCGCTGCGCCATCATCGCGACAAGCGCACCAAGGTGGCACTGGCCGGCACGCCGCACCCGCAGACGCTGGACGTCGTTCGCACCCGCGCCGAACCGCTCGGCATCGAGGTCGACGGCGAGGTGATCGACGACAACACCGCCGCCCTGCTGGTCTCCTGGCCCGATACATTCGGCGTCTATGGCAATCACAAGGCAGCGATCGACAAGGCCCGCGCTGCCGGCGCGCTGGTCGTCTTCATTGCCGATCCGTTGGGCCTGACGCTGACCGACGCGCCAGCCAGGCTTGGCGCCGACATCGCCGTCGGCCCGATGCAGCGTTTTGGCGTGCCGATAGGCTTTGGCGGGCCGCACGCCGCCTATTGCGCCGTGTCCGACAGGCTGACGCGGCTGATGCCCGGCCGGCTCGTTGGCCAGTCGACGGACAGCAAGGGCCGTCCCGGATATCGCCTGGCCTTGCAGACACGCGAGCAGCATATCCGCCGCGACAAGGCGACCTCCAACATCTGCACCGCACAGGCGCTGCTCGCCAACATGGCGACGGCCTATGCGATCTGGCATGGCCCTGCCGGGCTGCAGGCGATTGCCGGCCGCGTCCACACGCTGGCCAACCGCCTGGCTGCCGGCCTCAAGGCAGCAGGCGTTTCGGTGCTCGGCGGAAGCCGCTTCGACACGGTGACGGTGGAACTGAAGGGCAGAGCCGCCGCACTTGCCGCCGCCGCCGAGAAGACCGGCCGGCTGCTGCGTGTCATCGACGCCGACCATGTCGGCATCAGCTTTGACGAGACCTCCACCGAGGCCGATCTGGAGGCGATCGCAGCACTTTTCGGCACCAAGGCCGGCGTTGCCGCCGGCAGTTCCATGCCAGGAAAACCGCGCGGCAAGGAGTTCCTCACCCAGCCCGTCTTCCGCGAAAACCACTCGGAAACCGACATGATGCGCTTCTTGCGCCGGCTGTCCGACAAGGACCTGGCGCTCGACCGCGCCATGATCCCGCTCGGCTCCTGCACCATGAAGCTCAACGCCGCCGCCGAAATGATGCCGGTAAGCTGGCCCGATGTCGCCAACCTGCATCCCTTTGCCCCGGCGAGCCATTCGGTAGGCTATCGCGCCATGATCGACGAGCTGGAAGGCTGGCTGGCGGAGATCACCGGCTTCGACGCGGTGACCCTGCAGCCCAATGCCGGCAGCCAGGGCGAATATGCAGGGCTGCTCGCCATTCGCGGCTATCATTTGTCGCGTGGCGAAGGCCATCGCACCGTCTGCCTGATCCCGTCCTCGGCGCATGGCACCAATCCGGCAAGTGCGGCCATGGCCGGCATGAGTGTCGTCGTCGTGCGCTGCACCGAGGACGGCAATATCGACATGGAAGACTTGCAGGCCAAGGCGGCCGAGCATGCAAAAGACCTCGCGGCGCTGATGTTCACCTATCCTTCGACGCATGGTGTTTTCGAGGAAGGCGCGCGCGACCTCTGTACGCTCGTCCACAGCCATGGCGGCCAGGTCTATTTCGACGGCGCCAATCTCAACGCTCTGGTCGGCCTCGCCCGTCCCGGCGATATCGGTGCCGATGTCTGCCACATGAACCTGCACAAGACCTTCTGCATTCCACATGGCGGCGGCGGCCCCGGCGTCGGCCCGATCGGCGTCAAGGCGCATCTGAAGCCATATCTGCCCGGCCACGTCACCGAAGGCTCGGCCCATGCCGTGGCGGCGGCACCGTTCGGCAGCGCCTCGATCCTGCCGATCACCTGGATGTATATCCGCATGATGGGCGCTTCCGGCCTGAAGCAGGCGACCGAGACGGCGATCATCTCCGCCAACTACGTGGCGACGCGGCTTGGCGAGCATTTCCCCCTGCTTTACAAGGGGCGCAACGGACGCGTTGCGCATGAATGCATCCTCGACACCCGCGTGCTCAAGGACAGCGCCGGCATCAGCGTCGACGATATCGCCAAGCGGCTGATCGACTATGGCTTCCACGCGCCGACCATGTCGTTCCCGGTGGCCGGCACGCTGATGGTCGAGCCGACCGAATCCGAGCCCAAGCGCGAGCTGGATCGTTTCTGCGAAGCCATGATCGCCATAGCCGGCGAGGCAGCCAAGGTGGCGAAGGGCGAATGGCCCTTGGCCGACAATCCTCTGGTCAATGCGCCACATACCGCCGCCGAGGCGTTGGCCGGCCAGTGGACCCATCCCTATTCGCGCCTGGAAGCGGCCTACCCCGCCGGCGATGCCGATACGGCGGCAAAATACTGGCCACCGGTGTCACGCATCGACAACGTCGCTGGCGACCGCAACCTGGTCTGCTCCTGCCCGCCGCTGTCGGAATATCTGGGTGCGGCGGAGTAGACCATGATCCCGAAGAGTGGAATCCGGTTTTCGGACAAGATCATGGTCTAACAAGAAGATAGAAGCCTCAATCAGGCAGAACGCAAGGCCGGCCCGTCGGCCTTGCTCGCCCTGTCCCGGGCGATGACGCGATTTCGCCCGGCGCGCTTTGCCGCATAGAGCGCGGCGTCGGCTTCGGCCAGCACATCATCGAGACCGGTGCCGCTCGTCCCACCAAAGCCGATGCCGCCGCTGACTGTGCTTCGCAACGGACCAAGCTGGGTGGCCACGACTTCCGTACCGAAGGCGACGCTGATCTTGCTCGCAATGTCATAGGCCTTTTCTTCCGTCATCCGCGACATGACGAGCACGAATTCCTCGCCGCCCAGCCGGAAGGCGTCGACGCCGGTTCTGGCGTATTTCCTGATGACGGCGGCAAAGCGGCGCAGGACCTGGTCGCCGACCGGATGACCGAATACGTCGTTCGTCCTTTTGAAATGGTCGAGGTCGAACATGGCGACGGACATAAACGGACCGAAGACCCGCTCGCCGTAGAGTGCCGTTAACGCCCGCCGGTTCATCAGCCCGGTCAATGGATCGGTCATCGTCTCGGCCTTCAATTCGATCTGCGCCTGCAAATGGTGCAGGGAGAGCGTTAATGCGCCAAGCCCGGTCATGCAGGCGACGGCTACGACGGAATTCACCCGCTCGGCCCAATTGTCCGGTGCTACGCCGAGCACCCACTGGCCCTTGACCAGCAGGACCGCGCCGCAAAGTCCGAACGACAGCGCACAGACGCCGCTCAGGAACGATACGACCAGCAATATCCGGCGATCATGACCACCCTCAATCCAGAACATCGCCCCGATAAGCGAGAGTAGCGCCGTTACCGTCGCGTAGGTGACAATGAAGCCGACACCATCAAACCCGAGATACGTCGCGCCCGCGCAAACAGCCATCGCAGCCAAGGTCGGCAAGATGGCGCGCCTATAGTCGCGCATGCTGAGATATTGCATGGCCGACAGGCAGATAATCAGGAAGCCGAGGCTGAGAAGAGCAAGCACGATCTGGCAAAGCCAGGGGCTTGGATCTCTTGTGTAATGCCAAAACAAGACCACATGTGCGACGAGCACGAGAATGCCGCACGCCACCGTCAGCACAAAGCGTGCCTGTGGCGCGGTGAACCAGATCGCAAACATGGTGATGCTGAGGCACGTGCCCGACAGCGCCGCTGCGAGCAGGAGCGAACTGTAATCCAACATGCTTAAGCGACAGCCTCTTGAGGGTTTCGCTGCATTCTAGGTCAGCGACAGTCCGCGGATATCGTTTTTCAGCCAACCTTGCGGCGTAACCTTCGGACAAGGTTTACAAAGCGTCGATGCTCCAAGCTTCGACCCCATTTCCGCCGCTTGGTTGTCGAATGGTTTTGCAGTAAGAGGCTCTATCCTCGAACGTAACAGGAACCTCCGTCGCCTGCCCGCAAAAAGCGTGGCAGTATCGGGTGGTGATTCGCAGCATCGGAATCCAGGACCGGCATGGACGACAATAACGATCTTTTCGGCAATTTGGGCAAGCAGCCGCAACCGGCTCGCGCCGCGCGCCCGGCCGACCCGCTGGTGCAGGCGGCGAAGCGGCCGGCGCCCCGCGATGCCAGCGAGAGCTATAGTGCCGCCGATATCGAGGTGCTGGAGGGGCTGGAGCCGGTGCGCCGCCGCCCGGGCATGTACATTGGCGGCACCGACGACAAGGCGATGCACCATCTGTTCGCCGAGGTCATCGACAATTCGATGGACGAGGCGGTCGCCGGCCATGCTACCTTCATCGATGTCGAGCTTTCCGCCGACGGATACCTGTCTGTAACCGACAACGGCCGCGGCATTCCGGTCGATCCGCACCCGAAATTCAAGAAGCCGGCGCTCGAACTCATCATGACCACGCTGCATTCAGGCGGCAAGTTCGACAGCAAGGTCTACGAGACCTCGGGAGGCCTGCACGGTGTCGGCGTTTCCGTGGTCAACGCGCTGTCCGACCATCTCGAGGTCGAGGTTGCGATTGGGCGCAAGCTCTATCGCCAGCGCTTCTCGCGAGGCGTTCCGGTGACCGGCCTGGAGCAGCTCGGCGAGGTGCACAACCGGCGCGGCACGAAGATCCGCTTCCATCCAGACGAGCAGATTTTCGGCAAGGGTGCTGCGTTCGAGCCGGCGCGGCTCTACCGCATGGCGCGGTCAAAAGCCTATCTGTTCGGCGGTGTCGAAATCCGCTGGACCTGCGATCCCTCGCTGATCAAGGAAAAGGACACGACGCCGGCCAAGGCAGAATTCCATTTTCCGGGCGGCCTCAAGGACTATCTGAAAGCCTCGCTCGGCGACGAATTCCAGGTGACCCGTGAAATGTTCGCCGGCAAGAGCGAGAAGCAGGGCGGCCACGGTTCGCTCGAATGGGCGGTGACCTGGTTCGGCGGCGACGGCTTTATAAATTCCTATTGCAACACCATTCCGACCGCGGAAGGCGGCACGCATGAGGCCGGCTTCCGCAACGTTCTGACGCGCGGCTTGCGCGCCTATGCCGACCTGGTCGGCAACAAGCGCGCTTCGATCGTCACATCCGAAGATGTGATGATCTCGGCGGCGGGCATGCTGTCGGTGTTCATCCGCGAACCGGAATTCGTCGGCCAGACCAAGGACAGGCTGGCGACGATCGAGGCCATTCGCATCGTCGAAAGCGCCATCCGCGACCCGTTCGACCACTGGCTGGCCGACAATCCGCAGGAAGCTTCGAAACTGCTCGAATGGGTGATCGCGCGTGCCGACGAGCGGGTGCGCCGCCGCCAGGAAAAGGAAGTGTCGCGCAAGAGCGCCGTGCGCAAGCTGCGCCTGCCCGGCAAGCTCGCCGATTGCACGCAGAATGCAGCGGCCGGCGCCGAGCTCTTCATCGTCGAGGGCGATTCGGCCGGTGGCTCGGCGAAGCAGGCGCGCGACCGCGCCAGCCAGGCGGTGCTGCCGCTCCGCGGCAAGATCCTCAACGTCGCCAGCGCCGGCAACGACAAGCTGGCCGGCAACCAGCAGATAGCCGACCTGATCCAGGCCTTGGGCTGCGGCACGCGCTCGAGATACCGCGACGAGGACCTGCGTTACGACCGGGTCATCATCATGACCGACGCCGACGTCGATGGCGCCCATATCGCTTCGCTGCTGATCACCTTCTTCTACCAGGAGATGCCGAGCCTGGTCCGCGGCGGCCATCTCTATCTGGCGGTGCCGCCGCTCTACTCGATCCGGCAAGGCGGCAAGGTTGCCTATGCCCGCGACGATGCGCACAAGGACGAACTTCTGCGCACCGAATTCACCGGGCGCGGCAAAGTCGAAATCGGCCGCTTCAAGGGGCTGGGCGAAATGATGGCCGCCCAGCTCAAAGAAACCACCATGGACCCGAGAAAGCGCACGCTGCTCAGGGTGGACGTCATCGACGCCGAGGCGGCGACCAAGGATGCGGTCGACGCACTTATGGGCACCAAGCCCGAGGCCCGCTTCCGCTTCATCCAGGAACGCGCGGAATTCGCCGCGACGGAAGTGCTGGATATCTGAGCGTCTTCTGCTAGGCGAGCCGCGGACGGCGGCTGTCACTGTGCGCAAGACTTTTCCGGATTTTTGGCGAAGGATGAGGCCTGGAACGGTTCAGCGTTTCACGGAAACGCCGAACCGCTCAGTTTTTTATTTTGACGCAAGTCGGAAAACCGTTTCACACTTTTCCTGGAATTGCTTTAGGCAGCCGCGATCGCCAGCGCGTGCCCGCGTGCGTTCTCGCGCAGCGCGTCGAGATGGATCGATCTGACCAGCCCGGCGAGATCGCCTTCGGCGGACTGTCCGCCCAATTCCTTCAGCATCAGCCAACTGACTTCCTGGACGCCGGCGAGGCGTTTGCCATTGGCGACCTCACGCCAGACCTTCAGCGCGCGCAGGATGATGGCGTGGGTGGCAGCGGCAAGCCCGGCGCTGCGGAACAGTGCCTGCAACGCTATGTCATGCCCGCCGGCCAGCAGTGCCCTCACCCGTTGTTCGGACTGCTGGCTGAGCGCGACCAGCGCCGAGCCAAAGAAGTCGACCTTGCCGTGCGCGATGGTGCGGATGACGAAGCTTGCGGTCAGGTCGCCGCGCAGGCGCAGATGTTCGACAAGTGCGGTATGTTCCTCCGCCCGCGTGCCTTCGATCAGCGTCACCGAAGCCTTGACGCAAGCATCGCGCGTGATGCGCTCGGCCCTGGCGGCGCCCATCAGCGCCAGCACCAATGGCGACCCCTTGAGCATCTCCCCTAGCTTGACCAGCAGCATATGCCGGCAGTCGGCGGGCAGCCGGGTGTCGGCGATCAGCGCCTCGCGCACCAGAGGCAGATGGCCGTGACGCTCGGCCATGCGGCGAAAGCTGACGGATGCGATGTCGGCGCCGCTATTGGCGAGCAGCGTGGTGCAGGCTTCCGGCTCACCGACCTCGGCGATCGCTGCCGCAACCGACATCGAGACGCGCGGCCGGTCGGCGATCACCTTCTGCGTCGCTTTCTGGCCGCCGGCAACCCGATCAATCAGGTCGGAATCGGTAAGCAGCGGCGAGCGCGCCAGTACCAAAGCGGCCACCTCGGGCTGGTCCGAAGCCAGCGCGCTGACGATCTGCGGCGGCGCATGATGGCTCAGAGAAAGCGCATCGGCGATCGCCAGCCGCACCTTCGACGATGCGTCATCGAGCAGCAACGTCAGCGCCGCCTCGGCAGCGCAGCGGTCCTCGAAAGGCAGGTCCGAGTCGACATAGGCGCGAGCCAGCGCGCTTGCCGCCGCAGCACGCTCCGACACCTTTGCCGTGTGGATCCATTTCAGGAAATGCGAAACGACCATGTCGCCTGCTTACGCCCTTTGCCAGAACGCTTCTGGCGCCTGTCGGGACCGTAGGCACAAATGGTTTACGAACGGTTCACCATGTTCGTTAACTGGCTTGCGGGCGCGATATGCAACGCCTATCAACCCTTAAGCAGCGGAGGAGATCGACCATGGCCGGGCTTTATCTTGAGGAGTTCGCTGTCGGCCAAGTGTTCAAGCACACGCTGCGCAAAACCGTGACCGAAAGCGACAATATGCTGTTTTCGGTGATGACGCTGAACCCGCAGCCGCTGCACATCGATTTCGACTTCGCCGCCAAGAGCGAATGGGGCAAGCCGCTGGTCAATTCGCTGTTCACGCTTGGCCTGATGATCGGCATCTCGGTCAACGATATCACCGTCGGCACCACCATCGCTAATCTCGGCATGAGGGAGACGGTGTTTCCACATCCCGTCTTCCATGGCGACACGATTCGCGTCGAGACCACTGTCGTCTCGGTGCGCGAATCCAGGTCGAAACAGGACCGCGGTATCGTCGAGTTCGAGCACCGCGCCTATAACCAGAGCGACGTGCTGGTTGCCAGATGCACGAGGCAAGCCATGATGATGAAAAAGGCATAGCCGATGCGTTCCCTGCTCTTCGTTCCCGGCGATTCGGAAAAGAAGCTGCAAAAGGGCTTTGGCGTGGGCGCCGACATGGTCATCGTCGATCTCGAGGATTCGATTGCCTCGCAAAACAAGGGGCTGGCGCGCGACACAGCGGCGCGTTTCCTCGCCGGGCACAGGCACCGAACCAACTCCGCGATCTATGTGCGCGTCAATGACCTTTCGACCGGACTGACCGACGACGATCTGGCGGCGCTCGTGCCAGTGAAGCCCGACGGCATCATGCTGCCTAAGTCGAACAGCGGACTGGATGTCCAGCATCTCTCGGCCAAGCTCAGGGTGCACGAAGCTGAAAGCGGCCTGCCGGATGGCGCGATAAAAATCCTGCCGATCATCACAGAAACGGCCGCCGGCGTTCTGGCCGCCGCGACCTACGCCAAGGCAAGCGCGCGGCTTGTCGGCGTCACCTGGGGCGCGGAAGATCTGTCGGCGGCAATCGGCGCGCGCTCGACGCGCGACGCGAATGGCCGCTACACGGATGTATTCCGCTTCGCCCGCACCATGACCCTGCTTGCCGCGAGTGCCGCGGAAGTCGCGGCGATCGACACAGTCTTTCCGGATTTTCGCGACATGGCCGGCTTCGAGGCCGAATGCGCCCAGGCCGAGCGCGACGGCTTCACCGGCAAGATGGCGATCCATCCGGCGCAGGTGCCGGTCATCAACGCCGCCTTCACGCCTTCGGCGCAAGCGGTGAAAAGCGCCCGGGCGATCGTCGAGGCATTCAAGGCGGCGGGAAACCCCGGCGTCGTCGGCATCGACGGCAAGATGTACGACCGGCCGCATCTCAAGCTCGCCGAGCGGCTCCTGGCTCGAGCCAGGGCAGCTGGGCTTGACGCTTAGGGTCTGCCCCGCGTCGAAAATTACCCCACCCACGGCCCCGAATAGTCGGCATAGAGCTTTGCCGGATCGGGGCGTGGCCGCTCCGGTGCCGGCCCCTGATAGGAGCCGATATGGACAAAACCGACGACCCGCTCATGCGGCGCCAGACCGAGGATCGCCCTGCCCTCTGGCACGTCGGAATACCAGTTGCTGATCATGTTGGTGCCGTAGCCCAGTGCATTGGCGGCAAGCATCAGGTTCATCGCCGCCATGCCGCCGGACAGGAACATCTCCCATTGCGGGATCTTTGGATTTTCCCTGGGGATCGAGATCACGCCGATGACCAGCGGCGCCCGCGAAAAGCGTGCCAATTCCTGGTTGCGGCGGCCTTCCGGCAACGGCCCTTCGCGCTGTTCGGCAAGTGCTGCCAGCTTTTTGCCGATCTCGACGCGAGCCTCGCCGCGATAGAGGATGAAACGCCAAGGCTCCAGCCGGCCATGATCCGGCACCCGCGAGGCGGCGGCGATCATCGTCGCGATCTCCGCATCGCCCGGTGCCGGCTCTTTCAAATCCGGGATCGGCGCGGAATTTCGGGTCAGCAGAAAATCGATGATCGGCGACGCCATGGGCGCAAGTCTCCTGGAATTTGAGCTGAAGCGCGCCATCGGGATATCGGGCGGCTCGGGGCATTGGCGCGACGCGCCGGACAAAGAGCCCTCTAGCAGAAGCCGACCGGACTCTTAAGCCTTGAAATTGCCACCGCATTGGGCTTCAACGCAAGGCATGTTTGAGGGGACATTGCGTCTTTTCCTGATATGGCTCGCTGCCGCACTGTTGATGGTGCCGGTTTCGCTTGCCGCCGCCCAGAATGTAGACGGCCTCAGTGATCTGAAACTTCCCGGAATTTCGGGCTATGCGCCTCCGAAAAGCGAGACATCGCTGGCATTGGGCAGCAGCGGGGCGATCACGCTGTCGGCGCAATTGACCGACAAGGGTGCCGACATCACGCGCGGCATCGTCTGGCGCGTCTTCAAGCCCGAATCGGCCAGCGACGGCAAGCTGCCGATGGTCGCCTCCGCTCATGGCGGCACCGCCGTATTCCAGCTCGAGCCGGGTTCCTATCTGGTCCATGCCTCCTACGGGCGGGCCGGCGCCACCAAGCGCATCACCGTCGGCAAGGAAGCCAAGCGTGAGAGCCTCGTGCTCGATGCCGGCGGCCTCAAGCTTGATGCCGTGCTGTCGGGAGGGGTGCGCATACCGCCGAAGAAGCTGCGCTTCTCGATTTATGAGAGCCACGCCGCGGCCGATGGCGATCGCGCGCTGATCATACCCGATGTCGAGCCGAACAGCGTCGTGCGGCTCAATGCCGGCACCTACCACGTTGTTTCGACCTATGGCGCTGTGAACGCGGTCATCCGCTCCGACATCCGCGTCGAGGCCGGCAAGCTGACCGAAGCGACGGTCGAGCATCGTGCCGCCGAGATGACCATGAAGCTGGTGCGCGAGCCGGGCGGCGAGGCGATCGCCGACACCTCCTGGTCGCTGCTGAACGAGTCCGGCGACCCGATCAAGGAGACCGTCGGCGCCTTTGCCTCGATGGTGCTGGCCGAGGGCGACTACACCATCATCGCCAAAAACCGCGACCGCATCTACCAGAAGGATTTTACGGTGGTGGCCGGACACAATCAGGACATCGAAGTCCTGGCAACCGAAGCTTCGGCCATCGATTCCGAGGAAGGCGCCGACTAAGCCGCGCCCCCTCTAGGCTGCTTTGCGCATGCGTCGCGCCAGCAACGGCACGCGGCCAGTCGTCTCGGCCGGCGCCAGATCGAAGACGCCGCGCTGAAGGCGGTCGAGCAAGGCCTTGCGGTCTCGCAGCGGCTCCAGTTCGTCCCACCCCAGCACGTCGCCGACGCGCACGTCGATCGATTTGCCGGAGAGCCGCGCAAATTCACGGATGAGCAGCGATGTGCGCAGTGTCAGCGAGGCCTTGCCGACGAATTTCGCCACACGCCCGTCGCGTTCGGCCATGTTCATCGGTCCGCTGACCAGATGGAACAGCCGGCCGTTCTGGCCCGAAAAATGCAATGGGATGACCGACGCCTTTGCGTCCTGAACGAGACGGGCCGGAAACACCTTCCACGGCAGATCGCGTGCCCGGCCAAACCCCTTCGGCGCGGTGGCGACACCTCCCGCCGGAAAGACGACGATGGTGACGCCCTCCTTGAGCAGCCGCACCGCTTCATGGCGGACCGCCATGTTGTTCTTCAGCGCGTCCTTGGTCTCGGAAAAGTCGATCGGCAGCGAATAGGGCTCCATCTCGCGGATCTTGAGCAGATCCTTGTGGATCATGACGCGGAACGGTCGGCCGAGCTGCTCCGCCAGCGACAACACGGCAATACCGTCGCCGATGCCGAACGGATGGTTGGCAACAATCACCAGCGGCGTGTCGGGCAGGTTTGCCGGCGGCCATTGACCGGCGGTCCGCACCCGGACGTCGATCAGCTCCAGCATGCGGCCGAACACGCGCTCGCCGTTCGGCACCACTTGCCGGCGCCAGAAATCATAGAGTGCGGCGAAGCGATCACGTCCCGACAGGCCTTCGACCGAGTGGATGAACCAGCGCGTCAGCGCCGGCTGATGCGGACCGGCATAGGAGAGCTCGGGAAACGGTCTTTCGCGCATCTTCAGCTTGAGCATGGGGCTCGCTACACAATTGGCGTGACAAGCATATGAAAATGGCGGTGGAGCGATCCACCGCCATTTCGTTGCTGATTGGCCGGCTCAGGCCGCGCGGCGCTTGCGGTCGGGTGTCACCGCCTCGTCGGAAAGCAGTTTCACGGCGGCCGCGAGGCCAAGCGATTCCTGGTCGCGCGACCCGAGACGGCGGACATTGACCGTTTCTTCCTCAGCCTCGCGCTTGCCGCAAACGACGATGACCGGCACCTTGGCAAGGCTGTGCTCGCGGACCTTGTAGTTGATCTTCTCGTTGCGCAGGTCGGTTTCGGCGATCAGCCCGGCCGCCTTCAGCTGCGCAACGACTTTTCGCGCGTAATCGTCGGCATCGGAAGTGATCGTCGCCACCACCACCTGCAGCGGCGCGAACCAGAGCGGGAAATGGCCGGAATAATTCTCGATCAGGATGCCGAGAAAACGCTCCATCGAACCGCAGATGGCGCGATGCACCATCACCGGCTGCTTCTTTTCCGAATCGGAGCCGATGTAGAAGGCGCCGAACCGTTCCGGCAGGTTGAAGTCGACCTGCGTGGTGCCGCATTGCCAGTCGCGGCCGATGGCGTCCTTCAGCACATATTCGAACTTCGGCCCGTAGAACGTGCCCTCGCCCGGATTTACGCCCGTCTTGATCCGGTTGCCCGACCGCGCCGCGATCTTGTCGAGCACGTCCTGCAGCACGCCCTCGGCGTGATCCCACATCGCGTCGGTGCCGACCCGTTTTTCGGGGCGGGTCGCCAGCTTGACCGTGATTTCGTCGAAGCCGAAATCGGCATAGGTCGACAGGATCAGGTCGTTGATCTTGATGCACTCGTCGGCGAGCTGTTCCTCGGTGCAGAAGATGTGGGCATCGTCCTGGGTAAAGCCGCGCACCCGCATCAGCCCGTGCAGTGCGCCGGACGGCTCATAGCGATGCACATTGCCGAATTCCGCAAGTTTTACCGGCAGATCGCGGTAGGACTTCAGCCCGTGTTTGAAGATTTGGACGTGGCCGGGGCAGTTCATCGGCTTCAGCGCAAACACCCGGTCGTCGTCGGTGTCGTCGCCGGCGACCGTCACCTTGAACATGTTGTCCCGGTACCAGCCCCAGTGGCCTGAGGTCTCCCACAGGCTCTTGTCGAGCACCTGCGGCGCGTTGACCTCCTGGTAGCCCTGCTCGTCCAGGCGGCGGCGCATGTAATTGACCAGGTTCTGGAACATCCTCCAGCCCTTGGCGTGCCAGAACACGACCCCGGGGCCCTCCTCCTGGAAATGGAACAGGTCCATCTCACGGCCGAGCTTCCTGTGGTCGCGCTTCTCGGCTTCCTCCAGCATCGTCTGATAGGCTTCGAGCTGCGCCTGGTCGGCCCAGGCCGTGCCGTAGATGCGCGTCAGCATCGGGTTGTTGCTATCGCCGCGCCAATAGGCGCCGGCGACCTTCATCAGCTTGAAGGCGTTGCCGATCTGGCCGGTCGAGGCCATGTGCGGACCGCGGCAAAGGTCGAACCAGTCGCCCTGCGCATAGATCTTGAGATCCTGATCCTCGGCGATGGCGTCGATCAGCTCGAGCTTGTAGCGCTCGCCCTTGTCGGCAAAGATCCTTTTCGCCTTTTCACGCGACCACACCTCTTTGGTGAACGGCTTGTTGCGCGCAATGATCTCGCGCATCTTCTTCTCGATCACCGGGAAATCGTCGGGCGTGAACGGCTCGTTGCGGGCGAAGTCGTAGTAGAATCCGTTCTCGATCACCGGCCCGATGGTCACCTGCGTTCCCGGCCAAAGTTCCTGCACGGCTTCGGCGAGCACGTGCGCGGCATCATGGCGGATGAGCTCCAGCGCACGCGGATCCTCGCGGGTGATGATTTCGAGCTTGCCTGATTTGCCGATCGGGTCGGAAAGGTCGCGCAACGTGCCGTCGATGCTGTAGGCAACGGCCTTCTTGGCCAGCGACTTCGAGATCGATTCCGCCAGGCCGGCGCCGGTCATCGCCGCGTCGTAGTCGCGGACGGAGCCATCGGGAAATGTCAGGGAAACGGAATTCAGCATTAAATTCTCCTATCCAGTCCCGCAAACGAGCGCGGGTGGTAAAATGCACGTCGCCCAAAACTGCGTAGCGATTTTGGGGTTGCGACTTACATCAAGTAAGAGCCGGATGCGTCCGGCGGCGAGCGGTCTTTTATGGGCAGTTTTCGGCGCCGTAAAGCCGGATTTAGGTCACCCGAGGAGATTCGACAGCTCTTTCAGGAACATCGCCCGCGTCTTGAGCCCCTTCGGCGTGTCGGAACGTTTCGTATCGACTACGAGGCAGGCAAAGACGATCTTGCGAGCATGCTTCTGCGCCCAGCCAACAAACCAGCCAAGCGAGCGCTTGTCGGCATCGTCGCCAAGCCTGGTCGTCCCGGTCTTGCCCTGCACCGTCCAGCCGCCCGCCCGGAAGGTCGGGACAATCGCATTGGTCATCGCATGGGCCTTGTCCGAGACCGGCAGATTCCGCGCCAGCAGCTTGCGCAGGAAATCGACCTGCTCGACCGGCGATATCTCGAGCGAAGAATTCACCCAGGAATGGGTGAGGCCGTCATTCTTGCCGGAATTGCCGGAGACGTCGGTGTTGCCATAGTCCAATCTGGACACATAGCCGGCAAACTGTTTGCTGCCGAGCCGGCGCGTGATCTCGCGTGAGAACCAAAGGACCGAATCCCTTTCCCAGATCGTCGGGTCGACGGTCTTGCGGTCCCGTTTCGGCGCGTTGAACTCCGCTTTGTACTCCCAATTCGGTGTATGCTCGTCGCCCAGGATTCCGGCGTCATAGCCGATCAGCGCCAGCGGAATCTTGAATGTCGAGGCGGGGCTGACGCGCTGATCGCAAACCCCTTGCCGGTACAGCGTCTCGCCGCTCGCGGCGTCGACGATCAGCGTGCATTCGACGTCCCCGAGAGGCGCCGATTGCGCACGGATCGGAAAGCCCAACAGCCACGCCAGGACATAGAGAACCACGGCGAAAACGAAGGGAAGACGATCTATCCGGCGCATTTGGCAATCTCTCCTGAAGGGTATCAGGAGCGGCTTAGCGAGGCGTCTTGTCTCGATTTTGTCTTAAATGCGCTATGTCCGCGCAAGCTGCGGTTAACCCTACCAGATCGTAAACAGCGGTGCGGTTGTGTAACGAACAGTTGCGGTCAACTGTCTAGGTCGCCACGTTTTTTCCCGATCCGCCAGTACCGCCACGGCGCAAACCAGACATAGCGCTCAGCCAGGGTTTCGGGCACGCGGTCGATGCCATGCGTCCCTAACGGCCCGCAGCGCAGCACGCGAAAGAATCCCATCCAGCCGCCGGCCCATAGTCCATGCCGGGCGATCGCTTCGTGCGCGTATTCGGAACAGGTCGGCAGATGCCGGCAGGAATTGCCCACAAAGCCGGACAGCGTCAGCTGGTAGAGCCGGACGAGCGACGTGCCGAAGACGCGGCCCGGCGTCTTGCGCCACGGGCCGGGCCAGTTGCGTCCTTGTCGAATCGGCCTGGCGCCGTGCGCATGCCGATGTTGGCCGACCACCACAGTCTCCGCGTCGCGTTTCCCTTCAGGATAGATGTGCGCATCGGGCCGGGAACGCAATGCCGTTCCGGCAATCCCGTCACTGCCTCGAACGGCGAACCGGGTACCGGTCGGGCGTCGGCTTCCGACATGCGGCGACGCTGGTCGGCGGCCTCCCCTCGCACCAGTCGCCATGCGGTTTCTCGTCATGCCATTGAAATGTCGCGATCCGCACGACATCGCTCAGGATGTTGAGAAACTGGATCATGGCAGCACTCCTTTGAGCACCGATTAGAGCGCCGCTGGCCTTGCTCTTCAAACGAGTATAACGTCGACGTCAGATAACTCTGAGTTATGCGAATGAAGCGCGGACGCCTCCCCCTGACGGCTCTTAGAAGCTTCGAAGCAGCCGGTCGTCACCTGAGCTTCAGCCGTGCGGCCGAGGAGCTTTATGTTTCGCAGGCGGCGATCAGCCGCCAGATCCGCGAGCTCGAAACATTCCTGCGCCAACCTTTGTTCTTCCGCCATCATCGCCGCGTCGAATTGACCGACACCGGCCGGCGGCTGCTCGACCAGTTGGTCAGAAGTTTCGGGGGCATCGACAGGCTGCTTTCGGAATTGACGGCGGCCCGACGCAGTCCGTGGTCCGTGTCAGCGTCGAGCCGTCGCTTGCATCCGTATGGCTGGTGCCGCGGCTCAACCGATTTCGCCAGTTGCGACCCGATATCGACGTTTCCCTTGAGGTCGACCCGAGGTTGATAGAGTTCCGCAGCGATCAGCCTGAACCTGCTCTACGCTTCAGTGCACACGCCACTTCATGGCCACGCAGCGAAGCCGAACAGCTTGCCTCGGTCGTCGATTCACCGGTTCTGTCGCCGGCGCTTCTTGCGTCCGGGCCAGCTCTGGAAAAACCGATCGACCTTGGTCGCTATACATTGCTGCACGAAGAAAACCGTCAGGCTTGGACGCGCTGGTTCGAAGCGGCCGGCGTGACCCCTGAAGCCGTGCCTGCGCGTGGACCGATGCTGGCGGATGCCTCGCTTTCGAAACAGGCAGCCTTGCTTGGACATGGTGTCGCACTGGGCGATCTTTTGCAGATCGGCGAAGAACTTGCGTCCGGCGCGCTGGTCAAGCCTTTCGACATCGACGTTGCGTCCGGCGCCTATTGGCTGGTGGCCAGAAGACTGAATGACCTTTCCGAGCCTGCCAAGGCTTTTGCCGACTGGGTCCGGGCGGAATTCGCCGAAAGCCGGCGTTTTCTTGCCGAGGTTTAGGCCGCCTGTTCCGCCCGCTTCTTCTCGATCTGGCCGATCGCATCGACCACCGCGTCGAAGGTCAGCATGGTCGAGGCGTGGCGCGCCTTGTAGTCGCGCACCGGTTCCAGGTATTTCAGGTCGGCGAAGCGGCCTTCGGGCGGCGGGCCATTTTCCTTCAGCATTTTTAGCATCGTCTCGCGCACGCTGCGCAGTTCTTCCGCGCTGGCGCCGACGACATGCTGCGCCATGATCGAAGACGACGCCTGGCCAAGCGCACAGGCCTTCACGTCATGCGCGAAATCGCTGACGACGCCGTCATCCATCTTCAGATCGACGGTCACTGTCGAGCCGCACAGCTTGGAATGTGCTCGTGCGGTTGCGTCGGGCCGGTCGAGCCGACCGATCCGTGCGATATTTCCGGCAAAACCCAGAATTTTCGCATTGTAGACATCGTCGATCATATTTTTCCAATCCGTCGCCGCCCAGCGAACAGCGATTGCCGCTCTGGCGTCTTCCTTTCGCTCGGCACGAACATATATAATGGTCGTAGTCGGGTATCGACAAGGCGACCGCAAGTCTCGTCCTGCCCAAATCTGTTCACGCCACTTACGGGCTGGAAACCGGGCGAGTTTCTAACACCCGAAAGGTCGTGGTCCGTTCAACTCGTTCCTCCTGAGAGAGGAACTACGGGAGACGCCTTTATGGACGCCGTTATCAAGAAACTCATGCCGCAGTCGGCCTATATGGAAAAGCCGGTCACCGACCGGCCGAGTGAGGCCGAAGTCGAAGCCGCGGTGCGCACCTTGTTGCGCTGGACCGGCGACAATCCTGAGCGCGAGGGCCTGATCGACACGCCGAAGCGCGTCACCAAGGCGTTCCGCGAAATGTTCAACGGCTACGATATGTGCCCGGCCGAGGAGCTTGGCCGCACCTTCGAGGAAGTCGCCGGCTATGACGACCTCGTCATAGTCAAGGACATCACGTTCCACTCGCATTGCGAGCATCACATGGTGCCGATCATCGGCAAGGCGCATGTCGGCTATCTGCCTGACGGCAAGGTTGTCGGCCTGTCCAAGATCGCGCGCGTCGTCGACATCTTTGCCCACCGCCTGCAGACCCAGGAAGCGATGACTGCGCAGATTGCCGGCGTCATCCAGGACGTGCTCAATCCGCGCGGCGTCGCCGTCATGCTCGAGGCCGAGCATATGTGCATGGCCATGCGCGGCATCCGCAAACAGGGCTCCACCACGCTGACCTCGACCTTCACCGGCGTCTTCGAGGATACACCTGAAGAGCAGGTCCGCTTCGTCACCATGGTGCGCGGCGGCGGAACTGATCAGACCCACGCCGCCTTCGCTAAATAGGGACCGGCGAATGTCGGCATTGGAATTTCCGAAAGCTCCATCTGACAAGAAGGTACTCGAGGAAGGGATCGTCCTTTCACCGCGCTTCGATGCCGGCGGCCTCGTCACTGTCGTCGTCACCGATGCCGAAGACGGCATGCTGCTGATGGTCGCGCACATGAATGCCGAGGCGCTGGCGCTGACACTCGAGACCGGTATCGCGCACTACTGGTCGCGTTCGCGCGACGCGCTGTGGAAGAAGGGCGAAACCTCGGGCAATGTCCAGCAGGTCGTCGAGATGCTCACGGATTGTGACCAGGACGCGATATGGTTGCGCGTCAAAGTGCTGGGTCACGAAGCAACTTGTCACACCGGCCGACGTTCATGCTTTTATCGGACGGTGGGGCTGAGCGATGGCAAAGGGACGCTTGCCAGCGACGACAGCAAGCCGCTGTTCGATGCGGAAAAAACGTATCGAAAGCCCAAAACACCATCAGTATGAACCATTCGCAGCACTTCAGCCACGTATATTCATGATTTCGATACGGCCCGCCTGTAGGATGACCGTGGGACAAGGGAGATTGTGATGCTCGACTGGGCGTCATTGCGCAACAGACCTGACGTTCGGGAGGCCAATGGCCTCTCCTCGGCCGCAGGCGCATCCGAAACCAAATCTCCAGGTAAAACAGGGATCTCGCTGGCATTGGGCGGCGGCTGCGCGCGCGGCTGGGCGCATATCGGCGTTTTGCGCGCGCTTGACGAAGCCGGCATCGAAGTGTCGATGATCGCCGGCACCTCGATCGGCGCGCTGGTCGGCGGCTGCTATGTTGCCGGCAAACTTGACGAGCTGGAAGAATTCGCGCGCAGCCTGACCAGGCGGCGCATTTTTGGCCTTCTCGACCTCAATCTACGCGGCAGCGGCCTGTTCGGTGGCATGAAGCTCGACGCACGGCTGCGCGAGCACATAGCCGGCATCCGCTTCGAGGACCTGCCAAAACCGTTCGTCTGCGTCGCTGCCGAAATCCGCACCGGCCATGAAATCTGGCTGTCGAGCGGCTCGTTGAGTACCGCCATGCGCGCCTCCTACGCGCTGCCCGGCGTGTTCGAGCCGGTCGCCTGCAACGGGCGCGTGCTGGTCGACGGCGCACTGGTCAATCCGGTGCCGGTCTCGGTCTGCCGTGCCTACGAGCAGCCGCTCGTGGTTGCGGTGAACCTTCACTACGATCTGTTCGGCCGCGCCGCAGTGATCAAGCACAGCGCAGGCGAGCTGATCGTCGAGAGAGACGCGCCAAGGGGTGGCCACGCCGATCCCGAACGTCAGTCGCGCGAGACGCGGCTCGGCATCACCGGCGTCATGGTCGAAGCCTTCAACATCATCCAGGACCGCATTTCGCGCGCCAGGCTGGCCGGCGACCCGCCGGACATGTCGCTGCAGCCGAAGCTCAGCCATATCGGCCTGACCGAATTCCACCGCGCCGACGAAGCGATCCGTATCGGCTACCAGGCAACGATGGCACAAATCGGCGAACTGACCCGACTGCAGACCGTCCTCGCTTAGGCCGAGCGGTCAGCGAGCTCTCAGGCAAGCGCCGCGTCGACGATACGAAATTGCACCGTGCGGTTGCCGTTCCAGTGATTGCCCGACAGCGAGCCGGCGACGTGCACCGGCTTGCCCCTGTTCTTGAACAGGAATTCGCCGAGCGCAGTATCGACGGCGCGAAAGGCGATCGCCTGGATGCGGCCGCCGCTTTCCGACTGCAGGTCGGCGCGGATGTGGTTGGTGCCGACCGCCCGCGCATCGACAAGCCGGTGACGCGGCAGCGCGAACACCGGCGCGACATGCCCGGCGCCGAACGGCCCTGCCCTCTCAAGCGCATCGAGCAGCGCAAGCGTCGCGCCCTCGGCGGCAAGCGCGCCGTCGATCGCCAGGCTCTCCTCGCCTTGCAGCCGGAATACATCCACCGCCGCACGTTCTTCGAAGAAAGCCCTGAGTTCGCCGAGCTTCGCCCGCTCGACAGTGATGCCGGCCGCCATTCCGTGGCCGCCGCCCTTGACGATCAGCCCGGCATCGGCAGCCTCGCGCACCAGCCGGCCGAGGTCGAAGCCCGACACCGAACGGCCTGACCCCGTACCGACGCCATTGGCGTTGAAGGCGATGGCAAAAGCCGGCCGTCTTGCATGGTCCTTCAGCCGCGAGGCAAGCAGGCCGACAATGCCCGGATGCCAGTTGCTGCTGGCTGTGACCACGATGGCCGGACCATTGCCGCCGGCAAGCTCGGCGTCGGCCTCTGAGCGCGCCGCGGCCAGCATCTCCTGCTCCATCGACTGCCGCTCCTGGTTGAGCCGGTCCAGCGTCTCGGCGATGGTGCGGGCCTCGACCGGGTCGTCGGTTGCAAGCAGGCGGCTACCAAGTGCTGCGTCGCCGATGCGCCCGCCGGCGTTGATGCGCGGACCGATCAGAAAGGCCAGATGGAACGTGCTGATCGGCTCGCCGATACGCGAGACCCGCGCCAGTGCCGCCAGCCCCTCGTTTCTCTGCTGCCGCGCCACCTGTAGCCCCTTGACCACGAAGGCCCGGTTGATGCCGGTGAGCGGCACCACGTCGCAGACGGTGCCCAGCGCCACCAGGTCGAGCAGGCCAAGCAGGTCGGGCGCTGCGGCATCCGGCAGCCGGCTGCGCAGGATCTTCGCCGTCTGTACCAGGCACAGGAAGACGACGCCGGCGGCGCAAAGATGGCCTTGCCCGGAAAGATCGTCCTCGCGATTAGGATTGACGACCGCAGCCGCCGCCGGCAACGGCCCGCCGACCTGATGGTGATCGAGCACCACGACGTCGGCGCCGGCGGCCTTCGCCGCGTCGATGGAAGCAGCACTGTTGGTGCCGCAATCGACGGTGACGATCAGCGTCGCGCCGCGCGAGACGAGTTCGCGCATCGCTTCCGGATTGGGGCCGTAACCCTCGAAGATGCGGTCCGGTATGTAGATCTCCGACGGCACCGAGAAATGTGCGAAAAAGCGCTTGAGCAGCGCCGATGAGGCGGCGCCGTCGACATCGTAGTCGCCAAAGATCGCCACCTTTTCCCTTGCCGTCACCGCCTGGGCGATGCGAGAGGCCGCCTTGTCCATGTCGGTCAGCGATGCCGGGTCGGGCAGCAGGTTGCGGATGGTCGGATCAAGGAACCGCTCGGTCTGCTCGGCAGTGACGCCGCGCCCGGCCAGCACGCGTGCCACGATGTCGGGCACGCCATAACCTTGCGCGATGGCGAGCGCAGCCATGTCCTGACGCTCGGTCAGTCGGTGTTCCCAGGAAACGCCGGTGGCCGACTGCCTGACATCTAGGAAAAAGCGTCTTTCCCCCGTCACGTGACGCGCCGTCTGCAATTTGTCATTGCGCACAATATGCAACGGCTAACTGAGTCGAAATCAAAACTTTTCCAGATCCTGGTGCCTGGCCTTGATTTCGCGCACGGTTCGCGACAACGAGCGTAGCACGATCGTGTGCGTGGTGATGAAATTGCGGCCGAACTTGACGCCGGCCAGCATATTGCCGTCGGTGACGCCGGTCGCGGCAAACAGCACGTCGCCGCGTGCCATGTCTTGCGTGTGGTAGATCCGTTTCGGGTTGGAGATCCCCATGTTCGCCGCGCGCGCCAGCTTTTCCGGCGTGTCAAGGATCAGCCTGCCCTGCATCTGGCCGCCGGTGCAGCGCAAGGCCGCCGCCGCCAGCACGCCCTCCGGCGCACCGCCGGTGCCGAGATAGATGTCGATGCCGGTTTCGTCCGGGTCGGTGGTGTGGATGACGCCGGCGACATCACCGTCGCCGATCAGCCGGATCGCGGCGCCTGTCGCCCGCACGGCTTCGATCAACGCGCCATGGCGCGGCCGGTCGAGGATGCAGGCGGTGATCTCCGCCACCGGCACGCCCTTGGCCCTGGCCAGGCTGGCGATGTTTTCGGCCGGCGAGGCATCGATGTCGATGATGCCGTCGGCATAGCCCGGGCCGATCGCGATCTTGTCCATATAGACGTCCGGCGCGAACAGAAGGCTGCCTTTTTCGGCAATGGCGATGACGGCCAACGCATTGGGCAGGTTCTTGGCGCAGATCGTCGTGCCTTCGAGCGGATCGAGCGCGATGTCGACAGCCGGGCCTTTGCCTGTACCGACCTCCTCGCCGATATAGAGCATCGGCGCCTCGTCGCGCTCGCCCTCGCCGATCACCACCGTGCCGTTGATGGCGAGACGATTAAGCTCCTGGCGCATGGCGTCGACCGCGACCTGATCGGCGGCTTTCTCGTCGCCGCGTCCGCGCAATCTGGCGGCCGCGACCGCGGCGCGTTCGGTGACGCGCACCAATTCCATGGTCAGTATCCGGTCGAGGCCGGCGACAATGTTCTGGGCCACATTCATCGATGGATAATCCTCGTTGGCACTTTGTTTCTATGCATGTCGTTGTCCCAAAACCGCCGCACACTTTTGGGCGACATGCATTAGCCTCCCGCCAGAGACGCGCTTCTTGTGTCAAAGCCTCGTGACAACAGCAAGACCTGCGCTGGACCTTTTTGAAAGCGCAGCAATATCAATCGATTAAAGGCAAAACTTGAGACTGCTATCCGGCCCGCTCGATGCGGATGACTTGCGGCTTGTCGGTCAGAAGGCTGTCCCTGGTGATGCCGTCGACGGCCTTGCGCACCGCCGCCTCGGTCGTCTCGTGGGTGACCAGGATGACTGTCTTCTGTGCCTCGGTTTCCGGCCCTGCGGCATGTTGCACGATCGATTCCAGCGAAATGTCGTTGTCGGCCATGCGTTTGGCGATCGCGGCGAAAACGCCGAGGCGGTCGTGCACGGTCAGCCGGATGAAATAACCGCCGGCATGGCTGCGCATCTGCGCCTTTTTGTAGGGCTTCAATTCCTTCGCCGGCCGGCCGAAGACCGGGCCATGCTGGAAGCCAGGCCGGCTCTTGGCAATGTCGGCAATGTCGCCGATCACCGCCGAAGCGGTGGCGTTGCCGCCGGCACCGGGGCCGGAAAGCAGCAATTCGCCGAGGATGTCGGTTTCGATCGCGACCGCATTGGTGACACCGTGCACCTGCGCGATGACCGAGGCCGTCGGCACCATGGTCGGGTGAACGCGCTGCTCGATACCGCTTTCGGTGCGTTGGGCGACGCCAAGCAGCTTGATCCGGTAGCCGAGATCGCCGGCCGCGCGGATATCGGCCTGGCTGATGTTGGAGATGCCCTCCATGTAGATGTCATTGGCCGCAATCCTCGTGCCGAAGGCAAGGCTGGTCAGGATCGACAGCTTGTGCGCGGTGTCGTGGCCCTCGATGTCGAAGGTCGGGTCGGCTTCGGCATAGCCCAGCCGCTGGGCGTCCTTCAGGCAGGCATCAAAGGACAGGCCCTCGGCTTCCATGCGCGTCAAAATATAATTGCAGGTGCCGTTGAGGATGCCGAAGACGCGGGTCACCGAATTGCCGGCCATCGCCTCGCGCATCGTCTTGATGACCGGAATGCCGCCGGCCACCGCCGCTTCGTAGTTGAGCAGCACGCCCCTCTTTTCCGCGATCTCGGCCAGTGACACGCCGTGCTTGGCAAGCAGTGCCTTGTTGGCGGTGACGACATGGCGGCCGGCCTCGAGCGCCGCCTTCACCGAGGATCGTGCCGCGCCCTCGTCGCCGCCGATCAGTTCGACGAATACATCGATCTCGGCGGTCTGGGCCATCTTGACGGCGTCGTCGAACCACAGTGCTGTGCCAAAATCAACGCCGCGGTCGCGTTTGGGATCGCGGGCCGAGACCGCTGACACGACGATCTCGCGGCCGCACTGCCGCGTCAGTTCCGCCGCTTTGTCGCGCAGCACGCGAGCCACCGACGCACCGACGGTGCCGAGGCCGGCAATTCCAACACGCAACGCTTCAGCCATGTCCGGCGACGCCCCATTCGGTCGATTGATGTGTAGAAAACTCAGCGATGCGCGGCGAGCGGTACGACGTTATTCGGCTGCTTGGCGCTGGATGCGAGGAAGCGCTTGATGTTGCGCGCTGCCTGACGGATCCGGTGCTCGTTTTCGACCAGCGCGATGCGCACGTGATCGTCGCCATGCTCGCCGAAGCCGACGCCCGGCGCCACCGCGACGTCGGCGTGCTCGATCAGGAGCTTGGAGAATTCGAGCGAGCCGAGGTGCTTGAACGGCTCCGGGATCGGCGCCCAGGCGAACATCGACGCCGCCGGTGCGGGAATGGTCCAGCCGGCACGGCTGAAGGCGTCGACCATGACATCGCGGCGTTTGCGGTAGACGTCGCGCACTTCGGCGATATCGGCTCCGTCGCCGTTGAGTGCATGCGCGGCCGCCACCTGGATCGGCGTGAAGGCGCCGTAGTCGAGATAGGATTTCACCCGCGTCAGCGCCGAGATCAGCCTTTCATTGCCGACGGCAAAACCCATGCGCCAGCCCGGCATCGAAAAGGTCTTCGACATCGAGGTGAACTCGACTGCGACGTCGATGGCGCCCGGCACCTGCAGCACCGAAGGCGGCGGATTGCCGTCGAAATAGATCTCGGAATAGGCAAGGTCCGACAGGATGATGATGTCGTTCTTCCGGGCGAAAGCCACCACCTCCTTGTAGAAATCGAGCGAGGCGACCAGTGCCGTCGGGTTGGACGGATAATTGAGAATCAGCGCCAGCGGCTTCGGGATCGAATGGCGGATGCCGCGCTCCAGTGCCGGGATGAAACCGTCGTCCGGTTCGGCCTGCAGCGAGCGGATGACGCCGCCCGACATGATGAAGCCGAAGGCGTGGATCGGATAGGTCGGATTGGGGCACAGGATCACATCGCCGGGGGCGGTGATCGCCTGCGCCATATTGGCAAAACCCTCCTTCGAGCCGAGCGTCGCCACCACCTGGCTGTCCGGGTCGAGCTTCACGCCGAAACGGCGGGCATAATAATTGGCTTGGGCACGGCGCAGGCCCGGAATGCCGCGCGACGACGAATAGCGGTGCGTGCGCGGATCACGCACTACCTCGCAGAGTTTGTCGACGATGGCCTTGGGCGTCGGCAGGTCCGGATTGCCCATGCCAAGGTCGATGATGTCGGCGCCACGCGAGCGGGCACTGGCCTTCAGCCGGTTGACCTGTTCGAAGACATAGGGCGGAAGCCGGCGGACCTTGTGAAATTCTTCCATGGCAGTTCCAGACAGTGAGGTTGCGGTCGCGCGTATAAGCTTATTTGCAATTAGGGTCGAGAGCGGGGTCGCATTTGCCTTCGATCTGCTTCAGCGCCTCGGCGCCGTGTTTTTTTGCCAGCTGGTCCAGCGCAGCCTGGTCCGCGACCTTGACGCCGCCGCCCTTCGCGGCCTGGCCCTGCTCCTCGGCCTTCAGCTGGGCGAGCTTGGCGTTCTTTTCCTCGTCGGTGAATTGCTCGGCCGCCACCTGCGGCGGGATGTTCAGGTTCGGGTAGGAACCGGTGTCCTTCGCCCCGACAAGGCCGGTGGCGGGCGCTGCACCTTCTATGTTGCTGCTCGTGCAACCGGCCATCGCCAGCAGGACGAGCGCCATGCGGCAAAAACGACCAGTGCCGGAAAAAACGTTCGTGCCAATATTAATCGTCATATTGTTTTCCTGGCGGCCGGGTTAGAGCACGTTGGACCCTGTCCGATATCCCATGGTAATATGTCAACAAAACGCTTCGGGAGGAACCCCGCGAACCATGTCCAAAACACCCGATTCGGGCAAAGCGGAAGATGACCAACCTTCGACCGTCGAGCAATATCTGGTTAAGGACCCGGAACGCTTCGCTCTGAACATGGCCCGCATGATCGAGCAGGCCGGCAAGGCCGCCTCGGCATGGGCCGAGCCGCGGGAAAAGGGCGAGGTGCGCGATCATGTCGCCGAGCCGGTCGTCGACATGGTGAAGACGTTCTCCAAACTCACCGAATACTGGCTCTCCGACCCGCAGCGCGCGCTGGAGGCACAGACACGATTGTTTTCCGGCTATATGGCCGTCTGGGCCAATGCCGTTCAGCGCATCGGCGCCGGTGCCGAGGAGACCGAGGATGCGGTCAAGCCCGAGCGCGGCGACAAGCGTTTCCAGGACCCGGAATGGGGCCGCAACGCCTTTTTCGATTTCCTCAAACAAGCCTATCTCGTCACCTCGCGCTGGGCGGCCGAACTGGTCGAGCACGCCGACGGTCTGGACGAGCACACCCGCCACAAGGCCAGCTTTTATGTCAGGCAGGTGTCCAACGCCATCTCGCCGTCGAATTTCATCCTGACCAATCCGGAATTGTTTCGCGAGACCGTCGCCTCGAACGGCGAAAATCTGGTGCGCGGCATGAAGATGCTGGCCGAGGACATTGCCGCAGGCAAGGGCGACCTGAAGCTGCGGCAGGCCGATTACTCACCCTTCGAGATCGGCAAGAATCTCGCCACCACCCCCGGCAAGGTGGTCGGCCGCAGCGACGTCGCTGAAATCCTGCAATACGAGCCGGCGACCGACACCGTGCTCAAGCGGCCGCTGCTGATCTGCCCGCCATGGATCAACAAATACTACATCCTCGACCTCAACCCGCAAAAATCCTTCATCCGCTGGGCGGTCGAGCAAGGCCACACGGTCTTCGTCATCTCCTGGATCAATCCGGACGAGCGGCACGGCACCAAGAGCTGGGAGGCCTATATCAGGGAGGGCCTGCAATACGGCCTCGACACGATTGAAAAGGCCACCGGCGAAAAGGACGTCAATGCCATCGGCTATTGCGTCGGCGGCACGCTGTTGGCGGCAGCGCTGGCCTTGATGGCGCAGGAAGGCGACCACCGCATCAAATCGGCGACCTTCTTCACCACGCAGGTCGATTTCACCTATGCCGGCGACTTGAAAGTGTTCGTCGATGAGGAGCAAGTCGCGGCCGTTGAAAAGGCAATGAGCGAAAAAGGCTATCTCGACGGCACGAGGATGGCGACCGCCTTCAACATGCTGCGCTCGGGCGACCTGATCTGGCCCTATGTCGTCAACAATTACATGCGCGGCAAGGATCCCCTGCCCTTCGACCTGCTCTACTGGAACGCCGATTCGACCCGCATGGGCGCTGCCAACCATTCCTTCTATTTGCGCAATTGCTATCTTGAGAACAGGCTTTCGCAAGGCATGATGGAGTTGGCGGGCCGCACGGTTTCGCTGAAGGACGTCACCATCCCGGTCTACAACCTCGCCTCGAAGGAGGATCACATCGCGCCGGCGCTGTCGGTGTTCCTCGGCTCGAAATATTTCGGCGGCAAGGTCGACTACGTCGTGGCCGGCTCCGGCCACATCGCCGGCGTCGTCAATCCGCCGGCGGCGCAGAAATACCACTACTGGACCGGCGGCAAGCCGGCTGGCGACTTCGACCAGTGGTTCGCCGGGGCCACTGACCATCCCGGCTCCTGGTGGCCGCACTGGCAGCGCTGGATCGAAGCCAGGGACAATACCCGCGTACTGGCCCGCAAACCGGGCGAGCATATGCAAGTTCTAGGCGAAGCCCCCGGCACCTATGTCAAGGTGCGTGTGTAACCATCTGTAATGTGTGGTGAGTTGACGCGCCGCCAAAAGCGGGCGAAATGGTGTCGTCAACCCTGAGCAGCCTTGATTCATCCTCTAGCCGCCAAATTACTTTGAGGCTTGCAGATTTGACACAGGTCTCGTTTCCGGTTCGGGGAACAAGGGTCATTCGACGAGACGTTTCGACGCCGCGCCAATGACGAACCGGTCGGATATCGAGGGGGAATTTTGTTTTGAGATCAGCAGGATCGCGCCTCGCGAAGGGAGAAAGCCGCGCCATTGTGGCGGCGCTTTTCTCGGTGCTTCTGGCGTCCTGCACCTCTGCCGGCGACCCGACCATGTCGGTCGGCATGCCAGGCTATAATGCCTCGGCCACCGAAATCAGCACGGCCGCCGGTGCGCCCCAGGCCAGCACGGCCGCCTCATCGTCGCAGATGACAACCGCACAAATGACGATGAATGCAGAGGGCGACGCCAACCTTCCCGAGCAGGTCGCCTATGTGCCAATGGCTAAGCCAGGGGCCAAGTCCGATGCCGGCTTCCCGATCGCCGTTCCCACGTCGGCCGAGACGATCGCGGGACATTCGCCGCAAGCGCTGCAACCAAACGCCGAGGCGGCTGAACAGGCCAACGCTGTTGCGCAGAACAGTGCCGCCGCCGATGCCGGCGCATCGAAGCCCGATTCCAAGGCCGCCGCGCCGGCGATGAACAACCCGGTCTATGTGACCGCCGCCGAGATGCCGCAGCCACAGGCCTATGCACCGAAGAAAAACTTCCTGGCCTCGCTGTTCAGCGCTACGCCTGCTTCGGCGGCATCGCCGGCCAACAGCAGATCGGGCGGGCAGCCAGCGGTCTTGCAGGCCAAGGCGACGCCCGCGGCAAAGCCCACCGTCACCCTGGCCTCGGCCAACCCGGCTGAAAAGCCGGTGCAGTTGGCATCGGCCGGCGATACTAGCCACTTCACGGCCGATGCGCTGCCCGGCGTGCGCCAGACGGCACTGTTCGAGATCAAGCGCAAATCCGGCCTCGACGATGAGAGCGACGTCGACCTCAACGAGGACGAAGGTTCGGGTGGCGCCTACCAGGTCGCCTCCGCCGCCGGCCTCGCCCGGCTGGCACCCAACGGTCTCCTGAAACAGAACGAAAGCGTCGATGTCGCCTGCTTGAAGCCGTCGCTGGTTCGCGTGCTGAAGACGATCGAAGGCCACTACGGCCGCAAGATGACGGTTACCTCCGGCTATCGCGATCCGGCCCGCAACCGTCGCGCCAACGGTGCCAAGAACTCGCTGCACATGTACTGCGCCGCCGCCGACATCCAGGTTCCCGGCGTCTCAAAATGGGAACTGGCGAGCTATATCCGCACCATGCCGGGCCGCGGCGGCGTCGGCACCTACTGCCACACCGAATCCGTCCACGTCGATGTCGGACCGGAGCGCGACTGGAACTGGCGCTGCCGCAGGCGCGGCTAGGGCGAGGTTCTTCCGCCACTGAAGGCCCTTCGGCGGCGTTGCATCATGCCGCAAAAACCAGCTTGGCTGTCGGAAAGACGCGGTTTGGAGCCAAAGGAAAAAAGTTGTCGCAGCCGGCAGCAGACGGGTTGCCGGTTTGTCGCGACGCAACTATAAGCGCTCACATCTGAGCGCGCCCATCGTCTAGCGGTCAGGACACCGCCCTTTCACGGCGGTAACAGGGGTTCGATTCCCCTTGGGCGTACCAGAGACCTCAAGTACTTAGCACATGCCATCGCTAACGCGCTGCGTAACCTTGCCGGACCACCACTCTGATGAGGATGTCGGCAAAGGCTGCCAGACAAATTGAAGATTATGTCGACGGCTCCCTACGCCCGCAGTCCCCTCGCCTCGCCGCCGCGCTTGCGCGGAACCATCATGTCCCTGGCCAGCAGGCCGCTCACCCGGCAAAAGGCCATGAAGGCCCGCCATGCGTCTTCGGTCTCGACGATGTCCACCGTGGCGCCGAAACAGGCGTTGAACGCGGCCTGGTAGGTTGGCCCCTTCCGGCGGACCGGCCACGTTTGCAGGAAATCGAGCGCCTGCTCGACACTGTAGATTTCCTCGACCGGCTGGCCGGGCACAGGCGCGATCCGCACCGGCACCTCGAATTGCAGTCTGTCCATTCGATCTCTCCCGAACCGACGCCCCCGCCGCAACGCCGTTCGTCGCAAAAAGTTGCCGTGACGGCTAATGCTTGGGCCGACTTCTCGCCTGGAAATGTGTCGTCACTGCGGTAGCCAAATGAACCCGGCGGAAGCACGGGCCGCTGCAGGCAAGGAGAATGCCCCTGGGCGTGAATATCGCCGGTCTTCGGCCTCCGTAGGCAGTTCGTCCTTGAACCTTGCGCTTTCCAGTGCCAAATCTGGGGGAATTTCTCTCGCGGGGCTCAGCCAGGCCTCGCATCCCTGCAAGACGGATAAAAATGGTCACCTATCTCGACGCCGCCACGGCACCGCTCAGAAACACCGGCCAGATCCGTCTTTACGACGAGGAAGGCTTTATCGGCATGCGCAAGGCTTGCGATCTCACCGCGCGTTGCCTCGACGAACTGGTGCCGATGGTGGCGCCCGGCGTCACCACTGAGGCGATCGATCGTTTCGTTTTCGAATTTGGCATGGACCATGGCGCGCTTCCGGCGACGCTCAACTACCGCGGCTACACGAAATCATCCTGCACCTCGATCAACCACGTCGTCTGTCACGGCATACCCGATAACAAGCCGTTGAAGGACGGCGACATCGTCAACATCGACGTCACCTATATCCTCGACGGCTGGCATGGCGACTCCTCGCGCATGTATCCAGTGGGCACGATCAAGCGTGCCGCGGAGCGGCTGCTCGAAGTCACGTATGAGTGCCTGATGCGCGGCATCGCGGCAATCAAGCCGGGCGCCCGCACCGGCGCCATCGGCGCCGCCATCCAGACCTACGCCGAAGCCGAGCGTTGCTCGGTGGTGCGCGATTTCTGCGGCCATGGGGTCGGCCGGCTGTTTCACGACGCGCCGAATATCCTGCATTACGGCAGCGCCAGCGAAGGCGTCGAGATGCGGCCGGGCATGATCTTCACCGTCGAGCCGATGATCAATCTCGGCCGGCCGCATGTGAAAGTGCTGTCGGACGGCTGGACCGCGGTGACGCGCGATCGTTCGCTGTCGGCGCAGTACGAGCACACGATCGGCGTCACCGAAACCGGCTGCGAGATCTTCACGCTATCGCCAAAAAACCTCGACCGCCCCGGCCTGCGGGCCTAGTGTCTGGCAGATCGGGCGTTACCTTGCCCGGCAAATGCTGGGTGGGGCAGCCATGAACGGTGACGACGACGAGCGGGCCTTCTTTCCCGAAAGGCCGGTGCGATCGCCCGCAAAGGCGGTGGCCGCCGACAAGCCGCATTATCTCGGCCATCGCGACCGCCTGCGCGAACGCTTTGCTGCCGGCCCCAACACCCTCCCCGACTACGAACTGCTCGAGCTTCTATTGTTTCGGCTGATCCCGCGCGCCGACACCAAGCCGGTCGCCAAGGCATTGCTGGCACGCTTCGGTACATTGGCCGAGGTCCTCGGCGCGCCCGTCGAGCGCCTGCAGGAGGTGAAGGGCATCGGCCCGGCGGTGGCGCTCGACCTGAAGGTGGTTGCTGCAACGGCGCAGCGCATGGCGCGCGGCGAGATCGCCGGCCGCGAGCTTTTGTCAACCTGGACGCAGGTTCTCGAATACTGCCGGTCGGTCATGGCCTTCGAGGAGCGGGAGCAGTTCCGCATCCTGTTCCTCGACAAGAAGAACGCACTGATCGCCGACGAGGTGCAGCAGGTCGGCACCGTTGACCACACGCCGGTCTATCCGCGCGAGGTGGTCAGGCGCGCCTTGGAGCTCTCGGCGACGGCGATTATTCTGGCTCACAATCATCCATCGGGCGATCCGACGCCGTCGCGCGCCGACATCGAGATGACCAAGCTGATCATCGAGACGGCCAAACCGCTTGGCATTGCCGTTCACGATCACATCATCATCGGCAGGAAAGGCCACTCCAGCATGAAGGGCCTGCTGCTTATTTGAGGCTTATTGTTACCGGCCTGGCCTGCCACGCGCATATTGATGCGACGCTCAACGCCGATCGCGCCGGTAAATGCGGGGACTGGCGCTCAGCTGGCTGTGCGCAGCCGCCGGGATCGAACAAAGGCCTTTAGTCCGTCGGAATCGAGCGCGTAGCCGAAGGCATAACCCTGCAACATGTCGCAGCCCAGGCCTTTGAGTATCCGTGCGTGCTGCATCGTCTCGACACCTTCCGCCACGACCTCGATACCCAAGGACTTGCCGATGTCAATGATTGACGAGACAACCTGCCTTCTTTGCGGCGATTTGACGATTGGGGTGACCAGCTGCCGATCTATCTTTAGCCGGCGAGGCTGCAACTTGAGCAAACTGACTATCGAAGCGTAACCAGTACCAAAATCGTCTATTTCGATGTCAATCCCGAGTTCTTTTATCTGCTCGATATTCCAGGTGACAAGGTCGTCGTTCTCGTCCAGGAAAATTGACTCAACAAGCTCGAATGAAACTGTCCCTTTTTCGATATTTTGTTCTCGCAAGCTCTTGATGAGCTCCTCATCTTGAAGGCGTCGCGCCGAAACATTGACCGATACCCGCGGAATGTGGAGTCCCGCAGCGGACCATTCTTTGAAGTCCAAAAGCGACTGCTTCAATATGGCTTGGTCGATGATCGAGACCACATTCAGTTCTTCCGCAATTCTCAGGAAGACATCGGGCGCCAAAATACCCTTTTCTGGATGTCTCCACCTCGCCAGCGCCTCAACCCCCACGATTTCGAGCGTCTTTGCGTCAAATTGGGGCTGGTAGAAGGGGATGAACTCGTTGCGCTCAAGGCCGCCGAGAATTTCGTCGGCAATCCGCTTTGTATCGACGATTTCGCTTTGCATCGCGTCGGTGAAGAATTCGTATCGATTGCGCCCACGCCTCTTTGCTCGGTAAAGCGCGATATCGGCGTTTACCAGCAGGTGTTTGGCTTCGATATTTTTTCCGTTGTCGACTGCGATTCCCACGCTGACACCAAAACGGCATCGATGGCCCTGGTAGTAGACCGGTTCGCGCATCTGGCTGATGACGCGGTCAGCGAGCAGCGCCAGTTGCTTGGTATCGTCGCGCACCACGCACAGAACGATGAATTCGTCTCCCCCGATGCGGGCGACGAATCCCTCGTCGCCGACCTTCGATCTGAGGACTGTTGACGCGTGAACCAACATTGCGTCACCGGCGGCGTGGCCCAGCGTATCATTGATGTGCTTGAACCGATCCAGATCGATGTGAAGCAGTGCCGCATGCCCGCCTGAGCGCCTGGCGTTTGCCGCGTAATCTTCCAGTACCTGGTCGAGGTAACGCCGGTTGGGCAAGCCGGTCAACGAGTCATGAAGCGCGATGTGCTCTATGCGCGCTTTGGCCGACTCGAGTTCTGCATTTTTCGACTCGGACAGCTGTTTTGCTCGAACCAGATCCTGGTTCAGCAGGACATCGGCTGTAACGTCCCATTCCGCGCCTATCATTTTTGGAGTGTTGTTTGCGACCCGGTAAACGATCGCCTTGGACCGGACATGACGGACCTCGCCATCCGGACGCACAATCCGGTACTCCGACAAATAGGGTCGTCCGCTGGCCACCGCGCTGTCGAAATCTGCGTTGGCGGTAGCCAAATCATCTGGGTGGATTGCACCCGCCCAGTCTATGTAGCCCCGGTGCTCCCCGGTTGATTTGCCATATATTTCATTTACGCGATCATCCCACGTAAGCTCGTTGGTCGCGAGATCGTGTTCCCAAACCCCAATAGCCGAGGCTTCCAGAGCGAGTTCCAGGCGTCGTGACAATCGACGCAATTCCGCATAATTGCGCTGTCTTTCGCCGATCAGGCGACCTGTGACCAGGAAGGGGAACACAACCAAGGCCCCGGCCGTCGCCATGATCGCGCGCAACAACCATGCGTTACTTGGCGTCGAAGGCCAGCCATTTTTGGGAATGGCCGCGATCTGCCACGAACCGGACGGGAGCAAAACGTCGGCCGTCACCGGATCGCTTTTGCCGATCCGCTCATTGCCGTAGAATTGGTCTCCATTTTGGCCGAGAGCGTCCCTGCCGATCAGCGCTATGTCAATCCCGAGATCGTCGTCAAGCAGCCCGCTCGCCCGATAGAGACGCTGCACGTCGACAACGGCGGAAATGATGCCCCAGAACCTTTCCGTATTGCCCGCGCTCCGCACGAAAACCGGAAAGCGACCGATAAAGCCTTGTCCTCCCTGCTTCAGATCGACGGGACCGGCAAGCACCAGCTTGCGTTCGTCTCGCGCCCTTAGCGCAGCCGCACGCTGCCGCTCGTTCTTGCGGTAATCGAGGCCCATCGCCTGCTCGTTACCCTCCATCGGGTACATCAGGGAAACGACCAGATCGGGCGCGCCGGCAATATTGTTCAATTGCGAGTTCGCGCCAAACAGATTACTCGCCAGCGAAGCGAAGCGTTGCTGTCCCATATAGGGCTCGGTTACGACCGCAGCGACCAGTCCATGCACGAGTTGAAGGTTTCCGTTGATATTGCCTTCGAGCTTGGCGCGGATGAGGTTGACCTTGGTCAGCACGTCCGCACGGACGGCCTGGTCCGAGACGATCTTGTTCTGGTGCTCCGCGAACGCTGCGCTGATAAGGATGACGACAAACGCGATCGCCGCCGGAATATTTGCCGACGAAAAGACGGCCTCCTTAATGCCGCCGAACCTAGCGCGGAAAAAAGCCAATAGGCGATTCCTCAATTGCCATTTCAGGTTCTCGGGTCGACCCGATGAGGAATATTAGCGTTCAATGTTTAATTTGACCTTCACACTCCTGAAAAATTTCGCATTTTCCGATGGCTGACGCCGGCTGTTATGTCGACATCGACACCACCGCCCGCGCGATGTTGAAGGCAGGCTGCATGAAGCGGACCAACATGAAACGAGATCAGCCTTGCTCGGAAGACCGCAGACACGAGCGCCATTGCACACCTCGATGCTCCGACCCGAGTACGTCAAGAGCGTTGACCTTGGGCTAGTGGCCCTCAATCGACTTGTGAGACACAAGATATGGTATCTTGCCGACGCTCCGCTTCGTCGCGCCAATGGAATAGGCCATCGGTATCTTGGGAGAGTTCTCTGGCAGGCCGTACATATCCTTGCCGGCCCGCACTGCAAATGAAAAGTGCTGCCACGAAACCGTGTCATGCTCATTGAGAAAATCGAGCGTCAGACCAGCTGAAATCAGCGCGTTCACCACGTCACTGATCGGATGGATCCACTCATAATAGCGAGGATGCTTCAAGATACGATTGTCGCCGGTGTAGGTCAGTTCCTCGTTCCAGGCGAGCGGCCGAGCTATCGGCGTTCGCCAGTCGTGCTTCAACTCCAGGGCCGCGGCCTTTCGATCGCACTGAAACATCAATGGATGGCCCTCGGCCATGTAGAGCCGGCCGCCGGGTCGCAGGAGACTGGCAACCACCCGCGCCCAGCGGAACACGTCGTCCAGCCAGTTTACCGAACCCCAGGTAACGTAAGCGATGTCAAAGGTCCGGCCGAGCGCTTCGACGGCCTCGAACAGGGGCGCTTCCACGAAACGTACGTCGGTGCCTGCCTTCGCAGCGAAATCCCGCGCCGCCGCGATCGCCGTCGGTGAAAAGTCGAGGCCGGTCACGCTGCCTGCGCCGAGATTCTTCAGGCTGATCGTGTCAAGCCCGATGTGACACTGCAGGTGGACGATATCCTTGCCGGCAATATCGCCGACCTCGCGCGTTTCCAATTCATAGAGATTGGATCCGCCTGCCAGCACATTCTCGATGTGGTAGCTGCCCGTTGTGTCGGTCGAGTGCAGTTCGGCCCGATCATCCCAATTAAGGCGGTTCGCACCCAGAAACGGTTCCAATTTCCCCCCAACCCTGACTGACGCATGGTAAACAAGTCGTTAAAACACCTTTGCAGCGAAAGTATCGCGCGTCAATCCGGACCGGTCGTCTCTTAAACAAGCTTCGGCGGCAATCAAGACGAGCAAGAGCGTCTCGTCTCAAGAACTGCGATCCACGACCAATGTTTTCACCGGATCGAGAAAAGAATGAGCCTGTCCGCGCCGCTGGCACGTCGCCGCTGACCAAGCCCACTGCGGCTTTGGATCGCTCGATCACCATCAAGTGATCCAGGCGTGCCGGTGCCGAATGGAACATAAAGCCCGGAATTCAGTTAGATAGCCGGATTTGGCTGGAGTACCGCCAGATGCGGAAACTCCGGCCGGGCAAGGGCAATGCCGTAACACGGAGTGAGCGGCTTCGGGCGCATCTCGCCGGACTCAGGCACCACCTTGCCGAACTCGGGAGCCACAAACGCTCCCAATGGAGGATGCCATGAACCAGTGGACAAACGCCAGGCTCTGTGACGTAGCCAACCTGATCCTTGGGGCAATTCTGTTCTTCTCTCCCTGGATCTTCGCCTTTGCGGCAGGCCCGCAGACGCAGAACGCCCTCGGCAGCGGAATCTTGATTGTCGTGCTTTCGATTGCCGCCCTCGCGGCATTTGCCGTGTGGGAAGAGTGGGTGAACCTTGTCGTCGGACTGTGGGTTCTCGTATCGCCCTGGGTGCTTGGATTCCAGGCGACCACGGCGATGACCGTGCATGTCGTGATCGGCATTCTGGTCGCCGTCCTGGCCGCGATCGAGCTCTGGATGATGTACCAGAACCCTCCGACCCAGTCCGCCGCCTAGCAGGCGCAGCCAGCCAGCGCCCTTTTTTGGGCCTGACGGATCGATGTGTCGTCTGCCGGCCTCTCGGCAACAGCTGCCGGAGGCCGTATTGGGGGTTGTTGGACGAGAACTGAGAAGGATTGCGCATTATGGTCGGTGACAATCCGCGTTCGACGGCCAGGATTGCGGGACATCCCATTCATCCGATGCTAGTGCCGTTTCCGATCGCCTGCTTCGTCGGCACCCTGCTGACGGATCTGGCCTATTGGCGAACGGCGGAGATGATGTGGGCGGACTTCTCCGCTTGGCTGGTTACCGTCGGAGTGATCATGGGCTGCCTTGCAGCGATCGTGGGGTTGATCGATTTTCTGGCTAATCCGCTGATAAGGGCACAGCCCCCTGCCTGGCCGCACGTGCTCGGTAATCTGCTGGCGCTGGTGTTGTCCGTGATCAACATGCTCGTGCACACCCGCGATGCATGGACCTCCATCGTTCCCACCGGCTTGATCCTCTCGGCGGTTGTCGTGCTCATGCTCATCTTCACTGGTTGGCTGGGCTGGTCCATGGTGTACCGGCATCACGTCGGAGTGGCGGATTGATGCGCGTAGCAAGCTCCATCAGACAGGCCGGGCGCATCGCGGCGTCCATCCTTACTTGCACTGCGGTGATCACCCTCGCAGCGTGCAGCGGCAACGACCCGGATCCCGGCAGTCAGATAGGGCCGAATCCAAACCTGCCCGAGCCGATCCAATATTTCTTCCCGCCCATGCATCTCGCTTCCGTGGTCGGGTGGAAAAACGACGAAAGGCCGACCGCTGCGCAGGGGCTCCAGATCCAGGCTTTTGCCAACGGCTTGCAGCATCCGCGCTCGCTTTATGTGCTGCCCAATGGCGACGTCCTGGTGATCGAGTCCAAGGCGCCGGGCGGCGAACCGATCAAACGGCCCAAGGATTTGGTGATGGGCTGGATCGAATCGTGGGTCACCTCGGGCGGCGACAGCGGCCCAAGCAACCGCATCACCTTGCTGCGCGACGCCGACGGAGATGGCAAGCCGGAGCTGACCAGCGTCTTCCTCAACCACCTGAGCTCGCCCTTCGGCGTGGCGCTGGTGGGAAGCGATCTCTACGTCGCCAACACCGATTCCATCGTCCGCTATCCCTACAACACCGGTGAAACCAAGATCACCGCGCCCGGAACGCCGCTCACCGCCCTGCCCGGCGGCCCGATCGACCATCACTGGACGAAGAGCCTGGTGGCAAGCCCGGACGGCTCGCTGCTCTATGTCGGCGTCGGCTCGAACAGCAACGTGGCCGAGAACGGCATCGAGGCGGAGAAGGACCGCGCCGCCATCTGGCAGGTGGACAGGGCTACCGGCAGGTCGCGCATTTTCGCCAGCGGTTTGCGCAATCCGAACGGCCTGAGCTGGGAGCCGCAGACCGGGGCGCTCTGGGCCGTGATCAATGAGCGCGACGAGCTCGGCCCCAATCTCGTGCCGGATTATCTGACGTCGGTAAAGGACGGCGGCTTCTACGGGTGGCCATACAGCTATTATGGCCAGCATCTCGATCCGCGCGTCATGCCCCAGCGTCCGGACCTGGTCGCGAATGCGATCGTTCCGGATTATGCGCTGAGTTCCCACGTCGCCCCTCTGGGACTGGCCTTCTATACGGCAACCAGCCTCCCCCAGGCGTATCGCGGCGGCGCCTTCGTTGGCGAGCACGGGAGCTGGAACCGCACGCGCTTCAATGGCTACAAGGTGGTGTTCGTACCATTCAGCGGCGGCCATCCGAGTGGCGCCGCACAGGACGTGGTGACTGACTTCCTGGACAAGGACAACAAGGCGCGCGGCCGGCCTGTCGGCCTGGCCGTCGACAAAACCGGGGCCCTGCTCATCGCCGACGACGTCGGCAACACAGTTTGGCGGGTGACATCTGCCGGCCAATAAAGGGGCTCCACTCCCTTCGTCGAGCTGTCGGTCGAGCAGGGGATCGAACCCTGCGCGCGACGATCCCGACGATCGCCGTTCCGGTGATTCTGCCGGGCACATTCGGCATGCTCACCATTGCCGTTTACTCGACGCTGACGATGTTTGCCGCGCGCTACCGCTGATCACCGCCGAACCGAAGGACCGCCAGCACCGAGAAATGGTATTTTTGCCCTTCCCACAGCCGGCTCTAGAATTTTCATCGCAAATCAAGTTATGATGCACTTGGTATTTCCCGGGACGGCTTTGCGCCGCTTGGAATACCGGGAGGAACCGGGACATGGCCGTTGCGCTTGTACTCGTTCTGATAGTCGTGGGCTCGGTGTTGTTCCACTTCCTGAGCCCATGGTGGTGGACGCCGATTGCCTCGAACTGGGACTATATCGACAACACCATCATCATAACTTTCTGGATCACCGGCGTCGTCTTCGCCGCCGTGGTTCTTTTCATGGCCTATTGCGTCTTCCGCTTCCGCCATCGGGAAGGCAATCAGGCGGCATATGAACCTGAGAACAGGCGGCTCGAATCCTGGCTGACGGTCGTCACTGCCGTCGGTGTCACGGCTTTGCTGGTTCCCGGCCTGTTCGTCTGGAGCCGCTTCGTCAACGTCCCAAGCGACGCAACCGAGGTCGAAGTCGTCGGCCAGCAATGGCAATGGAGTTTCCGCCTGCCCGGCAAGGACGGCAAGCTCGGCACATCCGACACTCGCGACGTCAACGCTGAAAATCCGCTCGGCGTCATCGCCGCTGATGCCAACGGCCAGGACGACGTCGTGGTCGAAGCGGCCGACCTGCATCTGCCGGTTGGCAAACCGGTCAAGATGCTGCTCCGCTCGATCGATGTGCTGCACGATTTCTACGTGCCGGAATTCCGCGCCAAGATGGACATGATCCCGGGCTCAGTCACCTATTTCTGGTTCACTCCGACCAAGACCGGAACCTTCCAGGTCCTGTGTGCCGAACTCTGCGGCCAAGGGCATCCGATGATGCATGGCGTGGTCATGGTCGATACGCAGGAAGATTATCTGGCGTGGCTTGGCCAGCAGCAGACTTTTGCGCAGCTGTCCGCGCCCCAACAGATGGGCTCGGCAGAGTAGACGCCGGAACGACGGCGCGCCGTCGGCATTGAAAAGATTGCGGCAGGCCCGAACTGTCGGGCATGGCCGAAAAGGGCACGGAGGTGTTCCTATGGTCGATATCACACCTGCAGATGCGGTACCGCCGGCCGAAGTCGCGGAAATGGAACTTTACCATCCGCACAGCTGGTGGACGAAATACGTTTTCTCGCAGGATGCCAAGGTCATCGCCATCCAGTATTCGGCGACGGCGACGGCGATCGGCATGGTGGCGCTGGTGTTGTCCTGGCTGATGCGGCTGCAGCTCGGCTTCCCCGGCACGTTCGACTTCATCACACCGGAAGCCTACTACCAGTTCATCACCATGCATGGCATGATCATGGTGATCTACCTGCTCACCGCACTCTTCCTGGGCGGCTTCGGCAACTATCTGATCCCGCTGATGGTTGGCGCTCGCGACATGGTCTTTCCCTATGTCAACATGCTGAGCTACTGGATCTATCTCCTGGCCGTGCTGGTCCTCGTGTCGAGCTTCTTTGCCCCCGGCGGACCGACAGGTGCCGGCTGGACGCTCTATCCGCCGCAGGCGATCATGACCGGTACGCCAGGCGGCCAGGACTGGGGCATCATCCTGATGCTCGTCTCGCTGATCCTGTTCATCATCGGCTTCACCATGGGCGGCTTGAACTATGTCGTGACGGTGCTACAGGGCCGCACGCGCGGCATGACACTGATGCGCCTTCCGCTCACCGTCTGGGGTATTTTCACCGCCACCGTCATGGCGCTGCTCGCCTTCCCGGCACTGTTCGTCGCCTGCGTGATGATGCTGCTCGACCGGGCGCTCGGCACCAGCTTCTTCATGCCGGCGATCGTCGAGATGGGCGAACAATTGCAGCATGGCGGCGGCAGCCCGATCCTGTTCCAGCATCTGTTCTGGTTCTTCGGCCACCCTGAGGTCTACATCGTGGCGCTTCCGGCCTTCGGCATCGTCTCCGACCTGATCAGCACCCATGCGCGCAAGAACATCTTCGGCTACCGCATGATGGTCTGGGCCATCGTCGGCATTGGCGCACTGAGCTTCGTGGTCTGGGCGCACCACATGTATGTCAGCGGCATGCATCCCTATTTCGGCTTTTTCTTCGCCACCACGACATTGATCATCGCGGTTCCGACAGCCATCAAGGTCTACAACTGGGTGCTGACGCTGTGGCGTGGCGACATCCACCTCACCATACCGATGCTTTTTGCCCTGGCCTTCATCGTCACCTTCGTCAATGGCGGGTTGACTGGGCTATTCCTCGGCAATGTCGTCGTCGACGTTCCGCTGTCGGACACGATGTTCGTCGTCGCCCATTTCCATATGGTCATGGGGGTCGCCCCGATCATCGTAATCTTCGGCGCGATCTATCACTGGTATCCGAAGGTCACCGGTCGGATGCTGAACGAGACGCTGGGCCGGTTCCATTTCTGGGTCACCTTCCTTGGCGCCTATCTGATCTTCTTTCCCATGCACTATCTCGGCTTGATGGGCGTGCCGCGGCGCTACAACGAATTGACCGATATGACGGTGATGACGGAATCGGCCCACCACCTCAACTCGTTTATCAGCATCATGGCTTTTATCGTCGGTTTTGCCCAGATCGTGTTTCTGTTCAATCTCATCTGGAGCATCCGCCATGGCCGTGAGGCTGGTGGCAATCCGTGGCGGGCAACGACGCTCGAGTGGCAGACGGCCGAAACACCGCCGGGCCATGGCAATTTCGGCAAGGATCTGCCGATCGTCTATCGCTGGGCCTATGACTACAGCGTACCGGGCGCCAAGGAGGACTTCATACCGCAAAACGTTCCGGGCTCCTTCGGACCTTCCAGGGAGCCGGCATGAGCGTCATTCTGGTTTTCCTGCTCGTGATCGCCGGCATTGCTGGGTGGTGGCTCTCGCATCAGCGGCTAATGACGAGGCCGTGGCTCGAGCAAGGTTTGGTCGGGGATTTTGTCGCCCTGGACCGATCGGCGCTTCCGACCGCAAAGATCGGTCTCGGCGTCTTCCTTGCCGTCGTCGGCTGCCTGTTCGCGCTGTTCACCAGTGCTTACTTCATGCGCATGGCGCTGTCGGATTGGCAGCCGCTGCCCATCCCGCCTCTGCTCTGGCTTAATACCGGCGTACTGGTCTTGAGCAGCATTGCCATGCAGTGCGCTTCGCTCGCGGCGCGCAAGGGTCAAGTGGACATGGTCAGGCTCGGCCTCGCCACCGCTGGACTCACGGCGCTCGCCTTCCTGGTTGGACAGCTTATGGCATGGCGGGAACTGAGCGCGGATGGCTATTTTCTGGCGTCCAATCCGGCCAACAGCTTCTTCTACCTGCTAACGGGAATGCATGGGCTGCATATCCTGGGAGGGCTGGTCGGCCTGGGCAGAACGACCGTCGGTGCCTGGAACGGTGCGCGGCCGCAGCGGCTTCGCCTGAGCGTCGAGCTGTGCGCCATGTACTGGCATTTCCTGCTTTTCGTCTGGCTCGCCATCTTCGCTCTTCTGGCCGGCTGGGCTTCGACTTTAATCGACATTTGCCGAGGGTTGCTGACCTAGGAGGAACGGGCGGATGGCTGAGACGACACTGACCCACATCGGCCGAACGGGGCCGCGGCCCGCAGGCTGGCAAGGCATCGCCGCCGACTGGTCCTCGGATCAGCGGGCGTTCAAAAACGTGTCTTGGGGCAAGGCCATGATGTGGATCTTCCTGCTCAGCGACACGTTCATCTTCGGCTGCTTCCTGCTCTCCTACATGACCGACCGTATCTCCACACGCGTGCCGTGGCCCAATCCGAGCGAGGTCTTTGCCCTGCGCATCGGCGGCTCCGACATTCCATTGATCCTTATCGCCATCATGACCTTCGTCCTGATCTCGAGCAGCGGAACGATGGCCATGGCGGTGAATTTCGGCTACCGCCGCGACCGCCGCAAGACGGCAGTCCTGATGCTTTTGACCGCGGCACTCGGCGCGACCTTCGTCGGCATGCAAGCCTTCGAATGGACCAAGCTGATCACCGAGGGCGTGCGGCCTTGGGGCAATCCGTGGGGCGCTGCACAGTTCGGCGCATCCTTTTTCATGATCACCGGCTTCCACGGCACACATGTGTCGATCGGGGTGATTTTCCTGATCATCGTGGCGCGAAAGGTCTGGCGCGGGGACTACGACGTCGGACGGCCCGGCTTCTTCACCAGCCGGAGGGGCCGCTACGAAAACGTCGAAATCATGGGGCTCTACTGGCATTTCGTCGACCTGGTCTGGGTGTTCATTTTCGCATTTTTCTATCTTTGGTGAGAGGCAGGACATGGCTGAAGCAACCGCAAATGGCCTTGGACAACACACGCTCGACAGCGCCCGTACGCATGATGCGACGGCGACCAGCGTTACCCCTACGGAGGTTCATCAGGAGCACCCGATCAAGCTCTACCTGGTGGTCTGGGCGTGGCTGTTCATCCTCAGCACCTGCTCCTATCTGGTCGACTATTTCGGGCTCCACGGCTATCTCAGATGGTCGCTGATCCTGATCTTCATGATCCTCAAGGCAGGGCTGATCGTCGCCATCTTCATGCACATGGCCTGGGAACGGCTGGCGCTGACATATGCAATCATCCTGCCGCCGGTGCTGGTGCTGGTATTCGTGACGCTGATGGTCTTCGAAGCGGACTACACCCTTCTCACCCGAATGGCGTTTTTCGGGGCCGGGCCCTGACATGCAATCCGGATCCAGGCCGTCCTGTTCTGGAGCCTTCGCCTTGAAACAATCTACGGCTGGACCATTTCTGTTGGTATCGGAAACGACAGGCGATGCCGGCGTTTCCACATGCGTCGCGAACACCAGCAAGGGGCGCCCAAGATGACCATCGCAAACAGACTGAAGGACTTCATCGATAAGAAAGGCATTTCCTACGACACCGTCGAGCATCACCGCACGGCGACAAGCAGACAATCCGCCATTGCGGCACATGTGCCTGGCAGCATAATGGCCAAATCGGTGGTCGTTCACCACGACCGTGGCTACGCGCTGGCCGTGGTTCCAAGCACGCACAGGATAGAACTCGCGACATTGCAGGATGTTATGGACAAGCCTCTTGGACTTGCCTCCGAAGACGAGGTGGTCTCGTTGTTCGGCGATTGCGATGTCGGCGCTGTGCCGCCGATCGGCGCTGCCTATGATGTGCCGGTGGTCCTCGATGAAAGCCTCGGCGACGCTCCCGAAATCTATTTCGAGGGCGGTGACCATAGGACGCTGGTGCATGTGAGCGGCAAGGATTTCCGCGACCTGACAAAAGACGCGCGCCAGGCCCGTTTCAGCCACCCGGCCTATTGAAAGCTCTGCCCCACCCTCCCCGCACCGGCGCTCGGTGCGGAGGACAGGTTTTTCAGCTCACGGTCTGGTAGCCGGCGGCGATTCGACAACTTTCCGATAGACATGCCAGGTGGCATGACCAAGGATCGGCAGCACGACCGCCAACCCGGCGAACACTGGCAGCGAGCCGATGATCAAGGCGACGGCGACAATAAGGCCCCACACTGCCATCACGATCGGGTTGGCCAGGACAACGCGCACCGAGGTGTGGATGGCTTCGTAGGCGCCGACATCGCGGTCGAGCAACAACGGGAATGCGACGACCGTGGTGCACAACACAACCGCGGCGAACACAAAGCCGATGGCGTGACCCAGGATGATGAGTGTCCAGCCGCGTCCCGTGGCGAATATATCACTGATGAAGCTGGACAGCGATTGCGGCGGCGCCGGGCCGAACACGGTCTGGTAAAATATCTGGGCCGTCAAAAGCCAGGCGATGAATATCGCAAGCAGCATGATGCCGACCGCCGCAATAGCCGGCAGCGCCGGAGAACTTCTGACCTCAAAGGCGTGCCTCCACGAGGCATCGAGCCCGGCTTCCCGTCGCCGGCTGATCTCATAGAGGCCGATCGCCGCGAACGGACCAATTAGCGCAAAGCCGGACACAAGCGGAAACAACAATGGCAGCGTGTTGTTGCCTGATGTCCAGACGGCAAGCACGACCCCCGCAAGCGGGTAGATCAGGCAGAGAAAAACGATGTGCGACGGCTTGACCATGAAATCATCGACGCCACGCCTGAGCGCATCAAAAAGATCGGAGACACCGATTTTTCGAATTCTGGTGTGTTCCAGCGTCTCGTTGGCGCCTGCTATCACGTGAAAACTTGCCATGACCATTCCTCCAGACCGGGTCCGGTAAGGTCGCGTTTTACGGTGCTGCCGTTCTGCGTGATTGGCCACGCAAACCGCGACCTGCACCATGATCAATATACTCTCATGCGGGGGACTTGTCGCGCTTTGTACGAAGGCCCCCGGGGGTAAGAGGTCCCGGGTAGCCCGACTAGCTCTGGACACCTTTCTTCGATATGCTCTTCTAGACGAAGGTGAAGGTCATGGATGGAAGGACAGTTCTCATACTCGGCCTTGGCATCGTTATTCTGCTGTTGCTGGGATTTTGTGCTCTGCCAACGTGATGTTTTTAGCCGGGCTCAATAGCCGGCTGACGCGACCACTCGCATTACAATGGTGTCGGCAAGCAGCGCCGCGAAGATCGCGAAAAGATAGACAATCGAATACGCAAACAACGCCTTTGCCGGCTTCATCTCCTTGTCGGCGACGAGGACCTTCCAGGCGTGCCAAATGAACCCTGCGCCCAACGCTGCTGAAGCAGTGCCGTAGTATCCGCTGGCGAAGCCGAAGGCCCAAGGAAGCACGCCGATTGGCGCCAAGACCAGCGAATAGGCGAAGATTTGTTTTCTGGTCGAGTGCTGGCCGGCCACATTCGGCATCATCGGGATGCCCGCCGCGGCATAGTCGCCGACCTTGAAAAGGGCCAGCGCCCAGAAATGAGGCGGCGTCCAGAGGAAAATGATCAGAAACAGAATGACACTTTCGATGCCGATTGCGCCGGTTGCAGCCGCCCACCCGATCACCGGAGGAAGGGCGCCTGCCGCGCCGCCTATGACGATATTCTGTGGCGTCGAGCGTTTCAGCCACATCGTGTAGATAACGACATAGAAAAAGATGGTGAACGCCAACAGCGATGCGGCAAGCCATCCCACCAGCACGCCGAGCGTCATGACCGACAGTGCGGAAAGCACCAAGCCGAAGCCGAGAGCTTCGCCAGGCGTGACGCGGCCTGACGGAATTGGTCGTTTGGACGTGCGAGACATCAAGGCGTCTATGTCTGCGTCGTACCACATATTGAGCGCGCCGGCCGCCCCTGCTCCAACCGCAATTGCGCCGATGGCGATTACGGCGATAACTGGATTCATTACGCCGGGCGCCATCATCAGGCCGACGAACGCAGTAAACACGGCAAGCGCCATGACCCGTGGTTTCAAAAGCGCAAGGAAATCACCCGCCGTCGCCTCCGAGAGGCGGATGCCGGTATCCTTGAGACGGCTTTCTTCAGTCGACATTCAGACGACCACCGATGGGAACGGCAGCCTAGCCGGCCAATGTCTTTTTTGCAACAAGCCGCCCTCCCCACCGACACTGCCGGCAGATTGCGGCCGAGGCTATGCCTCGACCTGTTTGCGATACCAAGATCCGGCGGAAGAGCCGCGTTATTTGGAGAATTGCTTCAGATAGGCAATGACATTGACGATGTCCTCGTCTTTCTTGAGGCCGGGAAACGCCATCTTCGTTCCTTTGACCATCGCCTTGGGATCGCGAAGGTAGCTCGTCAGCGTGGCCTCATCCCATTTGACGCCGGACTTGCCGGCCTCGGTCATCGCCTTGGAATAGCTGAACCCCGGATGCGTGCCGGCCGTTCGGCCGATGACGCCGTTCAACGACGGACCGACCTTGTTCTGATCCTTGTCCGCGACGTGGCAGACCTTGCATTTGGCGAAGACCTTCTCACCCGCCGCGGCATCCTGAGCCCACGAGGGGCCGGCGATGACGGTCGCGACCGACATGATGATAAAAAACACAATGGCACGCATGGCATTTCCTCCCTGATCGCCAATTTGCCCTGGCTGACCTGCACAGGCCGACATCTAGTCCGCTGGCATGCGCTCTTGAATGGCAGAACGGATATCCACTGCCTGGAGTTGCGGCACCTACATACCACGGAACCCGGCCGGCAGGTAGAGTTCGGCCATGCAAAGGTTTCATGCGGACAATCTGCTCAAGGCAATTTGGTGTTGCAGGTGGTGGCGATCCGGCCGACCGCCTCTTCAACTCCGGCGAGGTCAAACTCGGCTTTGCCGCGCCCCGACAGCAGCCCGAACCGCCAGGACAGCAGCAGCCGGTCCGCGGAAATCAGTCGCCTGATGCCGTCGGCACCGTCGCGCACCAGCATCCTGCTGCGCGGGCCGACCGACCAGCTTTCGTTGAGCTTGCCGGATTGGTCGACAGTCACCGACATGGCGATGGTTCGGCTGGCGGAAACAGTATCGCTCAGCTGCAGCCATTCGCTCCAACGCGGTTCGCCGGCGGTCCGGCAGGCAATCGTCAATACCGGGCTGTAGCTCAATGCGCCGCCGCCGGTGATGAGCTTGTTGGTAGCGTAAAGCGAGGCGGTGACAAGACCGTCGCTGGTCTTGTCGAACCGCCAGTTGTCGAGAACCGTGTCAGCCTGGGCGATGCCGTAGACCGACGCAAGCAGGAACGCCGCCGCGACCACGCTTCCGATACCGAAGAACTGTCTCAACGATGCCTCCAACAACCGCTGCGATCCGCAACCCAGCGCAGATAATCATCAAAGCTTCGTATCGCCACCTCGACCGCCAGATGCGTGAAATCCGTTGCGCCTGCGCCACAACGAAAAAGGCCGCCTCGAGAAGGCGGCCTTTTGGAATTCAGCAGGGACGTTATTCAGCGTCCTTGGCGGCCTTTTTCTTCGGCGCAGCCTTCTTCTTGGGCTCTTCAGCGTCGTCGTCGGCCTTCTTGGTGTCGGCTTTTTTCGCAGCCGCCTTCTTCGCCGGCTTGGCCTTGGTCGTCTCCGTATCCTCGTCGTCGGCCAGCAGCTCTTCCTTGCTGACCTTGACGTCGGTGACCGAGATCTGGCCAAGCAGATGGTCGACCACCTTCTCTTCGAACATCGGCGCGCGCAACGTATTCAGCGCTTCGGGATTGTTGCGATAGAATTCGAAGGCCTCCTGCTGCTGGTTGGCCGGATAGCGACGCACCTGCTCGAACAGGCCGCGCTGCAATTCCTCGTCCGTCACCGTGACGCCCGCCTTCTCGCCGATTTCGGCGAGAACCAGGCCGAGACGCACGCGGCGCTCGGCAAGCCGCATATATTCGGCACGCGCTTCCTCTTCCGTCGTCTCTTCGTCGGCAAAGGTGCGCCCGGCGGCTTCGAGATCGCGGTTGACCTGGTTCCAGATGTTGTTGAACTCGGCCTCGACGAGCTTGGACGGCGCCTCGAACGAGTAGGCGGCGTCGAGCTGGTCGAGCAACTGGCGCTTGACCTTCTGGCGCGTCATCGAGCCGAACTGATTTTCGATCTGACCGCGCACCACCTCGCGCAGGCGCTCCAGCGACTCCAGGCCGAGGTTTTTGGCCATCTCGTCGTTGATCTCAAGTTCGCCGGGCTTCGACACTTCCTTGACGGTCACGTCGAAAGTGGCTTCCTTGCCGGCCAGATGCGCCGCCTGGTAGTTTTCCGGGAAGGTAACCGTGACCTGCTTCTCGTCGCCGGCCTTGCTGCCGACCAGCTGGTCCTCGAAGCCAGGGATGAATTCCTTCGAGCCGAGCACCAGCGGCTGATCGGTGCCGGCGCCGCCGCCGAAGGCTTCGCCGTCGATCTTGCCGACATAATCGAGGGTCACGCGGTCGCCCTCGGCGGCCTTGCCGGTCTTCGGCTCATAAGTGCGCGCCGACTCGGCGACACGCTTGACCTGTTCATCGATCTCCTCATCAGGCACTTCGAATACCTGACGCGTCACCTTGATGTCGGAGAAATCCTTGATCTCGATCGGCGGAATGACCTCGTAGTTCAGGCGGAACTCGAAATCTGCGCCACCAGCCAGGATCTTCTCGGCTTCCTTCTCGTCCTCGGTCATGATCACTTCGGGCTGCATGGCAGCCTTTTCGCCGCGCCCGGTGATGATCGAACGGGTCGAGTCGTTGAGGATCTCGTTGACCACTTCGGCCATGAACGATTTGCCGTAGACTTTGCGCAGATGCTGCACCGGCACCTTGCCGGGGCGAAAGCCGTTGATGCGGACCTTGTTCCTGGCATCGGAGAGCCGCGCCATCAGCTTGGCTTCCATGTCACCGGCCGGCACGGTGATCTTGATCTCGCGCTTGAGACCTGAGTTGAGCGTTTCGGTGACCTGCATCATAAAACCTTTGTTTCCACCAATGAGGCCGCCAAACGGCCCCTGCCGTTCACAGCCTGCCGGTATGATCTTGCCGGGAATGGCTTTTGGTGCGGGACTTGGCGATTTGTCCGCCCAACGCGGCACAAATCCTCCAGAAATACGCTCCAAAATGTGAATAAGTCTTTGTTTTTCCTACTTCTTATCACATTCTGCAGAAGCGGATCGTCGCGTCCCGTCACATTCGACACGCCTTTTGTCACAGGCGACGCTGATTTTCAACCATCTTTGCATTCCGGCCAATGATGCCGATGTGGGCTCTGACATTGACAGAATGATGGCTACATGGGATTGGCCGGGCAATGCGGATGTGGCGGAATTGGTAGACGCCCTGGATTTAGGTTCCAGTGCCGAAAGGCGTGGGGGTTCGAGTCCCTTCATCCGCACCACCCTTCGCTCTTCTTCGGGTGGCAGGCCACTCGGAGTTCCTCCGAAGGAGGATCATTGCCAAGGCTGTAGCGCGATCTAGTAAAGCGGCTCCTCGAACAGTGTCTTGTCGCCATCCACCAGCGCCTTGATCTGCGCCGTGCCGTTGGCCGCGATCGCGACGCGGATGCCGAACGGCCGCACCCGCATGTCGTTCTGGATCGCCATCCCCTCGCCTTCCGGCAGATAGAAGCGCTCGATGCCGTAATCCGGCGCGATCGTCGTGGCTGCGCTGAGATCCGAGCCCTCGGAGACGTGTCCGACGATATCGGCTTCACCGGATGCTGCCGGCGCCGGCGCTTGCCCGAACCAAGCCGCGGTCGGACCCCAATAGCCGTCGGCGCCCGGCTTCAGCCTGACCACGATCGGCGTGTCGTCACTCGCCAGCTTGCCGGCTGGAATGTTGCCGATCAGCTTCACCGGTATGCGCGAAATCTCGTAGCCAAGCGAAATATAGTCACCGCGCAAGAGATCGCGCGGATCGATCGGCTCGACCCTGAGCAGGACCTGCTTGCCGTCGCGCAGGATCGCCGCGCGTCCGGCGATGATCCAGCTCAGGAAGCCGATCTGGACAAGCGCCAGGGCCAGCGCCGAGATGATCAGTCTTTTGCCGGTCATCATGCTGCTGCTCCTGTCATATCCGGAGCGTTCATGCGCTTTTCTATGCGGATGATAATGAAAGCAAGAACGGCGAGAAGCACCGCCGCCGCAAGGAAGAAGCCTGCCGTGTCGAGCATTGATTGCAGCATCACCACATAGATGATGGCGAGTTCGAAGGCGAAGCCCGCATAGGCAACCCAGCGCAGTCCTCGGCTCTCGCGGCCGCCCAGCACGATCGCCGCGACGATGCCGGCCAGCGCAACAGCCGAGGCAATGGCGAAGCCGCTGCTGTAGCTGCTTTCATCCGCCAGTTCGAACTGGATCATCGCCAGGCCGGTGAGAAAGCCGATCAGCGCGTGCAGGGGCAGCCTGCCACCCAGTTGCAAGATCCTGTCGACCGGCCCGGCAGCAAAGATCGCAGCGATAAAAAGCAGCACCGACGCGACAACGAGCGGAATGGCGACTTGCAGCGTGTCGTACCGCGTCACCAGGAGCACGAGATAGAACAGCACCGACAGGATGATCAGGTGGCGCGCCGCCTGGCTGCGCGTCCAGAACGAAACGGCAAACAGCACTAGCGCCATGACGACGAAGAGATGCGGGAATTCTGCGCGATACTCGAAGCCTTTCAGGAACAGCCAGGCATCGGCGATGCCGACGGCAGCGACGGTCAGCGGGTTCGAGCGCAGCGCCACCGCCGCCAGCGCCGTGCCGGCGCCCCAGGTGACCACGGCGGAGGCCTCGTCGCCCGACAAATGGTACATCTGGCCGATCAGCGCGATCGATCCGCCGAACGCTGCTGCCGCCACGATCCACAGCGCTTCGCCGATCGCCGCATGGTCACGCATCTTCAGCACCGCGCCGCCGACATAGCCGGCAAGGATAACGGCAAAGAGTGCTGCGACCCGTACCAGCCGCGGGATGACTTCCCAGTTGGCGGCGATGAAGATCAGGATGGCCGCGCCGAACAACAGTGCCGCCATCATCGCCAGGATCGAGCCGAAGCTCAGCGATTTGCGTTCGTTGGCCTCGACGTCGCGCGTCAGCACGTCGGCTGTCGGCGCGTCGATCAGGCCGGCCTGCTGCCATCGTGCGATATCCAACCTGACCCGTGACGAATAGCTCGCCATGCCCCTCCCCCTTTGTTTGGCCCTTTTGGCTCGTCCGCCCAAGCGTTTGACCTGACGGCATTTTCCGATCTGGGCGGAAAACCGGACGCGCGTTAATGCTGCAATGCACAATTTGCATTGCTGCCATGCACCAATAGCGCTTTTAAATCGATATGACCCCTCTTATCTTCACGGTGCACACAAAGACGGAATGATCCGAAAGAAAGACGAAACGAGAATACCATGAACCTGATCCGCAACTATCGCAACTGGCGCCGCTACCGGGACACCGTTTCTGAGCTGAGCCGCCTGAGCACCCGTGAACTGACCGACCTCGGCATCAGCCGCGGCGACATCCACTACGTCGCCCGCAAGGCGGTCTAATCCTTTCGGACCGCAAATGGTCCGAACCAGTTTTGAAAGAGAACGACAATGAACCTGATCCGCAACTATCGTAACTGGCGCGTCTACCGCGAGACGGTTACCGAGCTGGGTCGCCTGTCAAACCGCCAGCTCAACGATCTCGGCATAGTCCGCGACGAGATCAAGATGGTCGCTCGCAGGGCGATCTAACCAGCAGAATTTCGCCAGGGTCGACCTCCTCCCCGACCCTGACGGATACGGTCAGCCTTCACCTCCTCCCGAGGGTTGACCACAAAAACGGCGCCCGCCGGACCTCCTCCCCCGGCGGGCGTTGTTTCTAAGTTGTTTCTAAAAAGGGTTTCGCGCCCTTTCAAATGGCGAAAGGAATTTCGTCAAAGCCGACCTCCTCCCCGGCGATGACGAATACGGTCGATCTTCACCTCCTCCCGAGGATCGGCCAACAAAACGACACCCGCCGGACCTCCTCCCCCGGCGGGTGTTGTTGTTTTCAGGCTCGAAACGCCCTGGGAGCCGTTTTGGCGGGACGTCCCCGTCGTCAGTCCAGCGCGCCGCTCTTCAGCACGCCTCGCTTCTTCCACTGGCTCAGCGGAAAAATATCCGGCGCGCCGCCCATCGGCGCATACCAGGAATCCACCACCCATTCTGTACCGCCGCGGTCGCTGATCACCGCCGTCCAATGCGGATAGCGCCCGTCGACAAACAGGCCTCGCGAGGCCTTGTCCTCGACCTTATGAAACCTGAGCAGTTTTCGCTCGGCAAGATAGACCAGCAACGCATGCGTATTGGTCGATTCGTCGACACAATCCATCTGGCCCCTGACGCGCGATGCACCGAATTTCGACTGCGGCTGGTCGCGGACGCCGATGGCCTGGAAAATGCGCTGTTCGAAATAGCGGACGGCCTTCGAAATAGCGGAGCGCTCGGCCTGGGGCGAACCCGCGCCCGCACGCAGGATAGAGCGGAAACGCGCACCGTCACTGGGGCCAAGCGCCAGCGTCGTGCGATAGTTGCAACCGTAACCATGGCATATGGGGATCCGCTTGGAAGCCGTCGCGGCCGGTTCGCCGGCCGCTGCTGATCCGCCCACGGCGATCACGACTGTCAGAAATGTCGCTCTGGCAAAGACCCCGAGACTCCCACCCATTCGCAATAGTAGACGATTGCAGCGCGTGGCGGCAACAGCGCGGCTGATTCGTGTAATTGCAATCGCCGCGCCAAGGGATTATTTCGGCGCTCATGAACACAAATCCCATTCACGTCATCGGTGGCGGTCTCGCCGGCTCCGAAGCTGCTTGGCAGGCGGCCGAAGCCGGCATTCCGGTTATCCTGCATGAAATGCGTCCCGTCCGCGGCACCGATGCGCACAAGACCGACGGGCTGGCCGAGCTCGTCTGTTCCAATTCCTTCCGCTCCGACGATGCGCAAGCCAATGCCGTCGGCCTGCTGCATGCCGAAATGCGGCTCGCCGGTTCGCTGATCATGAGCGCCGGCGACGCGCACCAGGTGCCGGCCGGCGGTGCGCTGGCCGTCGACCGCGACGGATTTTCCGAAGCGGTCACCAGAAAGCTCGAAGCGCACCCACTCATCACCATCCGGCGCGAGGAAGTGCCTGGCCTGCCGCCGGCGGACTGGGACCAGGCGATCGTCGCCACCGGCCCGCTGACCGCCCCTTCGCTCGCCCAGTCGATCGCGGAAGCAACCGGCGCCGACGCGCTCGCCTTCTTCGACGCCATCGCGCCGATCGTCCATTTCGACACGATCGACATGGATATCTGCTGGTTCCAGTCGCGCTACGACAAGGTCGGCCCCGGCGGCACCGGCAAGGATTACATCAACTGCCCGATGGACAAGGAGCAGTACCTTGCCTTCGTGCAGGCGCTGGTCGACGGCCAGAAAACCGAATTCAAGCAATGGGAAGGCACGCCCTATTTCGACGGCTGCCTGCCGATCGAGGTGATGGCCGAGCGTGGCATCGAGACATTGCGTTACGGGCCGATGAAGCCGATGGGGCTGACCAATGCACACAATCCGTCTGTAAGGGCCTATGCCGTCGTCCAGCTTCGCCAGGACAACGCACTGGGCACGCTCTACAACATGGTCGGCTTCCAGACCAAGCTGAAGCACGCCGAGCAGGTGCGCATTTTCCGCACCATTCCTGGGCTGGAAAACGCCGAATTCGCCCGCCTCGGCGGCCTGCACCGCAACACCTACATCAATTCGCCGACGCTGCTCGACGCTTCGCTGCAGTTGAAGTCGCGGCCCGGCCTGCGTTTTGCCGGCCAGATCACCGGCTGCGAGGGCTATGTCGAGAGTGCCGCCATCGGCCTGCTCGCCGGGCGTTTCGCCGCCGCCGAAAGGCTTGGCCATGCGCCGTCGCTGCCGCCGTTGACCACCGCTTTCGGCGCGCTGCTCAACCACATCACCGGCGGCCATATTGTCTCCGACGACGAGCCGGGAAAGCGCTCTTTCCAGCCGATGAACGTCAATTTCGGCCTGTTCCCGCCCGTGGACGCGCCAAAGATCGAAGGCAAGCGACTGCGCGGCAAGGACAAGACGGTCGCCAAGCGGCACGCGGTGACATCGCGCGCGCTCGCCGACTGCCGCGAATGGCTCGGGCTGCCGGCGCAGGCGGAAGCTGCGGAATGACGGTCGGGTTGGCTACGCGGCAGCCTTTATGCGACCGGCCAGCCCCGCGTTGCGCGCCGGAACAAGAGCCAATGCCGGTGCAAGGCCGAAAGCCGCACCGCGCCATCAAGCGGTGAATGGCGGGAGCCGTCCATCTTGCCGAGATAGGCGCCCGTCAGCGCCAGCGGCAGAAACGCCGGACGCAGTGAAATCGGCAGGGCGGACGCCCCCTGCTCGAAAGCTGAGAGATGCTCGCGTGCCAGCGCGATCATCGCGGCAACGGCGCGTTCCGCGCCCGGCCCGCCGTCACCTGTAGCGAACTCTTGCGGCGACGATCCCGCCGCAGCCAGAATGTCGGCCGGAACGAAGCACTGTCCCCGCTTACGATGCAGCGGCAGCAGAAGCAGGAGACCGGTCATCGCCTGCGCACAACCTGCCCTGCCGGCAAGTTCGGCAAAGCGCGGTGCTTCGACCGGATCGAGCACCATCGCCGCAAGCTGGATGAGCGCGGCGGCAGTCTCGCCGCAATAGCCTTCGAGATCGGTGCGCGACGGCATCGGGTCGTCATAGAGATCGAAGACGCGCGCTTCGAGCATATTGTCGAAAGCGGCCTTGGGCAGGCGGTGAGCGGAAATAGTCGCCCTCAGCGCGTCCGCCACGGGATGGCCGACCTTAGCGCGATCCTCTTCGGCGGCGATGACGTCTCGCCACCATTGCAGCCGGACTTCACCCGGCAGCGCTTCGCGGATGCGATCGCGTATGCCGGCAATTTCGGCGTTGAAGGCATAGAGCGAAAACACCGCGTCCCGCTTGTCTTCGGGCGCGTAGAGCGCGGCGAGATAGCGGTCATGATCGGCGGCGCGCACCGTCTCCATGACGGCTTTGGTGTTTTCGGCCACGTCAGTCGACGGCGATGAGTGCTGCGGCCACGGCGCGGTCTTCAGCCAGCAGCACATTATAGGTCCGCACTGCCGCCCCGGTCGACATCGGATCGGCGGAAATGCCGGCATCCTTCAGCGCAGCACGCAACGCCGCCGGCAATGGCCTCAGATCCTTGCCGCTGCCGACCAGCAGGATCTCGACCTTGTCGGCCTCGTTGAACAGCTTGGTGAAATCCGCTGCCGTCAGCGCCAGCGGATCGGCCGGCTCCCAGCCATAGATGCCAGAAGGCAGGCACAGCAGCGAGCCGCGGTGCGACATGTCGGCAAAGCGGAAACCGCCATTGCCGTAAGCCTCGATCGGTGCGCGGCCGGGGAAATGCGCCTCGCGGATGACGATGCCCTTGGCCACTTTTGCGGCAAGCCGTCAGGTGGCTATGGCTTTGCCGCCGCCCACCGGCTTTTCCTCATCAGATGCTGTGGCCTGCGGCCGCAGCTTGAACAAGATAAGCAGTGGCGCGGCGATAAAGATCGACGAATAGGTGCCGAACACGACGCCGAACAGCATGGCCATGGTGAACGAGCGGATCACCTCGCCGCCGAACAGCACCAGCGCCAGCAGCGCCAGGATCGTCGTCACCGAGGTCAGCGTCGTCCTCGACAGCGTCTCGTTGATGGCGTTGTTCAGCAATTGCGGCAGCGGCATTCGCTTGTATTTTCGCAGATCCTCGCGAACACGGTCATAGACGACGATCGTATCGTTGAGCGAATAACCGATGATGGTGAGGATCGCCGCCAGCGACGACTGGTTGAATTCCAGGCCGGTAATGACGAAGAAGCCGATCGTCATGACCACGTCATGCACGGTCGCAACGATGGCGCCGACCGCGAACTGCCATTCGAAGCGGAACCAGACATAGATCAGGATGCCGAGCAGCGCGACAAGCATGGCGATGGTGCCTTGCTTGGCAAGCTCGCCCGAGACCGTCGGCCCGACCACTTCGACGCGGCGGAAATCGTACTGGTCTTGCAGTTCGCCGCGCACCTTGTCGATGACGGTCTGCTCGGCATTCTCGCCGCCCTCCTGCGTACCGACGCGGATCAGCACGTCGTTCGGCTCGCCGAACTGCTGAACCTGCACCTCACCGATATTGAGTTCCGTCAGCCTGCCGCGGATGTCGGCCAGATCGGCATTGCCGGTCTTGGACTGCACCTCGATCAGCGAGCCGCCCTTGAAATCGATGCCGTAATTGATGTCGATGGTCATGAACCCGACGACCGACAGGACTGAAAGCACGCTGGACAGCGTGAACGTCCAGCGGCGGATGCCCATAAACGGAATTTTCGTTCCGGGCGGAACGAAAGTCACAGGCGCCCGCGGCAACTCCTTCGGACGGGCCCGGCGAAGCCAGATCGACACCAGCAGGCGGGTGAAGGTGAAGGCGGTGAAGACCGTGGTCAGGATGCCGATGGCATAGGTGACGGCAAAGCCCTTCACCGGCCCGGTGCCGAGATAGAACAGCACCACGGTCGCGATCAGCGAGGTGACGTTGGAATCGACGATTGTGGCCAGCGCCTTGCTGAAACCGGTATCGATCGCCTGGATGACCGAGCGGCCGGCACGTCGCTCCTCGCGGATGCGTTCATAGATCAGCACGTTGGAATCGACCGCCATGCCGATGGTCAGCACGATACCGGCGATACCGGGCAAGGTCAGCGTCGCTCCAAGCAGCGACAGCAGCCCGACGATCATCGCCACATGCACCGCCAGCGCGATGTTGGCGAGGAAGCCGAAGAAGCCGTAGGCGACGAACATGAACGCCACAACCAGGATCGAACCGATGATGCCGGCGATTTTGCCGGCATGAATGGAATCCTGTCCGAGGCCAGGGCCCACCGTGCGCTCCTCGATCACCGTCAGCGTCGCCGGCAAGGCGCCGGCGCGCAGCAGCACGGCGAGGTCGTTGGCGCTCTCAGCGGTGAAATTCCCCGATATCTGGCCGGTGCCGCCGGGGATCGGTTCGCGGATCTGCGGTGCCGAAATCACCTGATTGTCGAGGATGATGGCAAACAGCTTGCCGACGTTCTGTGATGTCGCCTGGCCGAACCGCTGCGCCCCTTTCGAATCGAAGCGAAACGAAACAACCGGCTCGTTGTTCTGGGAGTTGAACGTCGCCTGGGCATCGACGAGGTTTTCACCCGAAACGATGACGCGGTTCTCGATCAGATACGGAACCGGCGGGTCGTCCTGCGAATACAGCACCGAGGATCCCGGCGGCGGACGGCCGTTCAGCGCGTCCTGCACCGGCATCGATTGGTCGACCATCTGGAAGGTCAGCTTGGCGGTCTGGCCAAGAATTTCCTTCAGCCGTTGCGGGTCTTGGAGACCCGGCACCTGCACCAGGATGCGGTCGTCACCTTGCCGCTGCACGATCGGCTCGGTCGTGCCGAGTTCATTGACGCGGCGGCCGACGACCTCGATCGACTGCGTCAGCGCTGCCGAAGTACGATATTTGATGCCCGCATCGGTGACGGTGAACTTGAGCAGGCCGGGCTCGGAATCATCCAGCGTCATCTCCTGGATCGAGCCGCCGCTGAACAAGCCGGCCGCCACCGGATCGGTCAACGTCTTCAACGCCTTCTTGGCAGCCTCGATCTGTGCGGGATCGGTGATGCGGACCTGCACCGTGCGGCCCGTTCCGGCAAGGCCGGTATAGCCGATCTTGGCATCGCGCAGCAGCGTCCTGATTTCGTCGCGCGTCGTCTCCAGCCGATCTTTGACCAGATCGTTCGGATCCATCCTGAGCAGGATATGCGAGCCGCCCTGCAGGTCGAGGCCAAGCGTCATCTGCCGCTTCGGCACCCAGTCGGGCAGCTTGGCCAGCGTGCTGGCGGAAAAAAGGTTGGGCGCAGCGAGGACCACTGTGGCGGCCACGGCCAGCCAGATCAGGATCATCTTGAAGCGCGAAAAATAAAGCATATGGCGTCGTCCGTCAGGGCGTACTGGCGGATCGTTCCGCCGACAATTCGGTTATTTCTTGGCGTTCTGGTTCGCCACCGGCTCGCCCTTGACGCGCACGTCGGCAAGCGTCGAGCGCAGCGCCGTCACCTTGGTGCCGCCGCCAAGGTCGATCTCGAGCTCGTTGTCGTCGATCACCTTGGTAACCTTGCCGACCAAGCCGCCGCCGGTGACGACGGTGTCGCCGCGGCGAACCGCCGCCAGCATCTCGCCGCGCTTCTTCAGCTGCGTGCGCTGCGGCCGGATGATCAGAAAATACATGATCACGAAAATCAGAGCAAACGGCACGATCTGGATAAACATTGCGGACGAGTCCCCGCCGATGCCTTGGGCGTATGCCGGTGTCACGAACATCGAGGTACTCCTGAACTTTGAAAAACAGCCGCAAGGCGGCCCCGCCAAATTTGGCCGGAATATAGTCGGTAACGTTGCCAATGCAACTGCGCTGCCGGGCAAATCGGCTGCTTTTCCGGCCTGGTGAGCCGTGTTAGACGGTGATCACGAAAAGCGATGCTCGGTTTTCGCAAAAGATCATGCCCGAACAAATGCTTGGGACGAGTTTCGAAACCGCTGAAATCAGGTAGGTTGCCCTACCGCACCGTCCTGAACGCGAAACAAAACGCGAAACAAAAAGACAAGAGATGACCGACAGCCCTATCGATATCCTGCACCAGAAGCTCGACCGCCTGATCGAGGCGGTCGCCCGCCTCGCCCCGCCGCCGGTGCCTCAAACCGACCTCCGCGAGGCCGATTGCTTCGTCTGGCAGGCCGATCCCGGCTATCTGGAACCGGTGCGCAAGGTCAACCGCGTCGATATCGGCCTGATCCGCGGCGTCGACCGCGTCCGCGACATATTGGTCGACAACACCGAGCGCTTCGCCTCCGGCTACGCTGCCAACAACGTGCTGTTATGGGGCGCGCGCGGCATGGGCAAATCGTCGCTGGTCAAGGCGGTACACGCCTCGGTCAACGCTTCGGCGAAGCCCGACGTGCCGCTCAAGCTTATCGAGATCCACCGCGAAGACATCGACACGCTGCCGAAGCTGATGGGCCTGCTGAAGGCAGCGCCGTTTCGCTTCATCTTGTTTTGCGACGACCTGTCATTCGACCATGACGACACATCCTACAAATCGCTGAAGGCAGCACTTGAAGGCGGCGTCGAAGGCCGCCCGGCCAACGTCATCTTCTATGCCACCTCGAACCGGCGGCATCTGTTGCCGCGCGACATGATCGACAATGAGCGCTCGACCGCGATCAACCCGTCGGAAGCGGTCGAGGAGAAGGTTTCGCTGTCGGACCGCTTCGGCCTGTGGCTTGGCTTCCACAAATGTTCGCAGGACGAATATCTCGACATGATCGATGGCTATGTCCGCCATCATGATCTGGCCATCGATCCCGAGACGCTGCGCGCCGAGGCGCTGGAATGGGCGACGACCCGCGGCAGCCGTTCGGGCCGCGTCGCCTGGCAGTTCACCCAGGATCTGGCAGGCCGGCTCGGAAAATCGCTCAAGGACTAGCCGCTCAAGGACTGGCAACAGAAGAAGCCCGCACCTTGCGGAGCGGACTTCCTCGGCGGGCTGAAGGTCAGGCGGCCCGCAAAATCGGATTTTTCTCTATTCGAGATAACCCGACGGATCGACCGGCGCCGAGTTCTTGCGCACTTCGAAATGCAGTTTCGGCGAGTCGGTGGTGCCGCTCATGCCGGACAGGGCGATTTCCTGGCCGCGCTTGACCTTCTGGCCGCGCTGCACCTCGATCGAGCTGGCATGGCCGTAGACGGTGACCAGACCGTTTTCGTGACGCACCAGCACTGTGTTGCCGAATTCCTTGAGGCCGTCTCCGGCATAGATGACGACACCGTTTTCGGCTGCCTTGACCGGCGTCCCCTCAGGCACGGCGATGTCGACGCCGTCCTTGCCGCCGCCGAAGCTGGAAATCACGCGGCCGCGCACCGGCCAGCGCATCTTGCCGATGCCGGTTGCATCCGGCGCCACCGCATCGTCGTCCTCGGCCTGCTGGAGGACTTTCGCGTCCTTCTTCGGCGGCGTGTAGGAGGCGAGCGTCTGCGTCGGCGTGCCCTTGGCCGGCGGCTGGGTGGTGGCCGTCGTCACCGGATCGACCTTTGCCGGCTTCGCACTGGCGACGACAGCGGTTCCGCCTGCCGGCACTTTCAGGGTCTGGCCGATCTTGAGCAGTCCATCCTGCATGCCGTTCGCCTGCTTCAGCGCAACGACGCCGACGCCGGTCTTCCTGGCGATGGCGGACAGCGTATCGCCTTGCTGAACCGTGTAGGTGCCGCCGGCTCCGGCCGGCTTGGCCGTCGCCGAAGCAGTTTTTGGCGCGGCCTTTCCATCCTTCGGCTGGCTTGCGGCAGCCGAGGCATCCACCTGCGCGGCGGACTTGCCTTCCCTGACCTTCGGCTGCTGCGGCAGCACGGCCACCTTCTCCGGCGCATCGGCCGGCTGGTCGTGCCTGGTGCCGTTCGCGGGCTTGGCGTCGGCGACTTTCGGCGCGGCGCCGTTGCTCGAATACGCATAGGCCGGGATGACGAGCTTCTGGCCGGTCTTCAGCCCTTTGGTCGCGCTCAGCCCGTTCACTTTCATGATGGCGTCGGCCGGCACGCCGTAGCGCCGCGACAGGCCGGAAATGGTCTCACCGTCCTTGACGACGATCTCGGTTGCATGCGGTGCGCCGGCGGCCGTCGCCACGCGCGGCGCGTCGGGCTCGGCGTTCTTGAACGGCCTTGCCGCAGGAGCGACGGTGCCGGTTGCCGTCCTGTCGACACGAGGAGCGGCAGGCGCCAGGGCCGGCGCGGCAGCGGTACGCACCGGGCGAGCGGCGGGTGCCAGGGCGGGAGCCGGCGGCGGCAATTGCTGCGCCGTAACCGGTTCGAGGCTTGAGCGGCTGACCGACTGGGTGTGGCTGCCGTCGATCGGCGCGGCCGCAACATCGCCCGGATAGGGCTGGGCAGCATCCTGCTTGTCGATGATGGCGCGCTGGTTGTTGGTCGAGGCGGTGAACACGTCGTCGACGCTGTTGAACCGCGCCACCTGGGAACTACACCCCGTCGCAGCCCCTGCGATCATGAGGACGGCGCAGCCACGCGCCAGATTGCGTCCGTTTGCCTTCAAAACACTGAATTGCATCGCACTAACCCGCACAGACCCGGTACAACTGAGCCTGATTAAAGCGCGTTAATGTTACCGGTCGGTTAAACCTGTAGAATCAGACGCAAATTTTCTTAAAAATGTTTCGAGGATCGAGCGCCGGGTGTGTTGAGATTCAGGTCAGGCCGAGCCGAAAATGGTGGATTCCGAGAACCGGAGCGGAGCGTACATTTGGGTACGTGAGCACCGGAAGCGGAGGAAGCCGCAATTTGCAGGCCGGCCTCACCTGAATATCGACACACCCTAGATGACCGCCGCGACACTGCGCAGGATCGGCTGCAGACGCACCAGGCCGATATCCTCGCGTTCGAAGCGGCTGCCGACCTTGGTCAGCTTGGCCAGCACCTGCTCGCCCTCGTCGGGTCCGATGGGCGCAATGACGATGCCGCCGCTCGACAATTGGTCGAGCAGGAAACGCGGCAGGCTGTCGAAGGCCGCCCAGGCGACGATGCGGTCGAACGGCGCTTCGTTGGCCAGCCCGTTGGAACCGTCCGCCTGGCGCACGATGACGTTGCCGATGGCGAGTGCCTCGAGACGCTGCCGGGCCTGTTCGGCCAGCGTCTTGTAACGGTCGATGGTGACGATCCGCGCGGCAAGCCGCGACATCACCGCCGCCGTGTAGCCGGACCCGGTGCCGATCTCGAGCACGCGGTTGCCCGGTTCGATGGCAAGTGCCGCGATCACCGCCGCCTGCAGGTCGGCGCCTTCGATGGCCTCGCCGCATTCGATCGGCAGCATACGGTCCGACCAGGCAATCGAGTGGAAATGCGGAGACAGGAAGCCGCGCCGCGGCGTCGCCTCGAAGGCGGCGATCAGCGCCTTCGGCACCGTGCCCCTGCCGCGCAGGCGAAGCAGGAAGGCAGCGAAACCTTCGCGGTCGTCGACCGTTGCAGCGTGATTCAAGTTCATGCGAGCGCCTTGGCCAGTTGATCGCGGATTTCATGCGCGGTGAGATCGAGCTGCAGCGGCGTCACCGACACCAGCCGATTGCGCAAGGCATGGAGGTCGCTGCCTTGCTTGCCCTCGACCGGCTCGCGGCCGAAGCGCAGCCAGTAGTAAGGCAGGCCGCGCCCGTCGCGCCGCTCGTCGACCCACAGGCTGTGGACCAGCTTGCCCTGCGAAGTGACCACAGTTCCGGCGATCTCTTCCGGCGCACAATTCGGAAAATTGACGTTGAGCAGCACGCCGTCCGGCAACGGCATGGCGACGAGCTTTTGAAGCAGCGCTGGCGCCAGCGCCTCGGTTGTCTCATAGGGAACGACGCGGTCCTCGCCGACATAGGAATAGGCTTGGCTGATGGCGATCGAGCGCACGCCGAGCAGCGCGCCTTCCATGGCGCCGGCGACGGTGCCCGAATAGGTGACGTCGTCGGCGATGTTGGCGCCGGAATTGACGCCGGACAGGATCAGGTCGGGCGCTTCGGGCAGGATCTTCTTCACGCCCATGATGACGCAGTCGGTCGGCGTGCCGCGCACGGCAAAGTGTTTTTCGCCGATTTTCCTCAGGCGCAGCGGCTCCGAGATCGACAGCGAATGCGCATAGCCGGACTGGTCCTGTTCCGGTGCCACCACCCAGACGTCGTCCGACAGCGTGCGGGCGATGCGTTCGAGTGATGCAAGGCCCTCGGCATGGATGCCGTCGTCGTTGGTCAGAAGGATGCGCATTATTTCGATTCGATCTTTTCCAGACCGCCCATGTAAGGCCGAAGCGCTTCAGGAATGGTTACGCTGCCGTCCTCGTTCTGGTAATTTTCGATGACGGCGATCAGAGCGCGGCCGACGGCGGTGCCCGAACCGTTCAGCGTGTGGACGAAGCGGTTGCCCTTGCCATCCTTGTCCTTGTAGCGGGCGTCCATGCGCCGGGCCTGGAAATCGCCGCATACCGAGCACGACGAGATTTCGCGATAGGTATTCTGGCCGGGCAGCCAGACCTCGATATCGTAGGTCTTGCGCGCGCCAAAGCCCATGTCGCCGGTGCACAGCGTCATGGTGCGGAACGGCAGGCCCAGCCGCTTCAGCACCTCCTCGGCGCATTCGGTCATGCGCTCGTGCTCGGCAATCGACGAGTCCTGATCGGTGATCGACACCAGCTCGACCTTATTGAACTGGTGCTGACGCAGCATGCCGCGCGTGTCGCGGCCGGCCGAACCCGCCTCGGAGCGGAAGCACGGCGTCAGCGCGGTATAGCGCAGCGGCAGTTTTTCGTGCGGCGTGATCTCCTCGCGCACGAGATTGGTGAGTGGGACTTCGGCGGTGGGGATTAGGCCAAGCCTGCCATCCCCATGCCGGGCGAAGAACAAATCTTCCTCAAACTTTGGCAGCTGCCCAGTCCCGAAAAGCGCCTCGTCGCGCACCATCAGCGGCGGGACGATCTCCTCGTAGCCGTGCTCGGTGGTATGCAGGTCGAGCATGAACTGGCCGAGTGCGCGCTCCATGCGCGCCAGCTGGTTCTTGAGCACCGTGAAGCGCGAGCCGGAAAGCCTTGCCGCGTGCTCGAAATCCATCATGCCGAGCGCTTCGCCGATCTCGAAATGCTCTTTCACCCAATTCGGCCGCGTCGGCAGCTTGCCGACGACGCGCTTGACGACGTTGTCGTGCTCGTCCTTGCCGACCGGCACATCGTCGAACGGCACGTTGGGCAGCACCGCCAGTGCGTCGTTCAGCGCCTTGTCGAGTTCGCGTTCGCGCGCCTCGCCGTTCTGGATGAAGGCCTTGATCTCGCCGACCTCAGCCTTCAGCCGTTCGGCAAGCGCGGCATCGCCCGAGCGCATGGCATTGCCGATCTCCTTCGATGCGGCGTTGCGGCGCTCCTGCCTGGTCTGCAGCTCGGTCAGATGCTCGCGCCGTGCCTCATCCGCAGCGATCAGATCGTCGACGGTGGACTGCGCCGCCTCGGCCGACCACGAGCGCTTCTGGAGCGCGTCGACAAGGGCCTTCGGGTTGTCGCGAATCCATTTGATGTCAAGCATGGTCTGTTCGTCCTCGAGGGCATGTCGCCCAAAAAATGCGCAGCGGTTGTGGGGCAACGACATGCCCAAAACAAAGACCAGAGGGCGTAAACCGCATCTTTCATTGATGCAAGACGGGAACGCCGGCGTTTCTTCACGCCGCCATCTGTCCCGCCGACTTCACAGACGGCAGCACTCGCAACATTTGGTCGAAAGGGAACCTGAAACAAAAAAACCCGCCTCAGAGGGCGGGTCGTCGGCGCCGAATCAGCACCATACCCAGATTAGTAGCATAGCTGCCGGCACAAAGCAAGAACAAAGTTGCTGCGGCCGGAAGAAAGATGCCAGCCGGTAACCCCACCTACGTCGACGACGCGTCCGCCGGCTTTTCGGCCACCTCTTCCGTGGCGTCCTGCTTTTCGCGGGCGACACGGTCGCGCTCCTTGCTGCGCTCGATCAAGCGAGCCGACCAGATCGAGACCTCGTAGAGCAGGATCGTCGGAATTGCGAGGCCGATCTGGCTCATCGGGTCGGGCGGCGTCAGCACCGCCGCCACGACGAAGGCGATGACGATCGCCCATTTGCGCTTCTCGGCCAACCCTTGCGACGACAGCATGCCGACTCGCGTCATCAGGCTTGTCACCACCGGCAACTGGAACACCAGGCCGAAGGAGAAGATCAGCGTCATGATCAGGCTGAGATATTCGGACACTTTCGGCAGCAGCGAAATCTGCACCTGGTCGTTGGTGCCGGTCTGCTGCATGGCGAGGAAGAACCACATCACCATCGGCGTAAAGAAGAAATAGACCAGCGACGCGCCCATCAGAAACAGGATCGGCGAGGCGATCAGGAACGGCAGGAAGGCATTGCGCTCGTTCTTGTAGAGGCCGGGCGCGATGAATTTGTAGATCTGCGTGGCGATCAACGGAAAAGCGATGACCATGCCGCCGAACATGGCGAGCTTGACCTGGGTAAAGAAGAACTCCTGCGGCGCCGTATAGATCAGCTCGACCTTGTGCGGATCGAGCCCGGCCCATTGGGTCGCCCATCTGAACGGGATCACCAACAGGTTGAACAGCTTCTTGGCGAAGAAGAAGCACACAAGAAAAGCAACGAAAAAACCGCCGATCGACCACATCAGCCGCCGGCGCAACTCGATCAGGTGCTCCATCAGCGGAGCCGACGATTTTTCGATCTCGTCCTTTTCCGTGTCCGAAGTGCTCACTTGGCGGCTCCCGCCGTTTTCGTGGCGGCCGGCTTCTTCGTTGCTGCCGCAGGCTTCTTCGCTGCTGTCGCCGGCTTCTTCGCTGCTGATGACTGCGCTTTCGGCTCAGCTTTTGTGGCGACCTTTGGCGTAGCGGCCTTTGCCGGCTTGGCCGGCACGGCAGCCGCGGCTTTCGCGAGCGCCGGCTTCTTCTTTGCCGCCGGCGCTTTTTGCGGCACGGCCGCTGCAGTCGTTTGCGCCTCTACTGCCGGCGCCACGACGGACTCGTCCGTCATCGCCGGAAAGATCGGCGTGGCCGGCGTCGGCTCCGGCGGGCTGACGCCCGGCATCGTCGTCGCGCCGTTCTTCAGCGGCTCGGCTGCCTGCTCTGTCGAGGCGGCCTCGACCGCCGGCTTGGGTTTCATCACGGCATCGACGCCGGAACGGACGTCGGCGGCGGCCTGCTCGAATGGATTGAGCTGCTTCCTGATCTCGGCTGCCGGATTGAGGCTTCTCAGCGAATCGACCGACTTCTTGACGTCGTCGAGTTCGGCTTCCTTCAGTGCGTCGTTGAACTGCCGCTGGAAATCCGACGCCATGGCGCGCAGCTTCGCCGTTGTGCGGCCGAAGGTGCGCAGCATGTTGGGCAAATCCTTGGGCCCGACGACCACGATCATGACGATCGCGATCACCAGCATCTCGGTCCAGCCGACTTCGAACATGGCTATACGTTCCGACTCAAGTTTCAGGCCGACTCAAGTTTTGGCCAACCAAAGTTTTGGGCTCAGCTTTTGCTGGCCTTTTCCTTCGGTACCGACACGGTCTCGTCGGAACGGTGTTCGACGGTGCGCTTGTCCTCGGCAGTCTCGTCGTCGGCCATGCCCTTCTTGAAGCTCTTGATGCCCTTGGCCATGTCGCCCATCAGCTCGGGGATCTTGCCGCGGCCGAAGACCAGCAGCACGATCACCAGAACGATCATCCAGTGCCAAATCGAAAATGAACCCATAGCAAATCTCTCTCGAACGGTTTCCCAGACGCTGATCTATGCGCTTTCGGGTTCGGATTCAAACAGAACTGCGACAGAGTTCATGAATGAGTGGCCGAAGTCACGCACTTTCGGCACGGCGGCCCGCTACCAATCGGCGCAGTTCCATCCTGGCTGTGGCTTAAAGATGGCGCTCGGCTCAATCGTCCGTGACGCGCGGCGTCAAAAGGCCGAGTTCCTCGAGGTCGATGTCGGTCAGCGGATCCTCGTCGTCGGTGAGCGCATCGGGGTCGGCCGGCGGCAGCGGCACCGAGAAATTCGACGGCATGCGGCCGGACAGCAATCCTGCACCCTTCAATTCCTCCATGCCGGGGAGATCGCGGATCTCCTCCAGTGCGAAATGGTCGAGAAAAATGTCCGTCGTGCCGTAGGTGACGGGACGGCCGGGCGTGCGGCGCCGGCCGCGCATTCTCACCCATTCCGTCTCCATCAGCGTGTCGAGCGTCCCCTTTGACGTCTCGACGCCGCGGATGTCCTCGATCTCGGCGCGCGTCACCGGCTGGTGGTAGGCGATGATCGCCAGCACTTCGAGGGCAGCGCGGGACAGCTTGCGCTGCTGCACCGTGTCTCGGCTCATCAGGAAGGCGAGGTCGCCGGCGGTGCGGAAGGCCCAGGCATCGCCGACGCGCACCAGATTGACGCCGCGCCGCGCATAGATCTGCTGCAGTTCGGCCATCGCCGCGGCAATGTTGATGCCGTCGGGCAGCCGCGAAGTGAGCTGTTTTTCGCTGACCGGCTCGGCGCTGGCGAATACGATCGCCTCGGCCATCCGTACGGCCTCCGCCATATGCAGCCGCTCGCCGGGATTCTGCGACAAATTCTGCCCCTGGTTTTGTGCCGGGTTCTCGGCAACCGCGCCTTGCTCGGCGTCGTCCTCGACCTTGAACGGAATGACCGAAGCGTTGGCGCGTTCGCTCATGGTGTCACCTCGACTATCTTGATGGCTTGAGCGCGGCCGCGCAGATAAAGCGGCGCGAACACCTGGTCCTGCCGCATCTCCATCTTGCCTTCGCGCACCAGTTCCAGCGTTGCGGCAAACGAGCTGGCGACAGCGGTGCGCCGCTCTTCCGGGCCGGCCAGATATTCGACCAGGAAACTGTCGAGCGCCGTCCAGTCGCGCAGCGACCCGATCAGCCTGATCAGCACGTCGCGCGCATCCTTGAGCGACCACACGCCGCGCCTGGCGATCGTCACATTGGTGATCGCCTGCTTTTGGCGCTGCTGGGCATAGGCGGTCAACAAATCGTAGAGCGAGGCCGAATAGGCATTTCGCTTCTCGATGATGACCATTTCCGGCATGCCGCGCGCAAACACGTCGCGTCCGAGCCGGTTGCGGTTGACCAGCCGTGCCGCCGCGTCGCGCATCGCCTCCAGCCGCTTCAGCCGGAACTGCAGCACTGCCGCCAGTTCCTCGCCGCTTTCGCCTTCGTCGCCGGGCTGCTTGGGGATCAGGAGCTTCGACTTGAGGAAGGCCAGCCATGCCGCCATCACCAGATAGTCGGCGGCAAGCTCCAGCCGCAGCGCCCTCACCTTCTCGACGAAGGCCAGATATTGTTCGGCCAGCGCCAGGATCGAGATGCGCGACAGGTCGACCTTCTGGTTGCGGGCAAGATGCAGCAGAAGATCGAGCGGACCTTCGAAACCGGCCACATCGACGACCAAAGCGGGATCGCCGGTCAACCGGGAATCGTCGTTCTCGGCCCACAGACGGTCCATCGGTGCGGCCTTGCCGGCCTTCAGGTCCAATGTTTCCGCCACTTCGCTTCCTTTGATGCTAGGCCACCGCGTCGAAATAACTGGCAAATTCGGCCCGAATCTCGGTCTCGTCCGCTACGTCACGGTTCCTGATATAGGTCAGCGCCCGCTCCGCGCGGTCAAACGACTTGCCTTCAAGTCCGGTCGTTCGCGATGCAATGCCGGCCATCTCCTCAAACACGCCGTTGCAGTGAAGGACCAGATCGCAGCCCGCCGCAAGGATAGCGGCCGCCTTTGACGGGAAATCCCCAGAAAGTGCCTTCATCGAGGTGTCGTCGCTCATCAACAGGCCGTCGAAGCCGATTTCGCCGCGGATGATCTTTTCGATGACCTTGCCGGATGTCGTGGCCGGGTTCTTCGGGTCGATCGCGCTATAGACGACATGCGCCGTCATCGCCATCGGCAAATGGTTGAGCTCCCTGAACGGGGCAAAATCATGCCGCTGCAGGTCGCCGATCGAGGCGTCGACGGTCGGCAGTTCGAAATGCGTGTCGGCGAAGGCCCTTCCATGGCCGGGAATATGCTTCATCACCGGCAGCACGCCGCCCGCCATCAGGCCTTCCGCCGCGGCGCGACCCAATTCGATGACGGCGCGCGGCTCCTTGCCATAGGCGCGTGCGCCGATGACGTCGCTGGCGCCCTCGATCGGCACGTCGAGCACCGGCAGGCAATCCGCCGTGATGCCGTAGCGCAGCAGATCGAAGGCATGCAGCCGCGCCATCAGCCAGGCGGCACGGGTGCCGGCGTCATGGTCGTCGCGCCATAAGGCGCCGAGTGCGCCGGCAGCCGGATAGTTCGGCGCCAGCGGCGGCCGCAGGCGCTGCACCCGGCCGCCCTCCTGGTCGATGAACACCGGCGCGTCCGCACGCCCGACGCAGTCGCGCATAGCGGCGACCAGATCGCGGATCTGCTCGGTCTCGCCGATATTGCGCGCAAACAGGATGAAACCCCACGGGCATTCGTTGCGGTAGAAACGGATCTCGTCGCGGGTCAGTGATTTCCCGGCGCAGCCGAGGATCATGGATTTTGATTCGGTCATGCGGAACAGTTTAGAGCTTCGCGCCGACAAAGGGAATCGCCCGCAATTGCCTCCAGGGATTTCCGTTCACGCAAAAAAGCCGGCGCGAGCGCCGGCTTTTCGAGAGGTTTTTGGTGCCGCTAGTGGGACACGAAGCAATTGCCGCCGGCAGCCTTGTAGCTGGTGCACAGTTTGATCGCCTCGTTGCGCGACTGCGCTGGAACGCGGACGCGGTAGAAGGTGCCCTTGCCGGCAATTTCGGCCTTGACGATGTTGGCGGTGCGGCCGGAAAGCACGCTGCCGTAGCGGCGCTGCAGATCCTGATAAGTCGACTGGGCGCTTTCGACTGTCGGCTGCGAAGCGATCTGTATCGACCACGAACCAGCGCCGGCCGCGGCCGGATCGATGGAAGCAACCTGATCGGGCTTGACTTCGCCGACTACGTCGACCGGCTGGTCGGACGGACGCTGCGGCGCCACTGGGACCGTGGCCGGGGTGTTGGCGGACTGCTTGCTGGCTGAGGGCTGGGCCTTGGCTTCGGCCTTGGTGTCGGGCTTGGGCGCCGGCTGCAGCTTGGTGGTTTCGGCCTGATCGCCACTCGCCTGATCGCCACTCGGCTGGTCACCAATCTTCTGATCGCCAATCTTCGGATCACTTGTCATCTGCTCGATCAGGGGCACGGTGCCAGTCTGCGCGGCGGCGTCGGCCTGGGCCGACGGAGCCACTTGCTGCGGCGCCGGATCTGCCGGCTCGGCAGCAGCCATCTGCGGGGCGGCAGGCGCCGGATCCTCGCGCGCCACCAGCGAGCCGTCAGGTTTCACGACCATGGTCCGTACCTTGCGCGGCGCAACGGCGACGATCTCGGGGTTGGCACCCTTCTCGGCCTCCTGCAGAACCTGCGCGATGCGATCCTCGGACTTGGGCGCCGGTGCGGCGGCAGTTTCGGTACCGCCAGCGGCATTGGCGCCAAGCGCATCGGTGTCAGGCGCGTTGGTATCAGGCGCGTTGATACCAGAGGCGTTGGTGTCGGACGCCACTGTGCCGGGCGCGTCGAGATCGTCCGCGGCGTCGGGGTCATTGGGCGAAAGATCGACGACGCGGCTCTCCGGTTCGTTGGCTTTCAGGTCCACAGGCTCTTCGGTGTTGGTGACCAGCTTCTGCTGAACGGGCTCGGCGGGCTTGGCGCCCTTGACCACAGCGTCATAGACCTTGTTGTCCTGGTTCGGCACGACGGTGCCGCCTGGATTTTCCGGCTTGATCTTGATCGGCCTGTTGTCGGCCTTGACGATAACCGGCGCATCGCTGCCGCTCTTGCCGCCGAGGGTCAACGCAAAGGCGCCAAGGCCTCCGGCGATCGCCACCGCGCCAACCACCGCTCCTATCAGCAGCCCGCGCCTGCGCGGCTGCCTTTCGGCCCCGCGTTCGGCAAGACCCGGAACCGACATCTCCTCGTCCAGTTCGGGATCGTAATCGAGCTCATCGAAGGTGAAATCGTCGGCTTGCGAAACCGGCTGGCCACTGGGCAATGGGCCCAGATCGAAACCGTCCGCTGCATCGGCATAGGAAGCGGCCGCCGCGCTGACGGGGGCCTCCGCAGGCTTGGCGCCATAGCCGCGCGTCTCGCCACGATCTTGCTTATAGCCAGACGCGAAGCCGGCATCGTATTCATCGTCATAGCCAGCACTGCGCACCGGGGCAGGCGCTATATCCGTGGCATTCATTTCGGTGAGAAGGCTGGCAAAATCGGCATCAAGATCGTCGTAGGCGGGCGCCACCGGCTCGTCATCGTCGAAATTGAGCTCCGGAATATCGAGATCGTCCGCCAGCGCCACGACGCGCTCAGGCACGTCGACCGTCTCGACATCGGGCATCTCGTCATAGGCGGAAGGTTGTTGATGCGAAGTTGGTGCAGCTTCCGTGTAGGCGGGCCGATCTTCATAGGACGGCCTCTCTTCACGGGATCCCTGGCCTTCATAGGACGGCGCCTCTTCGACCGGTGCGGCCCGATAGGACGGCGTTGCAGCCGGCTGCGGCGGTGGTGCCGGACGCGCCGAAGCCACCGGCTGGCTTGCAAAAGCGGGCTGAGGCTGGGCGACCGGCGTCACGCGGCTCCACGAGCGGGCCGGCTCGGGCGGCGTGGCGCGTGTCGTCAGCCAGTTCAGCGCATCGAGCGGATCTTCTTCGGAAGCAGCTGCGGCACTCTTGTCGGCCGAGTCATGATCCAGGCCGATATTCCTGGCGAAGTCGGCATCGAGCGCATCGTTGTCCAAATCATCCGCAGGTCTGGCAGCGGCTTCAGCACCGAAATCCTCGCCTTCAAGCTCATCCAAGAGGACACTGCCAAGATCGGCGTCATCGGCGGCACTGGACTGCTGCGGCTCAGCGGGCTCGTGCTCGTCGAGTTCCCAATCCAGCTCGTCGACAGGATGCACCGGTTCGTTGGTGACGTCTTCAGCCGCCGCCATGGGCTGTTCAGCGGCCACTGCTGGCTCCTGAATTGCGGGCGCCACGGGCTGCTGAGCAGCAGCCATCACAGGCTTCTGGGCAGGCTGCTGGCTTGTCTGAGGTTCGTTGGCCGCTTGTGCCGGCCGTGTGCTCATCGCCCCCAGCAGCGCGTTCAGCTCGTCTTCCAGGCTGCGTTCCTCAGCCACTGGGGCCGTCGGGGCGACAGCGGCGGCCGGCGGCACGGGTTCGGCCGCAACGACCTGCGCCACGGGCTCTTCGACGTCTTCGGCAAGCGCATCGTCGAAGTTCAGATCGAAATCGTCGTCGAACGCCGCTTCAGCAGCCGTGCCGGAAAGCTCGACGGCCTCTGGTTCTTCGATTTCGGCAGGCTCGTTCGGGCGAACGTCTAAGTCCATGTCGACGTCGGCCATGGCATCATCGAAATGGCCGGCAAAATTCTCATCGTCCGAAACCGCCTCAACCGGCGATGCCGGGGCGGCGACGGTTTCCGCCGGCTCATGCTCGTCGACCATCAGCTCGTCTTCGAGCGAGCTTGCAACGGCATCGTCGAACTCGTCATCGAACGCAGGCTCGGCGGCTTGCGCCGCGGTTTCAACGGCGACGGCCTGCTCCATCGGCTCATGCTCTTCGAGCATCAGCTCGTCTTCGAGCGAGTTGGCCACGGCGTTGTCGAACTCATTGTCGAAGGCAGGCTCGTCGTCGAAGGCGGGCTCGTCGACCGGCGCGTATGCATCGGCTGCGGCCCTGGGTCCGTCCTCGCCCGTCGCCCCGATCTTGCCCGTCACATCGTCGTCGTGCCGAAAATCCTGATCGAGCGAGGCGGCAAGTTCGTCGTCACTCGAAAGGTCGTCCTCGAACGGCGACACGTCTTCGAGCGAGCCGGCGACGGCGTTATCGAACTCCTCGTCGAACTCGGGCTCGACAGCGGGAGCGAACGCCCTTTCGGGGGCGAAGGCAATTTCGTCGGCGGCAACAGGAGCGGCCGCAACGGGAGCAACATCATCCACCGCACTGTCGTCGAACGCGAAATCCTGTTCGAACGAGGCGGCAAGCGCGTCCTCCATCTCATCCGTGGTAGCCGGTTCGGGTGTCGGCTCGCGAAGCTCGGCATGGGAAGCATTGTCATTGGCGTCGGCGCCGAACTCGCCCATCAACTCCTTCTCGAGATCGATGTCGAAATCGGCCTCGCCCTCCGGCGGCCCGGCGGCAGCGGCTTTCGGCTGGGCCGGCGTTTGCGGTTTGACCGGTTGGCGCGGGTCGAACCCCATGATCCTGGTCAGTTCCGCGAACGGATCATCGTTGGCGATGTCGTTGTGGTCGGCTGCTCTCAGCTGGGTTCTGTCTGCCATTATTGTTCCCGAACTCGCACTCATTCGGACGCCATGGACGTCGCGTAGGGTTGGCCCTTACCAGCGCAATGTGGGCAAAAGGTGACAGGTTTTTTACTCAAACCTAACGCATTTCGGTGGGCGCATTGGCTCCGATCAGCGTCAGGCCGGACGTCAAAACGTCCGAAACAGCCTGCACCAGCCCTAGTCTGGCATGCGTCAATTGTCGGTCGTTAACCTTAACAAAACGTAAGTCAGGATTATCGGTGCCGCGGTTCCAGTGTCCGTGGAAGCTGGAAGCGAGTTCGTAGAGGTAGAATGCCAGCCGGTGGGGCTCAAGCGCGAGCGCCGCGGCTTCGATCAGCCGCGGATATTCGGCAAGCTTTCTGATCAGGCCGATCTCACCCTCGTCGGTCAGCAAAGCCACTTCGGCGGCCAGCTGGTTGCGGTCGAACATGGCCTCGCCCAATTGCTCGCTTGCCTGCCGGAACACCGAATGGCAGCGCGCCGAGGCATACTGCACGTAGAACACGGGATTGTCCTTCGACTGCTCGGTCACCTTGGCGAAGTCGAAATCGAGCGGCGCGTCGTTCTTGCGGTAGAGCATCATGAAGCGGATCGGGTCGCGGCCGACCTCCTCGACCACTTCACGCAAGGTCACGAACTCGCCCGACCGCTTCGACATGCGCACCGGCTCACCGGCGCGAAACAGCCTCACCAGCTGGCAAAGCAGCACGGTAAGCTTGACCTCGTCGCCGGCAATCGCCCGGGCAAGCGCTTCCAGCCGTTTCACATAGCCGCCATGATCGGCGCCAAGCACATAGATCAGGTCAACGAAGCCGCGATCGACCTTGTCCTTGAGGTAAGCGACATCGGCAGCGAAATAGGTGAAGGTACCGTCCGACTTGACCAGCGCCCGGTCCATGTCGTCGCCGACCGCGGTCGAGCGGAACAGCGTCTGCTCGCGGTCCTCCCACTCGTCCGGCTTCTCGCCCTTGGGCGGCGGCAGCTTGCCCTTGTAGATGTGGCCCTTCAGCGTCAGGTCGCTGATCGCCGAGCGGATCTTCTTCGCATTGTTGGCATGCAGCGTCCGCTCGGAAAAGAAGACGTCGTGATGCACGTTGAGCAGCGCCAGATCCTCGCGGATCATCGCCATCATCGCGTCGATCGTCCTGTCCTTGACGATGGCAAGTGCCTCCTCGTCCGGCATCTGCAGTAGGGAGCGGCCGAATTCGCTGGCCAACGCCTGACCAACGGGGATCAGATAGTCGCCTGGATAAAGCCCGGCCGGAATCTCGCCGATCTCATCGCCAAGCGCCTCGCGGTAGCGCAGGATGACCGAGCGTCCGAGCACGTCGATCTGCGAACCGGCATCGTTGATGACATATTCCTTGGTCACGTCGTAACCGGCGAAGGCCATCAGGTTGGCGAGCGCGTCGCCGACCACGGCACCCCGGCAATGGCCGACATGCATCGGCCCGGTCGGGTTGGCCGAGACATACTCGACATTGGTTTTCTTGCCGCCGCCGACTGTCGAGCGGCCGTAATTGCGGCCCTCGCCGAGCAGCGCCGTCAGATGTGCCTGCCAGAAGTCGTCCTTGAGCTTGAGATTGACGAAGCCCGGGCCGGCGATCTCGGCGGCCGCGATATCCTCGTCGGCGCGCAGCGCCTCGGCCAGCCTTTCGGCCAGCGCGCGCGGGTTCTGGCCGGTCGGCTTGGCCAACACCATGGCAGCGTTGGTGGCGAGATCGCCATGGCTGGCATCGCGCGGCGGCTCGACGGCGATGCGCGACAGATCCGGCGGCACGCCATCCTTGTCTTTCAAATCAAGCGCTTCGACGGCCTTTATGATTCGCGCGTTGAAATCGGCGAAGATGTTCATTGCTATGGCTCTGACGGTTTTGCAGGGATCCGGCTCGTTGGCCGGCAAAATCGCGCCCGCCCTAGCTCAAATCCGGCGTATGGTCAAACAAACGCCTGTGTTCCTTGAGTGCATAAGTGTCCGTCATGCCAGCCAGGAAATCGGCAACACTGCGCGCCTTGACGCGATCCTCCGCCCGATCGAGCCCTTCGCGCCAGCCATCCGGCATGGCGCGCGGATCGGCGAAATAGACGTCGAACAGGTCCCTGACGATCTGGTCGGCGTCGGCGCGCACCCGCATGACCTCCGCGTGCCGATAGAGATGCTTGTAGAGAAAGGCCTTCAGCTCCTTTTCCGATACGGCCGTCTCGGCGGAGAAGCTCACCATCGTCTCGCCGGCCGCCCTTACCGCCTCGGCGCTGTCGGGCTTGATGCGCGCCAGATTGGCCGTCGTCGAGACGATCACGTCCTCGACCATGATAGTGATCTGCCGGCGCATCAGCTCGTGGCCGGTGCGTACGTCATCGAGCGCCGGATAGCGCTCACGCACCCCCTTGAGGATCGACCCCGGCAGCGAGAGGTCCTCCAGCATGTCCAGCGTCAGCAGCCCTGCCCTCAGCCCGTCGTCGATGTCATGGGTGTTGTAGGCGATGTCGTCGGCAATCGCCGCGCACTGCGCCTCGATACCGGCGAAGCGGTCGAGCTCGAGGTCGTGCAGTTCGGAATAGTCGCGGATCGCCTGCGGCACCGGCCCCTTCAGCCCTTTGCCCTTGGCATCGGTCAGTGGGCCATTGTGCTTGACCAGCCCCTCCAGCGTTTCCCAGGTGAGGTTCAGCCCATCGAACTCGGCATAGCGCCGCTCCAGCCGCGTCACCACGCGCAGCGATTGCGCATTGTGGTCGAAGCCGCCCCAGGCGGCCATCTTCTCGTTCAGCGCGTCCTCGCCGGTATGGCCGAAGGGTGTGTGGCCGAAGTCGTGCACCAGGGCCACCGCCTCGGCCAGGTCCTCGTCGCCGCGCAGTGCCCGCGCCAGAGCGCGTGCAATTTGCGCCACCTCGATCGAATGCGTCAGCCTTGTGCGGTAATGGTCGCCTTCGTGTGCGACGAACACTTGCGTCTTGTGCTTCAGCCGGCGGAACGCCGTCGAATGGATGATGCGGTCGCGGTCGCGCTGGAACGGCGTGCGCGTCGGGCTTTCCACCTCGTCGAACAGCCGGCCGCGCGACTTCGCCGGGTCGCTGGCATAGGCCGCGCGCGGCCGATAGCCGAATCCGATGTCGCCCAACTCGTTGGTCATAGCGTATGCCGCAGTTGACTTGCCCCGTCGCGCTTCATACCTATCATACGAAACCGAAAGCAAGGTGACGCCCATGGGCGCTGATGCCAAGACCGCCATGAAAGTCGAGATGACCGACGCCGCCGCCAAGCGGATCGCCAAGATCGTGGCGAGCGAAGCCGGCAAGACGGCCCTGCGCGTCTCGGTCGAGGGCGGCGGCTGTTCCGGCTTCTCCTACAAGTTCGATCTGGTCGATAGGCGCAATGATGACGACGTCGCCATCGAGAAGGACGGCGCAACCGTGCTGATCGACGACCTGTCGCTGGTCTATATGGGCGGCTCGGTGATCGATTTTGTCGACGATCTGATGGGCCAGTCGTTCCAGATCAGGAACCCCAATGCGGTCGCCTCCTGCGGCTGCGGCACCAGCTTCTCGATCTAGAAATGCCCGACATCGGCGCGGTCCGTCAGATCGCGCTTTCCGCCGGACGCGATCTCGACGCAACGCTGGCCTTCTGGCGCGAGGTGCTCGGCATGAGTCTGCATGCGCGTTTCGATCCTCCAGGCATCGCCTTCATCATGGCAGGTGACGTGCGCCTGCTTTTCACCGACGGCCTGCCGGCCGGCACCGTCTATCTCGACATATCGGACCTCGAAGAGTTCCACGCTTCGGCAAGGGCCGCCGGTGTTCCCTTCACCGCGCCGCCGGCGCTCGTCCATCGCGACACCGAAGGCCTGTTCGGCCAGGCGGGGGAAAGCGAGTGGATGGCCTTCCTAAAGGACCCGGCAGGCAATACGATCGGCCTTGTCGAACGTCACCCGCCGGATCGCTAGTCTCCGGACCACCAGCCTATCGAGGACGTCATGAAAATCGTCACCTGGAACATCAACGGCGTCCGCGCCCGCATCGGCAATTTGACCCATTGGCTGACGGAAAGCGCGCCCGACATCGCCTGCCTGCAGGAGATCAAGACGGTCGACGAGCAATTTCCTCGCGCCGAGATCGAGGCGCTCGGCTACAATGTCGAGACCTACGGCCAAAAAGGCTTCAACGGCGTCGCCATCCTGTCGAAGCTGCGTTTCGACGAGGTCAATCGCGGCTTGCCGGGCGACGATGCCGACGAGCAGGCGCGTTTCATCGAAGGCGTGTTCTCGACCGACAAGGGCGCCTTGCGGGTTGCCTCTATCTATCTGCCGAACGGCAACCCAATCGACGACGAGAAGAAGTTCTCCTACAAGCTTTCCTGGATGACGCGGCTGGAGCGCTGGGCCGAGGAGCGGCTTGCACTGGAAGAGCCGCTGGTCCTGGCCGGCGACTACAATGTCATTCCTGAGCCGGCCGATGCGAAATATCCGGAAAACTGGCTAAGCGACGCGCTGTTCCAGCCCGCAACGCGGCAGGCGTTCCGGCGGCTGAAGAATCTCGGCTTCACCGAAGCCGTGCGTGCCGTCACCGACGCCCCCGACGTCTTTACGTTCTGGGACTATCAGGCCGGCGCCTGGCAGAAGAACAACGGCATCCGCATCGACCACCTGCTTCTGTCGCCCGAAGCCGCCAATTGGTTTTCCTCGGCTTCGATCGAAAAACAGGTGCGCGCCTGGGAAAAACCCTCCGACCATGTGCCGGTGGCGATCGATCTGGCGCTGCGGCCGGCCTGATCGGAGCTGCTGTCCGGCGGCACATTGAGAAGTTGACCTCTTATCGCCACAAATCGCGCGCTTGATGAGAAATCATCATGGTGGCTGGGGTTCCCATGACTATCCGACTTGCACTTTGCACGTGTGCCGCGGCGCTCGCTTTTGGCGCGATGCCGGCCGTTGCCGCTCCGCTATGCCTTGCCAATGGCAAATCGTTCCAGATCGGTCAAATGGCCTGCCTGACACTTGCCGGACAAAGCCACCTCGCCCGCTGCGAGATGGTGCTCAACAACACGTCCTGGACAAAGCAGCGGGACGGCTGCCCGGAGAACACACTGGCCCCGCATCTGCAAGGCACGCCGATATCAACACCGGCGCCCGGCGGCGTGCCGGCGAAACCGACCGAGAACTGATTTAAATCGACCAATCCCGCCGGCCTACTGGTCGCCGCCACCCTTGGTCAGGATGTCGTCGGCCAGCGAAATCGCGGTGCGACGGTCGGCTTCGCCGGCGGCGGCAAACGCTTCTTCCTGCATGCCGCGGATCCATGGCTGGTCGGCGGGTGAGGCTCGTTCGAGTGCCGCGGTCATCATCGCCAGCCCGCGGACGATCTTGCCGCTTTGGAAAAGCAGGTTGCCGAGCGTCGCCTGCGCGCCCGCATGGCCCTTTTCGGCCGCCAGCTGGAACCAGCGTCCGGCCTGCTTGACGCTGGCCTTGACGCCGCCCTCGCCCTTGAGGAACATCTGGCCCATCTCGAACTGGGCGTTCGGATTGCGGTAGTTGGCGGCGGCACGCATGTAATATTCCTGGGCCGCCACCTCGTTCTCCTCGACGGGGCTGCCGGGAATGCCTTTCCTCAGATAGTCGCCAAGCGCCACCAGCGCGTCCGAAACATAGCTTTCCTCGGGCGAACCGGGCTCGACGTCCTGGTCGACGATCTCGCTGAAGAACTTGAATGCCGCGTAGTCGTCTCGCGCCACGCCATCGCCTTCGGCATACATGCGCGCAAGCTTCCAGGTGGCGCCGATCTGGCCGTTCTCGGCGGCATATTTGTAGGCTTCCGCGGCCTGCTCCTTATGGCCGTTCTTGTAAGCGGAAAAGCCGAACTGGAACACCGCCCACGGGCTCGACTGCGGCTTCACGCCGGTCTTGTCGTCGAACACCTTGTCGTCGAAGGCCATGGCCTGGCCGACGGCGCCTAAGGTCGCGCCAAACGTGGCGAGCGCAACCAGTGCCGAAAGGACAGACGACCTCAACAACTCAGATGTCCGCATAGCAGTGTGTTTCTTTGGCACCGCCCGGATGGGTGACCGCGCCGTCGCGGGCAGATCCGACCGTCTGTGCGTATTTCCAGATCGCGCCCGACTGATAGTCGGTCGTGCGCGCCTTCCATGCTTTTGCCCTCGCCGCCAGTTCGGCTTTGGACAATGCAACCTCGATCGTGCCGTTCACCGCATCGATCGAGATCAAGTCGCCGTCTTTCAGAAGCCCGATCGGGCCACCGACGGCCGCTTCCGGCCCGACATGGCCGATGCAGAAACCGCGCGTCGCGCCAGAAAAACGCCCGTCGGTGATGAGCGCCACCTTGCCGCCCATGCCCTGGCCGTAGAGAGCCGCCGTCGTCGACAGCATTTCGCGCATGCCCGGGCCGCCGCGCGGACCCTCGTAACGGATGACGAGAACCTCGCCTTCGCTATAGTTACGGCGCGTAACCGCCTCGAAACATTCCTCTTCCGAATCGAAGCAGCGCGCCGGACCCGAGAATTTGAGTTCCGCCATGCCTGCGACCTTCACGATCGCGCCTTCGGGGGCAAGGTTACCCTTCAAGCCCACGACCCCGCCGGTCTGGGTAATCGGCTTGTTGGCGGGACGGACCACATCCTGGCTGTCATTCCAGGAAACATGTTCCATATTTTCGGCCAAAGTGCGGCCGGTCACCGTCAGGCAATCGCCATGAAGATAGCCATGGTCGAGCAGCGTCTTCATCAAGAGCGGAATGCCGCCGGCCTCGAACATGTCCTTGGCGACGTATTTGCCGCCCGGCTTGAGGTCGGCGATGTAGGGTGTCTTTTCGAATATCCTGGCCACGTCGAAAAGGTCGAACTTTATCCCGGCTTCGTGCGCGATCGCCGGCAGATGCAGCGCCGCGTTGGTCGAGCCGCCGGTGGCCGAGACCACGGTCGCGGCATTTTCCAACGCTTTCATAGTAACGATGCCGCGAGGGCGGATGTTCCTTGCGATCAACTCCATGATCTTTTCGCCGGAAGCGAAATTGAAGCGGTCGCGCATCTCGTAGGGTGCCGGCGCGCCGCAGGAATAGGGCAGCGCCAGGCCGATCGCCTCAGCGACGGTGGCCATGGTGTTGGCGGTGAACTGGGCGCCGCAGGAGCCGGCCGACGGACACGCGGCTTGCTCGATTTCTAGCAGTTCGGCGTCGCCGATGGTGCCGACCGAATGCTGGCCGACCGCCTCGAATACGTCCTGCACGGTGATCTGCCGGCCACGGTAGCTGCCGGGCAGGATCGAGCCGCCATAGATGAAGATCGACGGCACGTTGAGGCGCACCATAGCCATCATCATGCCGGGCAGCGACTTGTCGCAACCGGCCAGGCCGACCAGCGCATCGTAGCAATGGCCGCGCATGGTAAGCTCGACTGAATCGGCGATGACCTCGCGTGACACCAGCGACGACTTCATGCCCTGGTGGCCCATGGCGATGCCGTCGGTGACGGTGATGGTGCAGAATTCGCGCGGCGTGCCTTTGGCGGCCGCCACGCCCTTCTTGACCACTTGCGCCTGGCGCATCAGTGAGATGTTGCAAGGTGCGGCCTCGTTCCAGCAGCTGGCGACACCAACCAGCGGCTGCGCGATCTCGGCCGCCGACAGCCCCATCGCATAGAGGTAGGAGCGATGCGGCGCCCGCTCGGGACCAACGGTCACGTGACGGCTTGGCAGCTTGGCCTTGGAGATCGCTCTGGCGTCCATACTCGTCCTTGCCGCGGGCGGTGCGGCCTGTCTCTTCGCCTAGCCTTTTGGCGCGTGTCCCGAGACAAGTTCGAGGTGCGCCGGGTTTATGGCGGGAAATGGGCAATGTTCCCAGGCGGCCGGGTGGCGCGAGGGTTGTTCAGAAACTGTTGCCGAAACGTCACAATTATCGGAGCGAACATCATGGGGGCAATTGTTGCGCTGGCCGAATGACGGATGACGCACCGAACGAAACGACCGGGCAGTGCCCGGCCGTTTTGTCGTTTAAAAATTTGTAGTTAGAACTTGATCTTGACGGAAGCCGAACCGGCGAGAAGCAGGTCGTTGCCGTAGGTATAGGTGACGGCATTTGCCACGTCGCCGACACCGCTGAAAGTCGATGACCCGCTCGTCAGCACACCGATCGAGCCGCCGAGCCTGACCTCGACCTGGTCGTTCGGCGAATAGGAGACGCCGCTGGCCACGGCCCAGGTATCCGACTGATAGCCGGAGGTCGTCGAGGTGCCGCGATCCCAGGTCAGCGAAACCACGCCCGACAATTGGTCGGTGAACTTGTGACCGATACCGCCCGTGATCGTCCAGCCGTCGCGATAAAGCAGGTCGAATGAAACGGGCGAGGGAGCACCGGTTACCGGACTGCGCACGCCATTGATGGCAATGACGCCAAGCTTGCTCCACTCCTGCCAGCGGATGGAACCAAAGGCCAGCCAGCCAGGAGCTATACCGCTCTGCAGCTTGAATTCCAGAGCCTGAGGTATCTCGGCCGACGCCGAGACTGGGTACACGCCGGTAGAGCCAGGAACCAGATCCGCTGGAAAGGCGCCCCTGAAGCCGGTCGTGTCGACCGTTCCCGACAGCCCGTCATATTTATAGCTGGAAGAGTACATCAGGCTGGCGCGCAGAGCGATCTCGGGGATCTCATAGGCTGCGCCCGCACGCCAACCCCATGCCTCGTCGGACAGCTTGAAGACGCCGAGGCCGGTATTGCCGAAGGCGAGCAGTGTCTGGCGGGACAGAAACGCGTCGACCTGCTGGTAGGAGACACCGCCAATGAATCGTATGGCGCCCTTGCCGACGTTCACCTTGTAAGAGCAGGTGAGACCGAAATCGTCTGTGTCGACGGAGTATTTGACCGCTGTCGGCGAATAGGCGTTGTTCATGCCGAAATTTGCGTCCGCACCATACGGTCTGGTATAGGTGGCAAGACAGTCTACGGGCTCAAAGATGTTGGCCTTGATGCCGACATGCGGCACCGCATAGTCGCCACCAACATCCACCGCCGACGTCGACAGCCCCGAGCCGTCCAGACGCTGCACATTTTTGAGCGTGCGTTGGGGCGAAACATAGGTGACGCCTGCATCGAACGAATATGGCGCCGCGTCGAACAGCTGGTCGATGTTGACGCCGCCCCGGTCAAAGCCTCCGGAGTGCGCCGTCCCGGCCAAAGCCAGCGAAAAGGCCGCTGCGCCCAGCAGCGCTTTCAGACGCGAATAACACATGAATCTCCTCCCCGAATGTCATTCCATCAAGCTAGAACCAATTCAGGTTAATGGCGCAACAACGAATTCGCCGTGCGTACATGTACACCCTGGCCGAACGCATTTCCGACAAGGTGTCGGCCTTCTCGACAAGGCGGGAAAATGGCTGGCTCGGTACAAATCAATGAGAAAAATCGGGAAAATCGCCTAAATCACGACAAAACTGGGCATTTCGCGTGCGCAGCCACCCATTGTTACATTATGGCAACAATGGGGCAAAAACATTCAGTTTGCCTCAAGATTTACGCTGCGGAATGCCTGTTTTCGTGGCAGGAAGCCCATCTGGAAAGCAGATTCGTGACCCGGCGAATCTGCTCGATCAGCCGGCCCAATTTGCTCTATCAGCCGGCCCAATTTGTTCGATCAGCCGGCATCGCGCACCCGCGTCAATGCCACCGAAAGCTTCTCTTGCGCCTCGCGATATTCGGCGAGTTTTTCGCGCTCGGCCTCCACCACCTCGTCCGGTGCGTTGGCGACGAATTTCTCGTTGGACAGCTTCTTGTAAAGCCGCGCAATTTCCTCGGTCACCTTGGCAAGTTCCTTCTGCAGGCGCGCTGCCTCGGCTGTAACGTCGATCAGGCTGCCGAGCGGCAGGCAGATGGTCGCCTCGTTGACGACGATCTGGGCGGAGCCCTTGGGCGCCGCATCGACCAGCGAGATGTCGCCGACCCGCGCCAGCCGCTTGATGGCCGATGCCTGGCGCTCAAGCCTTTGGTGGGTCGTTTCATTGGCACCGATCACCATCAGGGGCGCGATCGCTGCCGGCGGCACGTTCATTTCCGAACGCACCGAGCGGATGCCGGAGACGAGATCGACCAGCCAGTTGATATCGGCGGCGGCCTCCTCGTCCTCGAAGTCGGGCGACGGCCAAGCCGCATGACAAAGCAGCGACGGCCGTTGCCTGCCTTCGCCGGCGGTTTCAGCCCACAGTTCCTCGGTCATGAACGGCATCATCGGATGCAGCAGCTTATAGATCTCGTCGAGCACGAAGGCGACGCAGGCCCTGCTCTCGGCCTTGGCGGCTTCGTCGGTGCCCATGAATACCGGCTTCAGCAGTTCCAGGTACCAGTCGCAGAACTGGTTCCAGACGAAGCGGTAGGCAGCACCCGCCGCCTCGTTGAAGCGGTACGAGGTGATGCCGTCGGTTATGTCGCGCGCGGCTCGCGTCAGCTCCGTCAGGATCCAGCGGTTGACCGCCAGCTTGGCGTCCTGCAGCCAGAAATCGTCGTCGCGCGCCACTTCGTTCATCTCGGCGAAGCGCGTCGCGTTCCACAGCTTGGTGCCGAAATTGCGATAGCCGGCAATGCGGGCCGGATCGAGCTTAACGTCGCGCCCTTGCGCTGCCATTACCGTCAAGGTGAAGCGCAGCGCATCGGCGCCATATTCGTCGATGAGGTCGAGCGGATCGATGACGTTGCCTTTCGACTTCGACATCTTCTGTCCATTCTTGTCGCGAACCAGCGCATGCACATAAACGGTATGAAACGGCTCCTGGTCCATGAAATGCAGGCCCATCATCATCATGCGGGCGACCCAGAAGAAGATGATGTCGAAACCGGTGACCAGCACGTCGGTCGGGTAATAGGTCTTCAGCTCCGGCGTCTGGTCCGGCCAGCCGAGCGTCGAGAACGGCCACAGCGCCGACGAGAACCATGTGTCGAGCACGTCCTCGTCGCGGGTCAGGATCTCGCCAGGCTGGAAATTCTCGAGTTTGTCCTCGACCCAGGCCTTCCACGGCCCTTCCAGCGCCAGATAATATTCGACGGCGGCACCGAGCGCTTCTTCCTCGGTCTTTTCGACAAAGACATGCCCGTCCGGCCCGTACCAGGCAGGGATCTGGTGGCCCCACCAGAGCTGGCGCGAAATGCACCAGGGCTGGATGTTCTCCATCCAGTCGAAATAGGTCTTTTCCCAGTTTTTGGGCACGAAATTGGTACGGCTCTCGCGCACCGAGGCGATCGCCGGCTTGGCCAGTTCCGCCGCATTGACATACCATTGGTCGGTCAGAAACGGCTCGATAGGCACGCCGCCACGGTCGCCGTGCGGCACGGCGTGGCGATGCGGCTCGACCTTTTCAAGAAAGCCGCCCGCCTCCATCAACTCGACGATCTTCTTGCGCGCATCGAAACGATCCAGGCCATCGAGGCCGTCCCAGACGGCCTGGCGCTCCGGCGTCACTTCCAGTCCGGCCAGAAAGTCCTCATTGTCCTTGAGGCTCACCGCCGCATTGACGGTGAGGATGTTGACCGCCGGCAGCCGGTGGCGCTTGCCGACCTCGAAATCGTTGAAGTCATGCGCCGGCGTGATCTTGACCGCACCGCTGCCTTTTTCGGGATCGGAATACTCGTCCGCCACCACCGGGATCTTGCGGCCGACGATCGGCAGGATGAGGTTCTTGCCGACGAGATGCCGGAAACGCTCGTCGTCGGGGTGGACTGCGACAGCCGTATCGCCCAGCATCGTCTCGGGGCGGGTCGTCGCAACGGTGATGAAGGTTTTCGGATTTTCCGGATCGAACGTCTTGCCTTCGACCGGATAGCGGAAGTGCCAGAGGTTGCCGTTGACTTCCTGCTGCTCGACCTCGAGATCCGAGATGGCGGTCAACAGCTTCGGGTCCCAGTTCACAAGGCGCTTGTCCTTGTAGATCAGCCCTTCCTTGTAGAGCGTCACGAACACTTCGAGCACTGCCTTCGACAGGCCCTCGTCCATGGTGAAGCGCTCGCGGCTCCAGTCGGCCGAGGCCCCGAGCCGCTTCAGCTGGTTGAGGATGGCGCCACCGGACTCGGCCTTCCACTCCCACACCTTGTCGATGAACTCATCGCGCGTCAGGTCGCGACGGTGGATCTGCTTTTCCATCAGCTGGCGCTCGACCACCATCTGGGTGGCGATGCCGGCATGATCCATGCCCGGCTGCCACAAGACGTTCTTGCCGCGCATGCGCTCGAAGCGCACCAGAATGTCCTGCAGCGTGTTGTTGAGCGCATGGCCCATATGCAGCGAGCCGGTGACGTTCGGCGGCGGGATGACGATGGTGAAGGCTTCAGCCCCCTCCTCGGCGCCGGCACCGGCCCGAAACGCGTCGGCCTCTTCCCAAATCCTGGCAATCTTCGGCTCGACGGCTTTGGCGTCGTAGGTCTTTTCGAGCATGGGAAAACGGTCCGCGCTGTCCGGAATTTGTGGTCCGGTGTAAATCGGAAGGTTGTTGCCAAGTCAACCGCAAGGGCGGCATGGCCGATAGATAGCGCCGGGATGGTTAGGTGCAACTCGCGGAAGTGACGTTGCAAGGCAATCGCTTCAGGTTTGCGCTGCCCCTCATTGCCGTGCCCGTCCTCCGCAGCAGCTGCGCTGAAGCTGCGGAGGGTGGACCGGGCATTTCTCGCCGTGTAGTGACGGGGAGAAAGACGCCTGCACTCCTGTACTGAAGCTTTCGCCAATCACGAACGTTGCGGAAAACGCGGCGGGGTTGCGGTCAGCCCCTTCTGCCCGTCACTATACGGGGAGGGTGCCGGCAGGCGGATGACGGGCAGCGCCGACTTCGACGATTTGCCGGTCGAGCGCCGCCCATCGGCGGCTCTCCGAATTGCTACTGCGCGCCGCGCGCGACGCGCTCGATTTCCTCGCGCACCAGCCGCTCGACCAGCGTCGGCAGGTTGTTGTCCAGCCAGTCCTGCAGCATCGGCCGCAGCATCTCCTCGGCCATCTCGTCGAAGGTCTTCTTGCTGCGGCTGGCAAATGCGTCTGAAAGCTCGCCGAAGGCGGCGGCAACCTGCCGCCCCGTATGTTCCGAAAGGATCGCCGGCCGAGAGTACGGCGCCTCGCTGGCCGCCGAACTCGCCAATCCCATTTTCGAAGGTCCCGGGCCGATTTTCGAAGGTTCCAGGCCGCTTTCCGAAGACTGCGACCCATTTTCAGAAGGCTCCGGCGCAGGTCCAGCAGTCGCCTCGTCTTCGAAAACCTCGGCTTTTGGCCCGGCGTCCGGCGTCCGGGGTGGCTCGGCCCGGTCCGGGTTGGCCATCGCGTCGCCGACCGCTGCGATCTCGCGCCGCCAATCGGCAATGATGGTGTCCGTCGTCTCGGCAGCCTTGGCCGTCGCAGGCCGATCCGGCTTTGCGGGCGGTTCGGGAGCGGTGTTCACCTCAGCCAGAGTGACCGGCGCTTTTGCCGGGCCGGGACGCACTTCCGTATACGCATTGACGGGCGCGGATGATGGCTGCACCTCGGCCCGCGTGGCCGGCTTGGCGATCTCCAGTCCGCCGCGCAGTTCGGAACGGAACGCATCGCCCTCCGCTGCCCGTCCGGCTGCCGGCGCCGGTTGCAGATCCTGGCGCAGCTCGTCCGCGTCGCCCGGCTGCTTGCGGCCGGTATCGCTGTCCTCGATGATCCTTCTGATGGAAGCCAGTATCTCTTCCATGGAAGGTTCGCGCTGTACGCTGCTTGCCGTCGCCATCGTCACATCCGCCGCCCTTGTGACTCGTTCTCAGATTTCCTGTCCGGCAATGCCGGATTCGAATCATGGCGACAGCGTAACCGACGGAACGCCCTGCGAGAATCCCCAATCTGGCGACATCTCGGATTTCAACAGATTAGGGTCGGGAGTGGAAGCCCGCGCGTCGTTCGAGCGCGGGCTGAAACCACGGCCTGGCGATCAGCGGCCGTCCGGCGTGCGCAGGCCGATCCACTTGTCTTTGACGGCGTTGTAATGCTCTTCCGGCCTGTACTTCGTCACATTGAGCGCAAGGCGGTCTGCCGACAAATGGCCAACCGCAGAGAGGATGGCATAGCTTGCCACCACCACGTCGCGTTCGGCACTGGCAAGATTGATCTTGGCAGTGATGACGGTCGCCTGCGCATTGAGAACGTCGAGCGTGGTACGCTGGCCGACATTGCGCTCCTCGATGACGCCGTTCAAGGCAAGCTGCGCGGCGGCGACCACCTGCCGGTTGGCCGTGACGCTTTGCTGCGCGGCGGTATATTGCGTCCATGCCGATGTCACGGCCTGGCGCACCTGGTCGCGACTCACGTCGACTTCGATCCGCGCCTGGCTGAGCGATTCCTTGTTCTGGCGCACGGTCGCCGAGGTCCGTCCGCCGGAATAGATCGGCACGGTCAGTGTCGCGCCGATGTTCGCCGACGTCCTTGTACCATCCTGCGATGCCCCAAGGACGCCCGGAACCGTGTTGCGATAGTCGCCGGAAACGCCGGCGCTAGCCGAAAGCTGCGGCAGCAGCGCGCCTTCGGCCGATTTAACCGAAAACGCCGCCGCGTCGACCAGATGCTCGGTGGCGAGGATGGCCGGATGTTCGGCCGATGCGATCGCAATCGCTGCATCGAGACTCGACGGCAACAGCTTTGACAGCGGCGAAGCCGGCCTGAGCCTGCCCGGCTCGTCGCCGACGATCTGGCGATAGGTCGCAGCACTTGCCAGCGCTGTCGCGCGGGCGGCGCTCAACTGCGCCACCGCGGAGGCGCGCGAAGCATCGGCTTGCGCGACGTCGGTGCGCGTGCCTTCGCCGACCTCGAAGCGCGAACGCGCCGCACGCGCCTGCTCGGTCAGGAATTGCAGATTCTGTTCGGTCAGCACCGCGATCTGGCGGTCGCGGATGACGTCCATATAGGCACTTGCCGCGTTGAACAGGGTGTTTTCTTCGGTGTTGCGCAGGCTCTCGACCGAGGCGCTGACCCGCGCTTCAGCGGCCGCGACATTGTTCCTGGTCTGAAAGCCGTCGAACAGGGTTTGATTGATCTGGACGCCAAAGTTGCCGGTAGTTATGCGTGCGGTTCGACTGGTACCATTGACGTGGGTGCTGGTGTAGTCGATGTCCGCGGAACCGGTGATGGTCGGGCGCCAGCCGGACTTGGCGATTGCAACGCCCTCGTCGGTGACGCGGACGCCGGCGCGTGTCGAATTGAGCGAGGAATTGTTTTGGTAGGCCTTTGAAAGGGCCCCGATGATCGTTTCGGCCGAGGCGACCATTGGAGAAAGCGCGGTCGCCGAAACGAGGACAGCGGTAAAAAGCAACTTGCGTACAGACGGCACGTTATATTCCCTCATTCGTTTTGCACGGGAACTGCGCCACGCTGGCTTCTCCTCTGATCAGCCGGCGCCGCGTTTTTTATCGTTCCCCCGCTGAAAGCCCCCAAGAAACACCCGGTTATGCAGATCAGCAACGATTGTTCAAACGCAAGCGATCATGACAACGCCTTCGCTGCAAGGCAAAATCACTCAGAATTCGAAGGCGGGAATGCGTTCAAATCCAGGTAGTGGCTTAATTGCCGCATTAAATGCGCGTCTTCCCGTTACAACCCCTCCAGTCTTAAAAAAAAGCCGGGCTACGCCCGAATTGCCCTGCCCCTCCACGGCGACGAGTCGGCCGCCTTCGGCAAGCTGGTCGAACAGCGCCGCCGGCACCTCCCCGACGCTGCCGCCGAACAGAATCACGTCGTAAGGCGCCTTGGCAACATGGCCTTGCGGCAGCGGCCCCTGGACCACCGTGACATTGCCGCAACCCAGCGCGGCAAGCGTCGAAGTGGCGGTTTCGGCCAGCGCCGGATCGCTTTCCAGCGCAACCACGGACCTTGCCAGCCGCGACAGGATCGCCGCCGCATAGCCGGTGCCGCAGCCGACATCGAGTGCCGAAGCGCTTGGGCCGATATCGGCCAGCTGCATCAGCTTGGCCAATGGCGACGGTTCCATCAGATAGCGCGGGCCGTCGGCCGTATCGGCAATACGGATGTCCTCATCGATATAGGCGAGATCGCGCTGGCCGGCGCCGACAAAGGCCTCGCGCGGCACGACAAGCATCGCCTCGAGCAACGGCGCGCTGGTCACGTCGGTGGTGCGGATCTGGCCGTCGACCATCTTCACCCGGCGTTCGGCAAAATCAGCGCTCATGTTCCAACCATCCGCTTGCCGCGCGAAGGCCGCGGCTGTTTCGACCGGAACTGAAGCCCCCTGGCGCTGACGCGCGGGGGCTCGGGCATTGGAGGCCTCGCCCGGAATCGAACCGGGGTGCAAGGATTTGCAGTCCTCTGCGTAACCACTCCGCCACGAGGCCTCATTGCTCCCGGCGTTCCACCCGGCTCCAATAGGTTGCGGCGAAAATGCCGTCAAGCGGCCACCATGCATTCCCAACGGTTCTTCCGACATCGAGGCGCTGCTTATCAACGCAATACCATACTAGCAACAACATATTAGCTTATCGTTAAGCACGATTCTCGGCGAGAGGAACCCGATACCGGCGGCCACGTTGGGCAGATAGGAGGGTCCGCCATGCGTCGAGCAGCTACGGAAGATGGCACTCCGCGCGGATTGTCGCAGTCTGCAGAGCTTGTGCGCTATGCCATCGACCGCCTCAGCATAGAAGGCGCAAACAGCCTGCCGCCGCGCGACCCTGCGCGGCTCGCATCGGCTACCGCCGTCCTCAAGGAGCTTTGCGAACGCCTGGAAAGCTGCTTCGACCAACCTCGGTGATGTCAAGACGGATCATGCCGCTCTCAAACAATTGCCTGTTGCCGGCCTGTCAGCAGGGCAACCTCAATCCGGCCGACGCCGTCGCTCCCACCAGACGACGAAGCGGCGCCGGTGACGACGCACCAATGCGAATTCGTAGGAGAGCACCAGCAATCCGATCGGCACCATCCAGAAACCCAGGATCGGCAGGAAGCCGAGAATGCCGCCGATGATCAGCACGACGCCGATCGCAATCCTGAGGCCGCGCGAGCGCGGCATGGTGAACTGGCGGCCGAAGACCGAGATTTTCCGGGCTGGTGGCTGGTCGTCGCTCATTGCCGTCATGTGAAATGTCGATCCGTTTGCATCAGTAGCACCATCAGCCGGAGAAAGCCGCAACGGCCTTTTCCGTTCCCTGACAGGCGAGAGACAGCTCATATGAGGGCGCTCGCCGGCCATTGCCAGAAAGCCCTGCGCCAAAAAGCACCGAAAAAATGCGAAATGCTTCTTTGCAAAGCCGAAACGGGTTTGCTATAGGCTGCCCCACTCACATGAGAGCCTCTGTTCCCCGGTAGCTCAGTGGTAGAGCAACCGGCTGTTAACCGGTTGGTCGCTGGTTCGAATCCGGCCCGGGGAGCCATCGCCTTTTCTACGCCAAGTCGCGATTTTGCACGCCGGCGTGCGATTTTTCCCTACGCTTCGATCTCGTGTCAGAGCATCGAGGACAGATGAAATCAAGCGCAGAATAGCGGCCTCGCCCGCCCCGCCTATTCTTCGCAAGCCGATCGCAGGACTGGCGACGCAGATGCTTTTTCGTGTTATGATGGGCTTGCAACGCGCGTAATCTCGACCTCGGCAATATGGCAGAGGTCGAAAGCTATTGCCTTGGCACAGGAAGCTTTCGCCCCCAGCACTTGATCGCCTCCGCTGGGTGTGCTGCTTTCCCTGACTGATCGCGGCGAGGAGGTTGTCCATGTCTACGAGTAGTGTTGACCGCCCGCTGCAGCCGGGCGACAGCGCACCGAATGTTGTGCTCAATGCGATCTCACGCGAAGGCAAGATCGCGCTCGATGATTTTCGAGGCCGTAGCCCGTTGTTGATCGGTTTGTTCCGAGGCCTGCACTGTCCGTTCTGCCGGCGCCATGTCGCGGCGATGGCGCAACTTAAGCCGGCCCTGCGGGAGAAAGGCGTCGAATGCCTGGCTGTGGTCAATACGCCGGTCGAGCGGGCGCGGCTCTATTTCCGTTACCACCCGGCACCCGATCTTCTCGCCGCATCCGACCCGGAGCGAGCCTCGCACCGTGCTTTCGGCTTGCGCGAGGTCGGGATGGACACGGTCATGGCGATACCGTTCCATCTTCCGGGCGAGTTGCCCGAGCCTATGGACGTCATGGCAATGAATGAATTTCTTAACAAGAAGGAAGGTTATGAGATTACGGAAGTCGATCAGCAGGCGATGGCTTCCAGCCAGGCGCAGCTTGTCGGTCAGTTCCTAATCGACCGGGCGGGCATCGTACGCTGGAACTTCACTGAAGTTCTGGAGGATGGCCTCAACACCTTCAGAGCGCCGAATCCCGAGGAATTGATGTCGGCAGCTTCCCAAGTTGCACATTAAGAGGCTGCGGAAATGGGCTGCTAAAAACTCGCTCGACGGCCACCGTCCTGTGGTGATTCTTTGGATTTAACAATCGTCGAAATGCTCAGCGCCGGAGGCTAAGGTCTGCCCGTGGGCTTCGTAGCGATTTTTCGATTCAACGGTCTGCGGACCGCCCCGACGCTAGAGTGAGCAAGCCGCATAGACGGGGCAACGTCCGCTCCTTGCCGCAATCACGTTGTTCCGACAGGCGCGCATAAGGTAATTATGCCGCCTCCCCGTCTGCTGCTCACTAGACTCCATAGCGAACCTTGATTAGCGGCCCCTCCCTCGCACATCCGGGTTAGATAACAGGGGGAACGCCGATGTCTGTGAGATCGTGTGTGCGCACAACGCCCTCCTTCGCGAGTGCGACTGCCCGTTGCCTCAAAGATGGTTTTGGCCCACCGGTTGATCGGAGGCGCTCGGCGCGCTCCCGGTCACGCTCGCGAGTCTTGATGGCGGGCTGCGGCGCAGTTTTGAGAGGAATCGGCAGCTCATAGTTCGCGGTTTCGTCCGGCCCGGGGAGCCAGTATTTTCAAGGCTCCGGCGTTTTCATTGTTTTGGCTGACACCACGGTTTTGACAACGCCAAGACCATGGTCACTGCGTCTGGGATTCCCTATCGTGGAAGAATGTGATTGCTGAGCGACGATTCCGCTCGCCACTCCACGAACTGTGTCAGTCGTCACCACTGCTGAGGGCCGGCTATGTAATGGGTAAGCGCCGCCGACTGCATTCCCTTCCCTCCTCGTTGACGAAAAGTGTTCGTTCGAATGATGCTTTTCCGTTGCCCTAAGCGCAAGGTTTTGACCAGCCAGCACAGGGCCTCCTCTTAAGCTCGCTGGTCGTCAAGGCCCAGCGGCCTCTAGCTGCCGTCCCCCCCGCAACCAAGCCGCTGGGCCGCCTCGCCAACGGCGAAGCTTGCAGGCCGATGTATATTAGCAACATCTTGACTAGGCGCCGTCCGCTCCAGACTCAAGCGTCTGGCGCGGGGCACTGGTTGCGATCACGGCCACGATACGTAGGCGGGTCACTGAGGACCGGGCAAGCGTCTCGATTCCGAGCTACGGCTTCCCGCATTCCATCGTGGACAGCACGTCCAAGATCAAGAGAGGTCAGCAGATCGAGCTTGCCAGCGAGATCACACGCATAGAGGAGGAAGGCGGCACTCACAATCGACATGGGACCGCTGTCAAGCCTGACGCCGAGGGGTATTAACCGACGTTCCTTTTAAATTTGAAATGCCTTACCCGAGGCCCGCCCTGGAACGGTAGGTCAGGGCGCTGATCTTCCTCGTCCGGCTCAGCCTGCATCGCGGGCCTTCATGAAAAGCTCCAGCAAGTCGGCGCCAATGCCGAGGGTTGCCATGAGGCTGAACTTAGAGCGGCTAGGGAGTTTCGTCGTCTCTGGCCTTACCAATCGCCTCAAGTAATGAAGCTAGGGTTGGGGTCAGCTCTGTTTCGACTGGCCCAAACAGCTTGTGTACATGACGACGATTGTCTTCGGTTCCGATCAACTCCCGAACGGCGTCTGCAAGGGACTTATGCCCAGCTTTGTCGCGCTTTGTCATGTCGACCGAGCTTCCCCGCCTGTCGCGCAACTCGGAGATCAGGGAATGGTTGCATTAGGGATCAGGAATGTTTGGGTACTGGGCTCGGGTAACTGGCACATTCGGCCCTAATCAGACGAGCGCAGCACCCCTCCTCCTCGGCAGCAGCCAAGAATGCCTTTCGTGCCTCCTCAGGTTCCATCTCGTCGGAAATGCAGGCGATGCAGACGCGCACCGCTTGGTTCCATTTGGGGCCACGCTTGGTCCACTTCATCAGCTCCTGTCCGGCTGCCTCGACGTTGTTCACGTTCCGGGTCATACCGGCACGGTCAGTCGTCACAGGAACCGGAGGGGAGAACCAATGGGTTGCCATAAGGGGAACTTAGAGCGGCACAAGCCTGCCGACCAACCCAGGTTGTAGGGAACGATGTAGGCCCTCGCGGGGTTAGAACTTGCAGCGGTCGAGTCTTCGTGGATGCAGCCGCTGAGGGGGGTCCGTCGCCTGTCCCTCACCGGCGGCGGGCTCCTTTCTGGAAGGCGGTGTTGGTCAGAGACACATAGAACCTTATACCGCAAAACAATTTAGCTATTTGTCGTTGGGGGAATTAACGTCCCCTCCTCCATCGCGGCAGCCAGGAATGCTTTGCGGGCCTCCTCGGGTTCCATCTCGTCGAATATCACGGCCATGCAAACGCGCACCGCGAGGTCCCAGCAAGGGCCACGCTTGGTCCACTTCATCAGCTCCTCGCCGGCTGTCTCGGCGTTGTTGACGTTGCGAATGATCCCGGTACGCTGTGTCTTGACGGGGACCGGAGGGTTGAACCAGTGGGGGGCCATACGTCACTCTTTGTCGGCCCTATCAAGTTCCTCCAGCAAATACCTTTGCTCAGCCGGCAGTTCCCCTTTCTACAGGCAGATTTAGCAGGTTGCGAAGGTAATTGCGGATTACCTCTGAAGTGATCCACCGCCGCACAACTTCGGCAATAACCTTCTGTTTGGCTTTATCGATTTCAGCCATGTTCGGGCCTGCATGCTTAAAAGGACCGAACTGCACCGCGAGCGGATTTGTTCCTGCTAATTACGAAGATCAAGCAGGACCGCGCGCCCCCTCTCGCGGGGCCACAATGAGCAAAATTCCTGGAATGCTGGGGGGGAACGTTAGGCGGATTAGTGAGGCGCGTGGCTGAGAGCTACTCCCGGCCGTCGAAACACACGAACAGGCCAGTGGCGGAAGCTACCTCAAGGATAGCCTCAGTTAGCTCTTCGTCAGATGCCCGCAGATTAGGCGCAGTCACGCGGACTCGTTCTATTGCAGCCTTGATCGAGACAATGTCTCCGCGAGCCGCCCCGTTCAGGAGTGCAGCAATAGCCTGATGTAGAATTGGACTGACACTTTGAACGACACTCATCCGACCATCCCCGAGGGGCACGCCGAAGAGACGACAGTACTCTCTCCCTGACCGACATCAACAGGATGTAAGAACCGTACAATGCTCGGGCCGTAACCGTCAGGAATGTTTGGTAGAAATTTCTGAGCGGGGGATCGGATAACCCGCTCGCGCGAAGACCCCATGCCCCCTTCCGCAGCGTCGACCTTCCGTTCCCGCAACGAACACCCTACTTTCGACTTTGGCGGGATGGACCAGGCCCATGCGAGGCTCGTCGCTACTCGGCTCGCCGTCAGACCAAACAGTGCCCCTCCATTCAATCTTGCGGTTCTTGTCAAGCACAACGAACGTTGACGTTAGACAATGCTTCGGCCACCACCTTGTCAGGCACAACGCTTGAACTGGACAAAGCCGTGAAGCAGTACGTCATCTACACCCGCGTTTTGACGGACTGGCTTTGCGTTTCGTCCGTGCTTATAAAGCAGCTCGCTCACCAGCTGGTTGCAATTGCCGTTGGCGCAACTGATGTGAATGACCCGACCACTAGCTATGAAGGCGATTTCCGCGCCTTCGCGCGGACCGGTCGCCTGGAAGAAGGTGACCTTGCTTCCTGCTCAAGCGTCACGATCTCGCGCAGATCAGTACCGGCGATCATAGCTTCGCGCACGAAGTGGGTCGCGCTCTCCTCCACGTCGCAACGGGTGCAGAGGCCTGCGGGCAGGAACAGGCGGGCGTCGCGCGCCTTGAGTTCCAGGCCCTGCCATATCTGCGCACGGGTCAGCTTGGTCTCGCCTCGGGGATTCACCGGAACGGTAGCGGTCGAGTAAATCATGATATGTCTCCTGGACAGAACGTCGGTGATGGGGCTCAGACGGCAATTGCGGCCGCATAGTCGCGATAGGAGCGCAACGGCCGGCCCAGCAGCGCGGTCAGCCGATCGACATCGCCGGCATCGGGGACCATGCCGTCCGTGAGGAAGCGCTCCGCCATCAGGCGCATGTCGAGGGCCATCCAGCTCGGCATGAACTGCCGCAGGTTCTGCTCGAAGCCGGCGGTGTCGTCGCCGGGATACGCGATATGTCGACCGAGGACGTCCGTCCAGATCGCTGCGACGTCCGTGCCAGTCAGCGTGTCGGGGCCGACCAGGTTGATGCGATTGAGCGGGAGCGGCGCGGCGGCCTGCTCACGGCGGAGGAGTTCGATCGCGGCGATCTCGCCCAGGTCCCGCGCGTCGATCATGGCGATGCCCTTGGCTCCGATCGGCATCGGATAGATGCCGTAGCCGATCACCACGTCCTTGATCGTGATGTCGTTGTCCATGAAGTAGGCGGGCCGCAGGATGGTGGCGTTGAGCCCCATCTGCTCGATCATCCGCTCGACGCCGAACTTGCCCGCAAAATGCGGCACGTTGACGTAGAGGTCGCTGTGGATCACCGACAGGTAGACGATCCGCTCGATGCCGGCCTCGCGGGCAACGGCCAGCGCTACCAGCGCCTGGGTGTATTCGTCGGCCACCACCGCGTTCAGCAGGAAAAGGGTGGAGACGCCGGAGAAGGCCTTGCGTAGGGAATCGACATCGAGCAGGTCGCCCTGCACGACATCTACGCCAGCGGCGAAATTGGCCTTGGAGGGATCGCGAACCAAAGCGCGCACATGGGCGCCACGCTTCACGAGCTGTTCGAGTACGTTGCGGCCGACATTGCCGGTCGCGCCGGTAACGAGAATGGTCATGGGGTTACTCCTGAGTTGAGCCGGATGGCTGCTCAGAAATTAGTGATCCACATTTGTGTCGGTAGGCGTTATATTTGGACACGCCGTCTCATTGGTGGAACATATGGATCTACTTGCCCTTGCCGATTTCAATCTGGTCGCCCGCCACGGGGGCTTCGGTAAGGCCGCCCGCGCTGCCGGGCGCCCGAAGGCAACCTTGTCCCGACGCGTGGCGGAGCTGGAGGCCAGTCTGGATCTACGGCTGTTCGAGCGTGGCGCCCGCGCGTTGAAGCTGACGGAAGAAGGACGTGCGCTTTTCGAGCGCACGGGCCGGTTGCTTTCCGAGCTCGAAGAGACAGCGGCCGCGATCGCCTCAGGCGGCGAAAGGCCGCGAGGCAGGTTGCGGATCAGCGCCCCAGTGCTGTTCTCACAGACCGCGATGGGGAAGATCGCTGCCGGCTTCGCCCTGAAATACCCGGAGGTAAGGCTCGAGGTCACGACCGAAGACCGCGCCGTCGACATGATCGAAGAGGGATTTGACCTGGTGATCCGGGTCAATCCGGATCCGGATGAGAGCCTCGTTGGGCGAGCCTTTCTGCGTGATCGACTGGTGGTCGTGGCAAGTCCTCACCTCGCCCGGCCGGCGGACGGTCTGGCGACCCCGGCCGTCATGCGTTCGACAGCCGATCGAGGGGCTTGGGACGTGAAGACGCCCACTGGCCGGTCAACAATCGCGATCGAGCCGGTCCTTGCGCTGTCGTCACTCATCATGGTCCGGGATGCGGTACGAGCGGGCGTCGGCGCGGCGCGCCTACCTGTGTCGCTGGTGAGCCATGATCTGGCGGACGGAACACTGGTACATTGGGGGGATCTCGATCGACCCGACATCGCCCTGTGGACGCTCTATCCCTCTCGGCGGCTGCTGAGCGCCCGCGTCTCCGCATTCCTCGACCATCTGAAACAGGCCTTTCCCATGGGGACGCCTGACGAGCTGGCCGCCTATATCGGCAAATGACGCGCAGGGAGCTGGTTAACCCAGCTGAGGCCTTATGCGAGGCACAAGGAAAGCAGTTGCCGTGCTTTCTAGGTGGGTGCGTTATCCGAAATATCTTCCGCGAACGCGACATTTTTTAACGGCAACCGGCTCCGCGAACTGTGCCATCGTCACCACTGCTGACGGCCGGCTATGTGTAGGTATTGAGAGCGCCACCGACCGCATTCCCTTCCCTCCTCGTGGACGAAAAGTGTTCGTTCGAATGATGCTTGCGATATTGATAAGGTCAGGCTGGTCGAGAAGTACAGGCCGCCGAAGCGCAAGAAGCCGCTGCGTTGACATGCTGAATTAGCGGACAACAAACAGGTGAATTCAGAGATTCCCGGTGTTGATCTAGACTCCAGGAATGGAAAAGACGTTTGACGATCTTGCCAGCGCGATAAGGCCCCCGCGCAGACGTTTGGGGAGCCATCCGCGTCTTGGCCATCGATCTGGCCGGGAAGCTTCTAATGGGGCCTGCCATCGGCGTTGGCACTGGAATGGCGCTGGCCGGTTAGATCGCTAACCGCAAGATTCCACCCGGGCGCGGATTGCGCCCACGATCGCCAACTTGGCTTTATTCAGCCTTGAGGTTAATCACCCGCATCACGGCGACCACTGTCCCGTTGTTCGTAGCAGCCTCCTTCGTGCTACCCTTGCCGCAGCTCCATACATCGCCTTCCTTGGCTGTGAACTGCATATCCCCGGCCGTGACCTGCAGCTCGCCTTCAGTGACCGTGCAGACCATGTCGTCGGCCATGACATCCCCCAGCGGGCTAGATCCCTTTGGCTGATACACGACGTCTTCCATCGCGATTTTCTTGTACCCCTTGATATGGGAGTCTCGTGTTCCCAGTTCGACGAGCCGAACGCCGGGAAAAATCTCTTTGCCATCAGTCGGACCGTAGGTCTTGGCCGCTGCCGGAGTCGGCAATGCAACCAATAGCGGGGTCGACAACGAGGTGGCACCAAGGGCGAGAGCATTACGTCGATTCATCTTCATAACATTATCCTCCCTGAGTTAGTCCGCCCACAACTGGGCGAACCGGATATTTTACGCGCCCGTGCAGCCAAATAGTCAAAACACAATTGAGCAGGCCCATGCTCCGCCCAGGAAGCTGGTTAACCCAGCTGAGGCCCGCAGCGGGCCAATGTATCGAAAGCGCACTGTCACCGTAATTCTGCGTTCGAAGGGAAACCATCGCTCGATTTCACTCAAATGAAGGAAGACGCTTTACCTGAAAGAGGCTGATAACGCGCCAGAGCCAATCGGCTCGGTGATAATGCGCTTCGGCCAAGATGCCGACCTGAGCTTCGGCCCCAGCGTCGGTAGATCGACCGCGGCTTAGGCCGGCGCTTGGGGGAGGAAATTCGATGAGATTGGCCATCGTGTGCGCGGCAATTGTGATTGCCGGATCCACCGCCGCCGTTGCGCACGAGAAAAAGGTGGTAGCCAGAAAAGGGACAACGCAACTCTGTGCCGATTTGTCAGGCACGATCAAGAAAAAGAAGAAGACAGAGGTGGATTACCGTTCAACCGGAACTGTCTCCGGCGCAATCCCCAAAGACAAGTTTGAGCCGCGCCTAGGCTACGAAACGGTTAACCCTGGCATCATATCAATCTTTTAGCTCGTTGATTGCGTGTTTCGCTAACTTGAATGCAGCACAGGTGGCCAGCAGGATACACAGGCGGCCACGAAGGCGAGCGCCGGTATTGAACTACGGTGACGGTGCACTTTTTGCGGCGTGGCATTCTCAGCCCATCCCGTGCGGGGTCCCAAACGTTTTTCGCCTTCCGTGACCGGCAGTGCCTTTCCCCCGAAATCGACCGCCCTATTTCGCCTCGACAGGTGGGCGGCTGATTGCTGGACGAGTCCCTGCGACTAGGACGGCATGTGCTTCGAGGTACCCCCAATGGACTTCCACGATCGGCACCTACTGCGGTTGCGGGTGAACGGCGAGGACCACAGCCTTTCCGATCTCGATCCCCGCGTCACGCTGCTCGACCTGTTGCGCGAGCGGCTTCATCTGACCGGAACGAAAAAGGGATGCAATTTCGGCGAGTGCGGCGCCTGCACCGTGCATCTCGACGGACGGCGTGTGAATGCCTGCATGATACTGGCCGTGTCCGCCGAGGGACGCGAGGTCACGACGATCGAGGGCCTGGCGGACGGCGATGCGCTTCATCCCGTGCAGCAGGCGTTCATCGATCATGATGGTTTCCAGTGCGGATTCTGCACGCCCGGGCAGGTGATGTCGGCGGCGGCGCTGATCGAGGAGGGACATACCGGCTCCGACGCCGAGATCCGCGAATGGATGAGCGGCAATCTGTGCCGCTGCTCGGCCTATCCGCAAATCGTCGAGGCGGTGCGCGCAGCGGCTGGGAGGGCGAGCCAATGACCCCATTCGTCTATGCGCGCGCCGATAGCCTGGGCGAAACGATCGCGGCCGGAGCGGCGCCGGACAGCGCTTTTCTCGCCGGCGGCACCGAATTGCTCAACTGGCTGCGCCTTGGCATTGCCGGGCCGGCGCGGATCATCGATATCTCCCGCCTCGACGGGCTGGATCAGATCGAGGCACTGCCCGGCGGCGGCTTGAGGATCGGCGCGCTGACGCATCTCAACGACGTCGCGCAGCACGAGTTGGTCATGCGCGACTATCCGGTGTTGAGCCAGGCGATCCTCAACGCGGCGTCGCCGCAACTGAGAAACCTCGCAACGATAGGCGGCAATCTGCTGCAGAAGACGCGCTGTGCCTATTTCCGTGCCGAAGAGCAGTTGCCGTGCAACAAACGTCGGCTCGGCTCCGGTTGCTCGGCATTGCATGGCATCAACGACAATCACGCGATATTCGGCTGGACCGAGGATTGCATCGCCACCCAGCCATCCGACCCGGCGGTGGCACTGGCAGCACTTGATGCAGTCATCGTCACCGCGCACCGCAGCGGCGGCCGGCGCATTCCGGCAGCCGAATTCCACCTGCTTCCCGACACGCGGCCCGAGGCAGACAATGTGTTGCAGCAAGGCGAACTGATCACGGCAATCGAGCTGCCGGCACCGGCGCCGCGATCGGCTTACCTCAAGGTGCGCGAGCGCGAATCCTACGAATATGCCATCGTCTCCGCCGCCGTAGTGCTGGAGATGGACGGCCAAACCATCCGTCGGGCTGCCGTGGCGCTGGGGTCCGTCGCGCTGCGGCCCTGGCGGCTGAGCGCCGCCGAGGAGCAGCTCGCCGGTGCCGAAATCGGCGATCGCGAGGCATTGAGCACCGCTATCGAGCAATCCTTCGCCGAAGCGCGTCCCTTGTCGCAGAACGCCTACAAGATCGAACTGGCCAAGACCGCCGCTTTGCGGGCGATCGAAAGAGCAGCGAGGGTGCCGTCATGATGATCAGCCAGCCTGTTGCCCGCCCTGACGGCGGCGTCAAGGTTACCGGCCGCGCCCGCTATGCGGCCGACTATTTTGCCCCCGACCTGCTCTATGCAGTGCTGGTGACCGCGCCCGTTCCCGCCGGCCGCGTGACGTCGATCATGGTCGACGACGCGCTCGCCGAGGAAGGCGTCGTGCGCGTGCTCACGCATGAGGACATGCCCAAATTCGGCCGGTTCGCATCGCCAAGGGCCGAGCCGGATACGCAGACGCAGCAAGCCGAAGGTCCGCCGGCGGCGCAGAGCTTCATGCCCATGCAGAGCGACGAGATACGTCACGAGGGCCAACCGCTCGCCATTGTGCTGGGCGAGACGCTGGAGGCGGCGGAGGCCGGCGCCCGCCGCGTCGCGTTGCGCTACGAGTTCGCCGAGCCGGAATTGCCGGCACCCCCCGAATGGACCGCAATCGACAAGGCTGCGGTCGTGCCGAGGGAGAGCGGCTTTCTGTTCCTGGAGCCGACGTTTACGAAGGGCGAGGTCGACCGCGGGCTTAGCAACGCAGCCGCCATGGTCGAAGCCGTCTACCTGCAGCCGTCGCGCCATCACAACGCCATGGAGCCCTCGGCGACGCTCGCCGAGTGGAACGACGGAGAGCTGACGCTGCACGACGCCACGCAGCACGTCTACGGTGTCCGCCAGGTGGTTGCCGCCCGCATGACTGTCCCGGCGGAGAAGGTCCGCGTGATTTCCCGCCATACCGGCGGCGGCTTCGGCGGCAAGGGCTGGATCTGGCCGCATCAGGTGCTGGCCGCCGCCGCGGCGCGCATCATGCAGCGCCCGGTCAGGCTGGCGCTCAGCCGCGCCAATGCCTATTCCTGTCTCGGCTATCAGCCGCGCATGGCACAGAAGATCGCGCTGGCGGCGGACAAGTCGGGCAAGCTGACCGCCGTGCAACAGGACGTGGTCAACCTGACCACCGTCACCGACGATTTCGTCGAGTTCGCCACCGAAGCCTCGAAGGGTCTCTACGCCACGCCGGCCATGCGTCTCAGCCAGCGCGTCGAGCGCGCGAACGTCGCCATGCCGACGGCGCTGCGCGCGCCGGTCGAGGGTCCCGGCACCTGGGCCCTCGAAAGCGCGATGGACGAGCTCGCCCACCGCCTCGGCATCGATCCGCTCGACCTGCGTCTGATCAACCATGCGGACACGGATCCGGCCACCGGCCAGCCCTGGTCGTCGAAGAAGCTGCGCGAGGCCTATGAGGAAGGCGCCCGCCTGTTCGGCTGGCGCGAGCGCCCGCGCAAGCCGCAACGCGATGGCGATTGGCTGATCGGCTACGGCATGGCGACCTGTAGCATGGGCTGTTTCCGCCACCCGACGCCTGCAGCCGAGGTCAGGTTGCACAGGGACAGCACGGTGCTCATCCGCGCCGGCACCCAGGATATAGGGACCGGAACACTCACCATCTTTCCGCAGATCGCAGCCGATGTCCTGGGCCTGCCGATGGAGAGGATCGAGTTGGAAATGGGCGATACACAGCTGCCGGAGGCGGGTCCGACCTATGGCTCATCGTCGACCATGGGGGTGGGCGCGGCGGTGCTCGCAGCCGCCGAAGATGCACGTTCGCAGCTTGCCCGTCTTGCCAATCTGCCGCCCGACGAGGTCGAGATGCAAGACGGCCATATTCGCCGCAAAGGCGCTGCCGGCGGTCAGACGATCGCCGACGTGATGAGTCATACCGACATCGGCGAGATCATCGGCTCCGGCTCGTTCGATCCGGCGCAGCATGGCAAAGGCCTCGCCATGCGCACTTTCGGCGCGATTTTCATGGAGGTCGGCGTCGATCCGGGGCTCGGCCTGCTCAGGCTTCGTCGCGCCGTCGGCAGCTACAGCGCCGGCCGCATCGTCAATCCCCGCACCGCACGCAGCCAGATGACGGGCGGCATCATCTGGGGCTGGGGCATGGCGGCGATGGAGCAGAGCAGGCACGAACCGGTGCTCGGGCGGTTCCTGTCGAAGAACCTTTCAGGGGTTGCCATTCCGGTCAACGCCGACATTCCCGGCGACATCATTATCCACTTCGTCGACGAGGTGGACGAGCATGCCAGCCCGATTGGCGGCAAGGGCATCGGCGAGCTCGGCGCCACCGGCGTTGCCGCAGCGGTTGCCAATGCCGTCTTCGACGCTACAGGCAAGCGGATCCGGGAGCTGCCGATCACGCCGGAAAAACTGCTGTAGAAGGACTAGGCCCGCTATTGCCCTGCGATAGCGGGTCTCTGACGTAGTCGATTATCTCCTCTGCAAAGCTTGCCGAGACTTGGGAAATACCTGCCGCCCCCAGACCGACGTCTTCATTTCAGCTCAGATACTTTGCCGGCAAGCGTCTGCTCGACGAGGTTGACGTAGTAGCGCATCACCGTCGGCACGATCTCGTCGTTGAAGACGTAGCGGTCGCCGTGCAGGCCTTCGCCCGGGCCGACCTCGCCGGCACCGATCCACGCATAGCAGCCGCTCGCCTCACGGATCATGAAAGCGAAATCCTCGCAGCCGAGACTGGGACTGAACTCGGTCATGACATTCTCCCGGCCGACGACGGATGCCGCCGCCTCGACGGCGCGGGCCGTCGCGTCCGCGGTGTTGATCAGTGGCGGATAGCCCTTCCGGTAGTCGAACCTTGCCTTGAGCGAATGCGCGGCGGCGATGCCTTGTGCGATCTCGCCGATCAGCCTCTCGCAATGGTCGGAAAGACCGGGCTCGGAGAAGCGGCAGGTGCCTTGCAGCCAGACCTTGCCCGGCACGATGTTGCCGACATTGCCGCCATGGATCTGCGTGATGCTGACGACAAGCGCGCTCTGCGGGTCGACCGTGCGGCTGACGATGCGCTGGACGGCTTGCACGAAGGCGCCCGCTGCCAGGATCGGGTCATCGCCGAGCTGCGGCATCGCGGCATGCGCGCCAAGACCCTCGAAAGTCAGCTCGAAATTGTCGACGGCCGCCATCTGCGCACCAGCACGGGCCGCGATCGTCCCCAGCCTGACGCCCGGCCAGTTGTGGACCGCATAGACCGCCTCGACCGGAAAGCGCCTGAACAGGCCGTCCTCGATCATGCGCATGCTGCCGCCTTCGTTTTCCTCGGCCGGCTGGAAGATGAAAGTGACGGTGCCGTCGAAGGTGCGCGACTCGCTGAGCAATTTGGCAGCGCCGAGCAGCATGGCGGTGTGGCCGTCATGGCCGCAGGCATGCATCACGCCCTCTCTCCTCGAAGCATAGAGCAAGCCGGTTTTCTCCAGCACCGGAAGCGCGTCGAGCTCGGCGCGAAGGCCGATGGCGCGTGTGCCGCCACCGCTGCGCAGGACACCGACGACCCCGGTGCCGCCGATCCCTTCATGCACCTCGTCGAGGCCGAAGGAGCGCAGTTTCTCTGCAACGAAACGCGCCGTTTCGTATTCATTGAATCCGAGCTCCGGATTGGCATGGATATGGTGCCGCCAGCCTATGACCTCTGGTGTCAGCGCGGCGATGGGGTCATTATGCAACATGATACCTCCTCTCACACCGGCAATGGGCGGCGTGGCTTGATCCTGCTGCCATAGAAGGCCCGACGAAAAGCGTCTTGAACCGGATTGACTATGGCAAAGACAAACCAAGCGGCGGAGACCGGGAAATACTGGCGCCATCCGTGCTTCCCCGACCTTGGCCTGTTCGAAGCGCGCTTCACCCGGCACCGCTACGACTTGCACACACACCCGACCTATGTGATCGCCCTGATCACCTCCGGCTGCGAGCGGATTCGCATCGGCCGTCAAAGCGTTCTCGCCCCGGCAGGCGCCATTGCCGTCGTCAATCCAGAGGAGTGGCATGACGGCGAACGCGGGGCGGACGAAGGCTGGGCCTACCGGACGTTTTATCCCTCGGTGCCGCTGATGACCGCACTTGCCCGCGAACTCGGCTGGCACGGCGCTCCGGTGTTTTCGCGCGCGACTATCGAAGACAACAATCTCGCCGCAGCGTTGACGGCCGCACACCAGGGCTCGACATCCCCAGACACAATGACGGCCGAGACGTCCCTGCTCGTGGCGCTGCGACGGCTGATCGTTCGGCATGGCGACTCGAGCGGACAGGCCGAGGAGGTCGAAAGCTCCGGATCGCAGCGGAGGTTTTCGCTCTATCGCGACCTTGTCGAAAGCGAGCTCGGCTCGCAGCTCGACCTCAAGCGGCTTGCCGGTGCGGGTGGCGTGACCCGGTTCCAGGTCATCCGCGACTTCAACAAGGCGATCGGCCTGACGCCGGTGGCCTATATCCGCGACCGGCGATTGCGCCGGGCGAGCGCGCTGATCGAACAGGGATTTGGCCTCGCCGACGCCGCTATCGCGGCAGGTTTCGCCGACCAGAGCCATCTCTCCCGTACGTTCCGGGCCATGCATGGCATGACGCCGGGCATGTTTAGAAGAGCTGGATAAGGCGCTCCTCAACAGACAAGCTTGCGCGCCAATGCGTGCTGCGCAATGCTGACGCAGCTCGGGGGGAATCATGCGAATAATCTTGGCGCCGACGCTGCTGCTCGCGGCTGCACTGTTTGCAAACAACGCCCAGGCGCTGGACGCCAGCGGGACGCCGGTTGTCGTGACCCCGCTTGCCTCTCGCACCGAGACTGCGTCCGGCCAGCCGATCACGCTGCCGCAGAAGAACGTGCAGGTCCTGGTCTCGGCCTATCAGATCGCGCCGGGCGCCACTTTGCCGGTCCACAAGCATCCGTTTCCGCGCTATGCCTATGTCGAGGCCGGCACGCTTCAGGTCACCAACGTCGAAACCGGCAAGAGCAACACCTATAAATCAGGTGATTTCATCATCGAGATGATCGGGCAGTGGCATCAGGCCACCAATGTCGGCGCCGATCCGGTCAAGCTGCTGGTCATCGACCAGGTCGAAGAAGGCACCAAGAACACCGTGTTGCGCCAGTAGCTGCCACGTCTGAAAACAGCGTCCGTGGCGGATCCAGCACAGCGCGTAACAGACGTCAGAACGTGAACCCCTCCGGCAAATTGTGATTCCAATAGCCTTCCTCGACAAGTTCACTTATGCGCCAGCCCTCGGACGTGCGTATGACGCGGTCGCGATACCAGAGCCCTTGGAAGAAGACCTGCCTTTTGCCTTCGCCGAGGTCGACCACCATCGGGCATGAACAATGCACGCGCGCGCTGGCCTCATCCCCTCGGAGATCAAGAAGGATTGTTGAAATGGCGTGCTGCGAGATCAATATCTTCGATAGGGCGCCTTTCATATAAGCAACATGCTCATCCACACCGCTCCTGATTCCACCTGTTACAGTGTCGTCAAGCACGGCGTCGGGCGTGAATATTTTCCGATAGGCTTCCCAGTCGCGATCGTCCACAGCGTAGCAATAGCGAGCAAGCAGCTGTTCGATCTCAAGCCGATCGGAAACCTCCTGCAGTGAAAGGGTCATGTCCTGTCTCCGCGGTTGGCGGCACTAATGCCGCATGCGCCAAGCCTGCCCCGACATTCGATCAATATTCACGTTGCCGTTGCTCCGAGCAACCTCGCCGCGCGACTGGGCATGCGCAAATCCGAACACTCATTTGGCCTCCGCCTTCACCCGGTCGGCAGCGGCGGTCAAAAGGGCGCGATCTCCCTCTTCGTACAAGCGGCGGATGGAGATTGCCTTGACGCGCCAACCTTCCGACGTCCGCACCAGCCGGTGTAGATAGCTGCCGCCGACCGTCCAGAACCGGGAACCGATCCAGTGGGTCGCGCGGACATGGCTGCGTGCAACCGCATGCTTATCCGCGCCTTCGACAATGACGTTGGTGATGAGGTGCTGGGTGGCGTCGAAGCCCGGCAGCAGCGCTTGCCATTGGGCGATCAGGGAGTCGCGGCCGCTGGTCGTGACCTCGCCGCCGAAGAGGCTGGTATAGTCGGTCGTGACACGGGCCGCGAAATAGGATTTGACCCGGTTCCATTCACGCAGATCGGCATAGAGGCCGATCCCGGCAACTGCCTCGGCGATCACGATCCTGTCTTCGACCGTCAGCGCATCTCCCGGAGCGCTCGAGGCGGGCGCCGAGATGGCGGAAATCATCGCGGCTGAAACCGCCGAGGCCAAGACATACCGGCGGGTGACGAGGCTCATTGTCCCGCCTCCCCTGCACCGCCCAGCGTTGCGCGGAAGTGCGCGGCGACGGCATCGCTCGCCGCCTTCACCGGCGCGGCACGATCGTAGAAATCGAACTGGGTGACATTGTCTAGCCACATCTCCTGCCTGGAACTGGTCAGCCGCGCGTAGAACTTGTGCGCGCCCTGCGGAATGGCAGCCGCCTCGCTATGCACCATCAGAAAAGGCTGGTGCAGGCGCGGAGCAGCCTGGATTGCATCGAACCTCAACCAGCCGCGCCAGAAGGCGGGATCGGCCTCGTTGCGCCAGGCCGGGAGCATGCCGCGATCGGGTTCGGTGTAGTAAGGCACCTTGAACATGACCGCGCGCTCGTCGGTCAAGCTAGCAGCGGGCAGGAATGCCTGTTTGCCGGTGCGGCGATATTCCGCCTCGGCCGCATCGCTCGCGGCCTCGAGCCTGGCGACACCGTCCCCGCCGCCATAGGTCTGCTCGACCCCTTCGGCATCCTGCAACCAGGGCGCAACGAGGGCGACCGACTTGATCGCGACGTTTTCGGCCGCAGCGGTGACCATGTAGCCGGAGCTGGCGCAAATGCCGAGCCCGCCGATGCGGTCCTGATCGGTCTCGGGCCGGGTCGCGAGATAGGCGACCGCCGCTTCGATGTCGGCGATCTTGGCGTTAGGATCCTCGTACTGGCGGCGCACGCCGCCGCTTTCGCCCCAGCCGCGAAAATCGAAGGTCAAGGCGATGAAACCGCGGTCGGCCATCTCGCGGGCATAGCGGGCCGGCATCTGTTCCTTTACCGTCATCCAGGCGCCGGTCACGACCAGCGCGGGCCGAAGTTTCGCCGCGTCCAGATCCTCCGGCAGATAGAGCTCGCCGACGATCTGCTCACCGTTCGAGGCGAAAGCGACGCGCTCGATGCGCGGTGCGGCGAAGGCATTGGAGGCGGCGAGCGCCACGGCGGTTGCTGCAGCAAGTGTCAGGGTTTTAAGCATCGCAAGTCTCCTTTGGCTTGGAGTGAGAAGCGCGGCGCGTTGCAAGAAAGACCGCCGTCTCAGCGCTCGCCAGCCAGTCGGCCGGGCAATGGCTTCAGCGGGTAATGCGCCCAGTAAAAGGCGTCCGACTGATACATGTCGGTCAAAAAATTCTGTGCCTCGGCGATCTTGCCGCCCTTGATGCGGAACATCAGCGCATAGAGCTGGTCGATCTCGGGACCTGAGCCGACATTCGACCAGCCGCGATGGACATCGACGACGAGGTCGCCCTGCGCCTGGAAGAAGATCGGCTCGGCCTTGAACTTGCCATCGGCCAGGCCGCGGAAAAAGGCGACCACCTCGTCCGGCCCGCGCTTGTCGCCGGCGAGCGGATGATGACCGGGAATGCGCCACACGATGTCGGGCGCGAGGAAGGGCCGCACGGCCTCAGGATTGCCGGTCGCGTAAGCTGCGTAGTAGTCCTTGATGAGCTGGATGTTGCTGTCCTCCAGCGGCCCGGCATTCGCCGGGGCGGCAGACACCGCCAGAAGAGCGCCGGCGGCGAGTGAAGCGAGCCTGGTCATCGGTCCTGTCTCCTTGCCCGTTCGGGCCCTCGCAACAGCGAGGCCCGTTCGTCGAGCCCAACATGACGCCTTTTGTTCACCGGAAAAACCAGTAGAGTTCGACAGGGCTATTTGGAAAAACCTTACAATGCGCCTCGACCAATTCAGCGGCATCGTCGCCTTCGTAAAAGTTGCGGAGGCCAGGAGCTTCACCCGCGCCGCCGCCGAGCTCGGCGTCGCTCCGGCCTCGTTGAGCGAGGCGGTCAAAGGACTTGAGGAGCGCCTGGGGGTGCGGCTGCTCAACCGCACGACCCGCAGCGTTGGCTTGACCGAAGCTGGCGCCCAATACCTCGACCATGTGCGCCCGGCAGCCGAAGACATCTGGGCGGCTGGTGCGGCGCTGCGCGAGACCCGCGATCGTCCTGCCGGCACGCTGCGCCTCAGCCTGCCCTGGATCGCCGCCCCGCTGCTGATCGAGCCACTGATGCGGCCGTTCATGGATGCTTATCCAGAAGTGCGGCTCAATCTGATCTTCGACGACAGCTTCGTCGACATCGCCGCCGAGGGGTTCGATGCCGGCCTGCGCATCGGCGAGCTTCTCGAGAAAGATATGATCGGCGCGCGCCTGGGCGGGCCCCTGCAGATGGTCGTGGTGGGCAGCCCGGACTATCTGGCGCGCAACGGCACGCCGAAGCGGCCGGCCGACCTCGCCGCCCATCGCTGCATCGCATTCGCCCTCACCCGCACCCGCGCGATCTCGCCCTGGGAGTTCACCGTGGATGAACGCGAAGTCGCTTTCACACCGGACGCATGTCTGGTCGTGAACACGCTTCCGCTGTGCATTACTGCTGCCGCGCAAGGGCTTGGCCTCGCCTTCGCGGTCGAGGGGCTCGCCGCGCCGCTTCTTGCCTCAGGCGCGCTGGTCAAGGTGCTGGAGCCTTTCTGTCCCGCTTACGAGCCGCTCCACCTCTATTATCCCAGCCGCCGCCTGGTACCGCCGAAGCTGCGGGCCTTCATCGACTTCGTGCGCGCGAATTCTCACAAGCTGCGGATCTGATGTGGCTTTGCGAGAACCCGGCCCCGTTCAGCCCCAGGCGCCGACCATCTGTCTGGTGGTTGCGTTGAGACGGTTGAACGCATTGATCAGGGCAATCTGGACGACCAGTGCGGCAAGCGCCTTTTCGTCATAGTGCCGGGCGGCTTCATCCCAGACCGCATCCGGCACCGGGTCTGGCCGGTCGGCTAACCGGGTCGCCGCCTCGGTCAGCGCCAGCGCGGCGCGCTCGGCGTCGGTGAAGTAAGGTGTTTCCCGCCAGGCCGACACGGTGAAGACGCGCTCATCCTTTTCACCGGCCTTCTTCAATTCGCGTGCATGCATATCGATACAGACACTGCATCCGTTGATCTGGCTGGCGCGCAAATGGACGAGCTTGCGCGTCACATAGGACAGATCGGCCGTTTCCGTCGACTTGTCCAGCGCGAGCAGCGCCTGCAGAGCGCCAGGAATGAGCATCACCGGGTTTTTCAATCGTGCTTGCATAGTGGTCTCCTTCGGGCGTGTTTTCTCAAGCCCGGACGACGAACATCCGGGGTCTCGATATTTCTTGGTTCTGTCAGTTCGCCGGCCGCCGCGTTGCGGCAAGGCGAGCGCCGGGATATTCAGCTTTGCCAGGCAGTCACCCGCTCAAGCCGCTCGAGAATGCGCGGCCAACCGCTTCCCATGCCGATGTAGCCGCGCTCGTCCTCGGACCGGAACCCGGAATGCTCCATGCGCACCCGCGTCGCTTTACCTTCGGGCGTCAACGACCATGTCACCACGGTCTTCAGACCGCTGTCGGATTCGGTGCCGTCGCCCCAGCTGTAGGCGAGCAGGCGTGGCGGCTCGATCTTCAGCACCTCGCAGTTCGTCACGCCGGACCAGCCAGGCACCGGCGTCGCGCGAAAGGTAAAGCGATGGCCTTGCTCAGGCGCAAAGTCGTTCTCCATCAGCCATTCGGCAACCAGATGCGGCACGGTCAGTGCGCGCCATATCTTTTCAGCCGCATGCGGGATCAGACGCTCGACGACAATGGATTTGGTTTCGATTGTGGTTGCTTCAGTCATGACTTGGGACCCGTTGTTTGCGGTTTGGCTGGGCTATTCAACAACGCGCTCTCCATGAGAACCAATAACCCATCAGCTATGAGTTACGTATAACGCTTAAGTTATGAATGTGTCAAGCGGCGGAATGGCAGGCGCGCCCGCAAGCACATTGAGCCCACACTTCCGGCTTTCAAGGCACCGTGCCCGATGCTACCGCTGGCCAGCTGAAATCATCAACGGATCGCCCATGACCGAGACCGAACGCCCTCGCCTGCCGCTGATCGAGATCTGCGTCGAAGGCATAGACGGCCTGCTGGCCGCGCAAGCCGCCGGTGCCGACCGTGTCGAGCTCTGTGCCAGCCTGGTCGAGGGCGGCATCACGCCGAGCTTCGGCACCGTGCGCACGGCGCTTGAATTAGCGACGATCCCGTTCCACGTCATCGTGCGGCCGCGTGGCGGCGATTTTCTCTATAGCGAGGCCGAATATCGTTCGATGCTCGCCGATGTCCGAGCGCTTGCCGAGCTTGGCGTCGCCGGTGTCGTTATCGGCTGCCTCGCTGCCGACGGCACGATCGATGAGCAGCGCATGAGCGAACTGGCGCAGGCAGCGGGGAGCTTGAACGTCACCTGCCACCGCGCCTTCGACATGACCCGCGACCCGACCGAGGCACTGGAATCGCTGATCCGCTGCAAGGTCGGCCGTGTGCTGACCAGCGGCCAGCGCGACACGGCGCTGGAGGGCGCGGACCTGCTCGCCGATCTGGTCAGGCAGGCTGGCGACCGCATCATCATCCTCGGCTGCGGCGGGCTTGACCCGCAGAACATTGCCGAGGTGCGGAGGAAAACCGGGGTGAGCGAAATGCACTTCGCCGCGCTCAAGGACGTGCCGAGCGCCATGCGCTATCGCAACCCGAAAGTCGGTATGGGCGGCACCGACCTCGACCGCGAATACCGCAACACCGTGACCGACGAGGTACTGGTGGCGGCGACCATCGCCGCTGCCCGGGCATGATCCTGGAAGACAGAAGAAAGAAAATGATTGAAACGCGATTGCCGATCGAGCTGGTTTTGCCGCGGGATGAGCCCGCAATCCTCGCGCTCAACAACGAGCACGCTGCGGAATTATCATGGCTCGAACCTGAGCGCCTTTCCTTCCTGCTTGGCGAAGCGTTTTACGCGCGCCGTATCGGTGCACTCGAAGCCTTCATCATGACCTTCGACCAGGACGCAAGCTACGACAGCCCGAATTTCCTGTGGTTTCGCGAGCGCTATCCGCGCTTCGTCTATGTCGATCGCGTCGTGGTCGGCGCCAATGCGCGCGGCCGGGGTCATGCCCGCCGGCTGTACGAGGATCTGTTCGAGCAGGCGTCACGCGCCGGCCAGGCGATCGTCACTTGCGAGGTCAATGCCGAGCCACCCAATCCGGCTTCGGACGCCTTCCACGCGGCACTCGGCTTCATGGAAGTGGGCGACGCGGTAATCCACGGCGGCAAGAAAGCCGTGCGGTATTATCTAAGACGGATCGCCGGCTGAACGGCAGCCGCCTCGCCCTACCAATTGCGGTTCAGCCAGGAGCGGGTCGGCTTTTCGACGATGTAGTAGCTGCACAGAGCGCAAGCGAACGCCGCCGCCAACATCAGCCACGGCGAACTGCCTTGTATGTCGACGAATTGATAAAAGGGCTGCTGCCAAAGATAGAGCGAATACGACCACAGCCCCAGCATCGTCATCGGCCGGGAGGATAGAAACCCGGTCAGGTACCAACTGCTGAAGTCGAGCGAGTTGACGGCGAGGGCCAACAGCGGCACCGCGACCAGATAGTGGATCGGGGTTGGCACGGCAGCCATGAACACTAGAACCGCCACGACAGCGGCCGCCAGGGCGACATGTGGGCCCTTGAGCAGCGCCGGCAGCCTGTCGTCGGCCTTGAGCAGGCATATCACCGCTGACAGCAGGATCGAGGCGATGTGCACGTCGGTGCGCCAATAGGTGGACTCGTAGCCTATTCCGAGCACCCAGTAGGAGATGGCGCCGTTTGCCATGGCCAGCACCGACAATGCGCCGAGCAGCACGATGACCCGGGACTGCCCCGAGACGACGACGCCGATCAGCGCCAGGATGACATAGGCGTGCTCTTCGACGCAGAGCGACCAGATATGGTCGAGCGCGCCGGCGCGGGTGACGAGAATTCCGGCGTAGTTGTAAGTGAACGTCAGCGCCGTCAGCGCCGCCTTCCACTTGAAGGCGATGAATGTGCCGGACAAGGCAACCACCGCGGCGACGACGAAAACCATCAGTGCCGGGTAGATGCGGGAGAACCGGCGCTTGAAGAATTTCTTCAGCGGATAGTGTTCGACGAACAGGATCTCGGCCATCAGCCGGCCGCTGAGCACGAAGAAGAATTCGACGCCCAGGACGCCGAGATTGATGCCGGGAACGGGGAAGAAATGGCCGATCAGCACCAGCGCGATCGACAGGCCACGCCAGCCGTCGAGATAGGCAAGCCTGGTTCTTGCCGAGCTATCGGCGACAGGCCTGGACACGACAAGACGCGCCGCGGAGATGTCCGTCATGCCGGTCCCTTCTGCGAAAGGCGGGCTGGAGGCCGCATTCCTCCAGCTATATTGCAGCGCACCAGAACTTTGTGCAAGTGCGAGATAACGACACGCCCGAAGTACGGGACGGACAGAAAAGGGCCGTTAAGGCCCCTTCCCCAAAACCGAAGGTCGGTGGTCTCAGGCGTTGGCGGCAGCCACGAGACTGGCGCGGTAGTCGGCCGACCATTCATGTCGCTCATCAAATTATCCGCCGCGACTTTAACGCCGGCCAGTGCCGAGGCCACGAAGCTTCCGGCGAGCGCCGCCTCGATCTCCTTCGAACGGAAGAGGCCATTGTCGCCGGCGCCGGTGGAAGGCCTTGTGTTTCTCCTTCGATAAAGAGAGGGTCTGTCACCAAACTGGTGGACGGACATGCCGAACGGAAGTGTCACATATGCGGTGTAACCAGCAAGTTGAGCTCAAAGTCGGTTCTGGATCGCGGAAGGGAATGTGGCATGGTGGATTCTGATCGGATCGACAACCTGATCGCAGCGGTGCCCCCCGCCTTGGCGCTTCGCGCCGGGCTGGACCTCGGCATCTTCACCCGGCTCGGCGGCAGCGCGGTGACTGCCGACAGCCTTGGGGCCGCGCTCAAAGTCGAGCCCGATCGTCTGTCGCGGCTCCTCTACGCGCTCGCCAGCATCGGTCTCCTCGAAGTCAAGGATGGTCAATTTCGCAATGGAGCCGAAGCGTCGGCCTTCCTCGACGCGTCCAAACCGACCTACCGCGGCGGCGATCATGCGCTCCTGCGCGAGCTCTGGGGAGCCGACCTGCTGACCGCAGAGTCGCTGCGACAGAACCGGCCGGCTGCGCTGCACGACTTTTCCGAAGCGGGGCCCGAGGCCGCGGCGGCCTTCAGCCGCCTGCTCGCACCGGGCGGGGTGATTTTCGGCCGACATCTGGCCCGGGAGATGGACCTCTCTGCGATCGGTTCGGTGATCGACATCGGCGGGGGCTCCGGGACCATTCTCGTCGGACTTCGCGAGCGGCGGCCGCAGATTGCGGCGACGCTGATGGAACTCCCAACGGTGGCAGCGGTCGCGCCAGATATCCTGTCAGAATACGGTGCCGACGACGTGGTTGTCGAAGAGGGGGACATAACTGTCGCACCATCGATCGGTCGGCACGACCTGGCGATCCTGAAGGCCGTCGTCCAGGTCCTTCCGCCGGACCAGGCGCGCAGTTCGATCCTGAACGCGGCGCGTTGCCTCACACCCGGAGGCGAGATCGCAATTGCGGGGTGGGGTGTCGTCGATGACGACCGCCTCGGCCCGCCTGAGGGTGTCTTTCTGAATCTCACCTTCTTGAACCTCTATCGCCACGGCGAATCGTACACTGAAGGTCAGTATCGCGCATGGATGACCGAGGCTGGATTCCGGGATATCTCCAGGTCGCGCCTGACGGACGGCTCCACGTTGTTTCGTGCGCGCCTCACGGGCTGATCGTGGCTGAGTGGTTGGTTTCGGACGCAAGGCTCTCCGAGCCCGCCCGCCAGGGCACGGACGAGGACACGAGCGACTAAATTCAGGCCGCGCCGCGCGGCGGGGCGTAGCTCTTCTGAAATGCAATGCCTTGCCCGGTGATCCAAATCGGCCGAATGTGCCGGCGACAGATTCACTGAAGCAGAGACAGTGCATGACAGACTTCGCCCTCCCCCTGCCCGCAACCCCGTCGGTGGCCGTCGCCGGCTCGCCGCAGCGTTTTGCGGTGCGTCGCATCTTCTGCGTCGGCCGCAACTACGCCGCCCATGCCCGCGAGCTCGGCAATGATGAGCGCGACCCGCCCTTCTTCTTCACCAAGCCAGGCGACGCAGTGGTCGATGCGGCGGTCGGTTCGGGCACGATCATCCCCTACCCGCCGCTGACCCAAAACCTGCATCACGAAATCGAGCTAGTCGTCGCGATCGGCGGAGCCGGCTTCCGCATCCGGCGCGAGCGGGCGCTGAACCATGTCTGGGGCTACGGCGTCGGTGTCGACCTGACCCGCCGCGACCTTCAGGACGAGGCGAAGAAGGCGGCACGACCGTGGGACTGGTCGAAAGCCTTCGACCGTTCGGCGCCCTGCGGCCCGCTGGTTCCGGCACAAACATCCGGCCATCCCGAAAAGGGCCGTATCTGGCTCGCCGTCAACGGCAAGATCAGGCAGGACGGCGACCTCGCCGAACTGATCTGGCCGGTTCCCGACATCGTCTCGATTTGCAGCGAGGCGGTAGAACTTAAGCCCGGCGACCTGATCTTCACCGGCACGCCGGCCGGCGTCGGCGCGGTCGGGCCGGGCGAAAAGATCACCGGCGGCGTCGACGGCATCGGCGAAATCGAGCTGACCATCGGCCAACCGGGCCCGTGATCCGATGAGCGACATCGTCCTTCACAATTACTACCGCTCCTCGACGTCTTACCGGGTGCGGATCGCGCTGGAGATGAAGGGCCTCGCCTACGAATACGTGCCGCATCATCTGCGCCACGGCGAGCATCTCGAACCCGCCTATCTCGCGGTCAATCCGCAAGGTCTGGTGCCGGCTCTGATCCTGGGCGACGGCACGCTGCTGACGCAATCACTGGCGATCATCGAATATCTCGACGAGACCACGCCCGAGCCGCCATTGCTGCCCAAGGATGCGCCTGGCCGCGCCCGCGTCAGGATGCTGGCGCAGATGATCGCCTGCGACATCCATCCGGTGAACAATCTGCGCGTGCTGACCTCGTTGCGCACGCTGTTCGGCGCCGGCGACCAGGACGTCGCCAACTGGTTCCGGCATTGGGTGAACGAAGGTTTCCAGCCGCTTGAAAAGATTCTGGCTTCCTCGCCCGAGACAAAGACCTTTTGCCATGGCGACACGCCGGGGCTAGCCGATATCTGCCTGGTCGCACAGGTCACCAGCAATGCCCGTTTCGGCGTCGATATGACGCCCTACCCGACGATCGCGCGCATCAACGCCGCCTGCATGGCGCTGCCGGCGTTCCAGAAGGCGGCGCCGGAGAACCAGATCGATGCCGAGTAGACCGCAAATTGCATGAAGTGATGAGGAACTGCCGATGAAAGCCGTCGTCTTCGAAAAATTCGGCGAGGCGCCGACGATCCAGACCGTGCCGGATCCGACGCCTTCGCCGGAAGGCGTCGTCATCAAGGTCGAGGCGACTGGCCTTTGCCGCAGCGATTGGCATGGCTGGATGGGCCACGACGACGGCATCCGCCTGCCGCATGTGCCGGGCCACGAGCTGGCAGGCGTCGTGGTCTCCACAGGCAGCCAGGTGACCCGCTGGAAGACCGGCGAGCGCGTCACCGTGCCGTTCGCCGTCGGCTGCGGCCGCTGCTCCGAATGCACCTCGGGCAACCACCAGGTCTGCGAGCACCAGTTCCAGCCCGGCTTCACCGCTTGGGGCTCGTTCGCCGAATATGTCGCCATCGACCACGCCGACACCAATCTCGTGCGCTTGCCCGACGAGATGGAATTCGCCACCGCCGCCAGCCTCGGCTGCCGCTTCGTCACCTCGTTCCGCGCCATCGTCGACCAGGGCCGGGTGACGCCCGGCGAATGGGTGGCCGTGCATGGCTGCGGCGGCGTCGGCCTGTCGGCGATCATGATCGCCAGCGCCATGGGCGCCAATGTCGTTGCCATCGACCTGACCGACGAGAAGCTGGACTTCGCCAAAACGATCGGCGCGGTGGCGACGATCAACGCGGCAAAGACGCCGAACGTGGTCAAGGCAGTCAAGCAGATCACCAATGGCGGCGCGCATATGTCGATGGACGCGCTCGGCCATCCGACGACGTCGTTCAACTCGATCGCGAACCTGCGCCGGCGCGGCCGCCATGTGCAGGTCGGCCTGATGCTCGGCGAGCATGCCAGGCCGCAGATACCGATGGACAAGGTGATCGCCTTCGAGCTCGAGATCCGCGGCAGCCACGGCATGCAGGCTTTCCGCTATCAGGCGATGATGGAGATGATCCGCACCGGCAAGCTTAAGCCCGAACTGCTGGTCGGCAAGAAGATCAGCCTCGAGGAAGCGCCGGCCGCATTGATGGCTATGGGCGGCTTCGAAGGCATCGGCATCGGCGTGGTGACCCGATTCTAGATCAGCGACCCGACTCTGGATTAGCGGAGAAAGGCGCAGACTTCCCGCACGCAGGCGCGTAACCAGCGTTGCGCCGGATCGGCGTCGAGCCGCGGATGCCAGAGCATCGAGATCGTGACCTCGGCAACGTCGACCGGCAACGGAAAGCTGAACATGCCCGTGCGCGCGCCTAGCGTGTGCCGCTCGGGGACGCTGGCGATCAAATCGGAGGCGCGCGCCATGGCGAGCGTGGCCGAGAAGCTGGAAACCATGCACACAATCGTCCGCTGGAGACCCAGCAGTTTCAAGGCCTCGTCGATCGGGCCTTTTTCGCGACCACGCCGCGAAACGCTGATGTGGCGGCCGGCCGCATAGCGGGCCGGCGTCACCGGACCCTCGCTCAGCTCATGGCCCATTCGCACCGCACCGATGAAGCGGTCGCGAAACAGCGCCTGAATACGCATTTCAGGGCTCGTTTCACCGGCAACCCCGATTTCGAGATCAATCCCTGCGTCACGCAGCGACATGTCGTTCTTGTCGGATTTCGGCGCAAAACGCAGCTGCACGCCAGACGCATCCGCTTCGATACGGGCGACGAGACGCGGCGCGAACTCCTCGACGAAGCTTTCATTGGCGCGCAGCGTAAAAACGCTGTCGAGGCATGAGAGGTCGAGCAAGGTGGCCGGGCGCAGGAGCGCTTCAGCTTCCTGCACGACGCGGCCTGCCTGCTGCTGCAATTCCTGCGCGCGCGGTGTCGCAACCAGGCCACGGCCGGCCCGGACCAGCAATGGATCGCCTGTCGCTTGGCGCAGCCGCGCCAGCGTCCGGCTCATCGCCGACGGACTGAGGTGCAGCCGCGCGGCAGCACGGGCGACGCTGCCCTCGCTCAGCAGCACATCGAGGGCGACAAGCAGATTGAGATCGGGTGACGACATGGAAGGACCATAACACAGCTCAGCGGTGACGTGGCGTTTCATGCACGAATAAGATGCAAATACTGCGCCTTCCGCCACATCAAGCAGAGGAATAGCTTCCGACAGCTCCGATTTTGGGGGCTTGCCGGCAGAGGAGTTCACCGTGGCATCGACCGCTGAAAAGACTTGGTCTGAAAAGAGCTGGGCTGAAAAGGCCGGGGCTGAAAAGATCGGGAATGAAACGGCCCCGGTGAGCGTCCGCTCGGCCCGATGGGCGTTGGCCAGCCTGTCGCTTTCAACGCTGCTGTCGTCGCTCGCCACCAGCATCGCCAGCGTCGGGCTGCCATCGCTGATGCAGGCATTCGGCGCATCGTTCCAGCTCGTGCAATGGGTCGTTCTTGCCTATCTGCTCGCCATCACCACCTTGATCGTCAGCGCCGGGCGACTCGCCGATATATTCGGCCGCCGCCCGCTATTGCTCGGCGGCATTGGCCTGTTCACCTTCGCATCGGTGCTTTGCGGGCTCGCGCCGACGCTCTGGCTGCTGATTGCCGCAAGGGCGGCACAGGGGCTCGGCGCGGCCGTCATGATGGCTCTGACGCTGACCTTTATCGCCGACACGGTTCCCCGGGAAAAAACCGGCAGCGCCATGGGCCTGCTCGGCGCCATGTCCGCGATCGGCACCACGCTTGGCCCCTCGCTTGGCGGACTGCTGATCGCCGGTCTCGGCTGGCGAGCGATCTTCCTCATCAATCTGCCGTTGGGGGCGCTGGCCTTCGCGCTCGCCCGTCGCGTCCTGCCGGCTGGAAAAAAGTCAGCGGAACCGGATCGCCGCGGTTTCGACGGCATCGGCACGGCTTTGCTCGCGCTGACGCTAGCCGCCTATGCGCTCGCCATGACCCTTGGGCGCGGCAGTTTTGGTTCTCTCAATGTCGGCTTGCTGATTGCCGCTGCCGTGGGTGGCCTGCTGTTCGTCATTGCGCAGACAAGCGCCGAGAACCCTTTGATCCAGCCTGCGAGGTTCCGCGATAGCGCCTTGAACGCAAGCCTCGCCATGAGCCTGGTCGTCGCCACCGTGATGATGGCGACGCTGGTGGTCGCGCCATTCTATCTGTCGCGCGCGCTTGGGCTGGACGCAGCCATGGTCGGGCTGGTTCTGTCGGCCGGCCCTCTGGTTACGGCCTTGGCGGCGCTGCCGGCCGGACGCCTGGTCGATCGTTTCGGGGCGCACCGGATGATGATCGTCGGCCTGCTCGATCTCGCCATTGGTATCTTCATTCTGTCGCAGGCGGAATTCGGTATTGCCGGCTATGTCGTGCCAATCATCATCGTCTGCACCGGCTACAGCCTGTTTCAGACCGCCAACAATTCAGCCGTGATGACCGGCGTCGCGTCCGACCAGCGCGGCGTCGTCTCCGGCCTGCTCAATCTGTCGCGCAATCTCGGCCTGATCACCGGTGCGTCGGTGATGGGCGCGGTGTTTGCCTTCGCATCGGCTGGCGGAGGCGAAGGCACCGGTCGGCAGGTATTGGCATCTGCGGCAGCCGCACGCGGCATGCAGGTCACTTTCCAGGTCGCGACGGCCCTGGTGGTGGCGGCTTTGATCATTGCGATTATTTCTGGTCGCCGCGGCCAGCGCGCTTAGCTGAGCCGCCAGCGACGAACTCCAGCATCAGTTCAGCAGCCCTGAGCGCATGCGTCTCCAGAAGGAAATGGCCTGCGTCGAAGACGTGGGCCTCCATCCGGGGAAGATCCATAAGCCACGATTGAACCTCTGCAATGTCGAAGAAGGCATCGTGGCGACCCCAAAGAAGCATCGCTCGGGGTTGACGCTTCGCCAGATAATCAGCCACCGCCGCGAACCGGTCGACATATCGGCCGTAGTCGGCAATGAGCGCCTTCTGCAGATCAAGTCGTCCCGGCAGGCACATGACCCGCCAGTCTTCAATCCAACCACCTGGATCGATCTGCGCCGCGATCTCGGCTGGCAGGCCGGCGACGTACTGGTCGCGGGTTCCCTCGAGGGTGAGATGGGCGGTGGCGGCCTGCTCATTCGCCGCATTCGGCTCAGCCCAGAAGTCCAATGTGTCTGCCCATTGCGAACCAAAGCCGGAGCGGTGGGCATTGGCATTCTGGACGACAAGGCCTTCGACGAGTTCCGGGGCGCGCATGGCGAGATGAAGCGCTACCGGGGCTCCGAAATCATGCAAATAGAGAAACCTGCGGCCAACGTTGAGACGCGAGAGCAGCTCTTCAATCGCGCTGGCCAGCATGTCGAACGACGGCTCGGGCGGCAGATCGGATGCGCCGAAGCCCGGCAGGTCCGGCGCCACGACATAGACGCTGCCGGAGAGCGGCGCGATCACGTCGCGAAACGTCCGCGACGAGCTAGGAAAGCCGTGCAGCAGCACGAGCGCGGGTTCGGAAGCATCACCAGCCGTCCGGACGGCCACCTCGCCACCCGAGGACAAGCGTATCTTCTGGATCCCAGGCACCAAAATTGCCCCTTTTTCTCCACGCCGCGCAAGGCCCACTTCGCGCCTTGCGCCACGCTGGCCGATTCGGCGCCTCGGAGACGCCGTTCCGCCAGGTCGGCAGCTCTTGGTATCAACTGGACGCGATTGTATCGAGTTCAAGACTGCGCCGGCGCACCTATCTCGCATATCTCTTGGCGCCGACGACGCAAAGCACGACGGCGGCGGTGACGGCGATCATGGCGGGACTGACCTGCTCATGCAGCAGCGCTGCCGCCAGCCCAAGGCCGAAGAAAGGCTGCAGCAGTTGCAGCTGCCCGACCGCGGCGATGCCGCCTTGCGCCAGGCCGCGATACCAGAACACGAAACCGATCAGCATGCTGAACAGCGACACATACGCCAAACCTATCCACGCGCCCCTGCCGGCACTTTCGAGCGACGGCGGCATGGTGATGAACGTCAGCGCCAGCATGACCGGCAGCGACAGCACCAGCGCCCACGAGATCACCTGCCAGCCGCCGAGCTTGCGCGACAGCGCCGCTCCCTCGGCATAGCCCAATCCGCACACGATGATGGCGGCCAGCATCAAGATGTCGCCGAGCGGCGAGACCGAGAGGCCATGCGTCACTGCAAAACCGGCAACAAGGGCGCTGCCGAGACACGAGAACAGCCAGAACGCCGGTTTCGGGCGATCACCGCCTCGAACCACGCCGAAGATCGCGGTCGCCAACGGCAACAGGCCGACGAAAATGATCGAGTGAGCCGAATTGATGTGCTTGAGCGCCAGCGCTGTCAGCAGGGGAAAGCCGACCACGACGCCAAGCGCGACGATCGCCAGCGAGAACAGATCTTGCCGCTCCGGTCGCTTCTGGCGAAAAACGAGCAGCAGCGCGAGGCCGAGAATGCCCGCCGAAGCCGCACGGGCGACCGTCACGAACACCGGATCGAAATCCATCACCGCCACGCGCGTCGCCGGAAGCGAACCGCTGAAGATCAGCACGCCTATGAACCCGTTGACCCAGCCGCTCGCCGCCCAGCTACTCGCCGCCCCACCACTCACCGCCTTGTCCATCGATGCCCCGCTCGTTTCGCCCTCTATCGGGCCGGGCGTATGGCTCCGCCAGAGACAATGAGGTACAGTTCGACAAAACCGTCATGGTAGGCTGAGCAGTACGGATGGACGAGCAGACGACAACAGATGAGGGCAGCCGGACGCTTGTCGAAACCGTCATGGCGACGATCAGGCACAGGATCGCCGCGCGCAGCCTGACACCGGGAATGCGGCTGCCTTCGATCCGGGCTTTCGCCAAGGCCATGCAGGTTTCCAAATCCACCGTGGTCGAAGCCTATGAGCGTCTTGCGGCGGAAGGCATGATCCGCTCGCGGCCGGGCTCGGGTTTCTATGCCGCCGGATCGCTGGCTCCGCTGTCACTGGCCGAGATCGGCCCCAGGCTTGACCGTGCTGTCGACCCGCTGTGGGTCTCGCGCCAATCGCTGGAAGCTGGCGACAATGTGCTCAAACCCGGTTGCGGCTGGTTGCCGGCCGCATGGATGCCCGAGGCCGGATTGCGCCGCGCACTGCGGACCATGGCCCGCGCCGACGATGCCGCGCTGACCGATTACGGCACGCCGCTCGGCTTGCCGGCGCTGCGCCATCTGCTGGCGCGGCGCATGGCCGAGCACGGTATCGAAGCCTCCCCGGACCAGATCATGCTGACGGAATCGGGCACCCAGGCGATCGACCTGCTGTGTAGGTTTCTGCTCGAACCGGGTGACACCGTGTTGGTCGACGATCCCTGCTATTTCAACTTCCATGCCCTGTTGCGCGCCCATCGGGCCAAGGTGATCAGCGTTCCCTACACACGCTCGGGGCCGGACATCGAGCTGTTCGCGCAAGCGCTGAACGAGCACCGGCCGCGCCTCTACATCACCAATTCCGCGCTCCACAATCCGACCGGCGCGATATTGTCGCCCGTCGCCGCCCATCGGCTGCTGAAGCTCGCCGACCAGTCGGGGCTGACGATTATCGAGGACGATATCTTCGCCGATTTCGAACATACGCCCGCGCCCCGGCTGGCGGCCTTCGACGGTCTCAGCCGGGTCATCCATATCGGAAGCTTCTCCAAGACGCTTTCGGCATCGGTGCGCTGCGGCTTCATCGCCGCTCCTCGCGACTGGATGGAAGGATTGACCGATCTCAAGATCGCCACGTCCTTTGGCAGCGGGCGGCTTGCATCCGAACTGGTGCTGACGCTGCTGAAGGACGGCCTCTATCGCAAGCACGTCGATCTGCTGCGCGCGCGGCTCTCGCGCGCCGTGGAAGAAACCAGCGCCCGCCTGAAGGCCATCGGCATCGTGCCATGGATAGATCAGCCGGCCGGCATGTTTTTGTGGTGCAGGCTGCCGGAGGGGATAGATGCCGCGGATGTCGCCCGTCACGCTTTGTCGGCCAACGTCGTGCTTGCGCCCGGCAATGCGTTCAGCCTGTCTCGGTCGGCCAGCCGTTTCATGCGCTTCAACGTCGCCCAGTCCGGAGACGACCGGATTTTCAGGGCGCTTGAACAGGCGATGTCGCGCTGATTTGCACCGCCGCACGCCTGTCTGAGCCCGTGTCCTCGGAGACTGTTTCGAAATTCGCTCTGGCGAGTCATATGGTGGTGGTTTCGAGAACCGGAGCGCAGCGGACATTTAGGTCCGTGAGCACCGGCCTACGCCGGCCGTAGCCTTAACTGCCACGACCGCTGATCGGTGCTTCGGCCGGCGAAGGCCGGAAGCGCAGAAAACGCGATCAGATGGCCGCCAGAGTAGAGTTTCCAAACGGTCTCTCAGGTGCCGGCCCGCTTGCGGCGTGCGTAAAGCATGACGAGCGTCTCGGCGGTCAGCGCCGGCCTCTGCTCGCCTTCGATCTCGACCGTATTGGAAGCCTTCATCAGATATTGCCCCGGGCCTTTGTCTTCCATCGACAACAGCGTGGTGCGCAGCCTGATTCGCGAGCCGACCCTGACTGGCGCCACGAAACGCACTTTGTCGAAACCGTAGTTGAAAGCGGCCTGCGTGTTTTCGGGTACGATGCCCATCTCAAGCGCCAGCGCGCCGATGATCGACAGGGTCAGATAGCCATGCGCGATCGTGGTGCGAAACGGGCTTTGCCGCTTCGCCCGCTCGGGATCGACATGGATCCATTGATGATCGCCCGTGCATTCGGCAAACTGGTCGATGCGGTGCTGATCGACCAGCGTCCAGTCCGAGACGCCTAATTCCTGCCCGGCCATCGCCCTGAGTTGCTCGAAGGTCGGCGGCGTCGTGGGCCGTATCTGCGTCATTCCTGCTTTCCCGATCGCTTGCCTGTTCCGGACCACGACGGGCCGCCCCTGTCAATTCGTCAGTGCGATTCCAGCCCATAATCTTCGGCCGCGAACCGCCAGTCTTCGCCGCCGGCAAGCGTGCTGCTGGGGAACAGCTTATTTCTTGTCGTGGCCGGCGCGGATCTCCTCCATCGCCTCCTTGATGCGGCTGCGCAGGATTTCGATGGATTCGGTGCCGGACGCCCTCGCCAGTTCGGCCATCTCGCCGGCATTCTTCAGCGCGGTCTCGAAGGATCTCCTGGCGAACGCCGCCTGCTTCTGCATCATTTCCTGGGGATTGCCGGGCGCCCTGTAGTTTTGTGCCATGTCGGTGATTTCGCGCAGCGTGTCCTGTAGCATCTCGCGTTGCCTGGACAACAGCGCCGACGCTCCGGCGGCACTCGCCCTGGCCGACTTCTCCAGCGCTTCCAGGTTCTTGGCGTGGTGGGCGAGGATCGCTTCGACATCGACATTCGGCAGCTTCAGGTCGCGGCCGAACTTGCCGAACATGTCGATAAAGGACTCGGAATCCGGTCGTTTTGCCATGCTGGTACTCTCCCCCTGTTGCCGTGAACGCCGCCACTGCACGGAAGATAGTGCAGCGAAGCTCAGCGGTCCATTCGGACGAGGTCAGCCGACGAGAAACAGCCGTTCGGCGGTGTAGAGCACGAGCCCGGCAAGGCCACCGATGATCATGCCGTTGAAGCGGATATATTGCAGGTCCTTGCCGATGTTCATCTCGATCAGCCTTGTCAGTTGCGCGAGGTCCCAGCGCTTGACCTGGTCGGCGATGAATTTGGACACGCCGCTCTTCTGGCTTTCGACGAAGGATGCCAGCGCCACGATGAACCCCTGGTTCATGTCGGCCCTGATCTGCGCGTCGTCGGCAAGATGGCGGCCGACCTCGACGAACATGGTGGCGAGATGGTCGCGGATCATCGAATTCGGCGCCTTGGCGTCCTGCTCGATGAACAGCCGCAGGCTCTCCCACATGTCGCCGGCCAGAGCGCTGAGTTCCGGCCGGGCGAGGAAATCTCGCTTCAGCTTTTCGGCGCGCCTGGCATATTGTTTGGATGTCCTCAGCCGCTCGACGAAAGTCGCGACGAAAAGGTCGAATTCGGCGCGCATTGGATGGTGCGGATCGGCGCGCACTTCATCGAGCAGCGAGCCGGCCGACGCAACGATCTTCTTCAACAGATAGGCGTCGGCGCGAAACAGGTTGAACAGCGACGGCAGTTCCTCGCGGATCTTCTCGCGCATCGTCGCCAGCGCCTGCTCGTCGCTCAAGAAGCGGCCGACCACCTTGGTGAACTCGTCGAATAGTTTCTGGTGGCGGCGATCGTCAGTCAGCGCCGACAGCAACTCGGCGGCGAGCGGCGCCAGCGGCACCTTTTCGATCTGCTCCAGCATACGGCTGGTGACGAAGCCGCGCAGTCCGGATTGCTCGACCGCCGCCAGCGTCTGCGGCACCAGCCGGCCGACAAAACGCGACAGGTCGGCGGCGCGGTTCGGGTCGGCCAGCCAGTCCGCGACCAGCGCGGAAAAATCGACTTCGGCGAGCTTTTCGCGCACCGGCTCCGGCGCCAGGAAATTGACCTCGATGAAGCGGCCGAGATTGTCGGCGATTCGGTTCTGGTTCTCCGGGATGATAGCCGTATGCGGGATCGGCAGGCCGAGTGGCCGCCGAAACAGCGCTACCACCGCATACCAGTCGGCCAGCCCGCCGATCGTCGCCGCCTCGGCGAAAGCGGCAACAAAGCCCAACCACGCATGCCGGCTCTCGAACGATTTCGCCGCCGCAAAGATCAGCACGCAAAACGCAAGTGCTGCGGTGGCAGCGAACTTGGTGCGCCTGAGCGCCGAAAGCTTGGCATCGGCGTCGGTGTCGAACCGGGCGAACGCGACGGATGCAAGAACCGGGGCTGGTCGTGACATGGTGGGCCGCTCCTGATCGATCATGCGAACTTATCTAATGTCGCTTCCCACAGAAAGCGCGCCGCTGATCCCGGTGCGCGCAATCGCGCATGCAAACTTGACGCCTGAATTCATCTATTATGCAGCGCCAGTCTGGAATTGTTCCAAACTATAGGCCATATTGACCCCAACCACTGCTATGTGAGGACACAATGCGGCTTACCCGTCAGACCAACTACGCCATGCGCATTCTGATGTATTGCGCCGCCAATACCGAACGGCTGAGCCGCATCCCCGAGATCGCCGCCGCCTATTCGGTATCGGAACTTTTCCTGTTCAAGATCCTGCAGCCACTGGTCGAAAACGGCTTGATCGAAACGGTGCGCGGCAGGAATGGCGGCGTCAGGCTCGGTCGCGCGGCCGAAACGATCAGCCTGTTCGATGTCGTGCGGGTGACGGAGGAAAGCTTTGCCATGGCCGAGTGCTTCGAGAACGACGCCGCCGAATGCCCGCTGGTCGACAGCTGCGCCTTGAATTCGGCATTGCGCGAAGCGCTCAACGCCTTCTTCGCCGTGCTGTCGCGCTACACGATCGCCGATCTGGTGGCGGCGCGCCCGAATGTGCGACACCTGCTCGGCATCGACATGCTGGTGCAACGGGCGCCGGCCGCCTGATTTTTCTGATTGCCTAAGCTGCCGATTGCGGCAAAACGAACGGCATGTTTCCTGCAGGCAACACGCCGACCTTCAGCCGGCAATCGAAGACCTTTTCGATCAGCTCATCGCTGAGTACCTGTTGCGGCGAACCTGTAGCGGCGAGCCTGCCGCGATGCATGACGAAAATCCGGTCGGCATACATCGCCGTCAAATTGAGGTCGTGCAGGATGGCGACCACGCCGCCGCCCCGTCTGGCGAAATCACGCGCGATGTCCATGATGATCAGCTGGTGTTTGATGTCGAGGCTGGACACCGGCTCATCGAGGAACAAATAGCGCGGCTTGCCGTCGAGCACCGGCGCCCAGACCTGGCAGAGTACGCGGGCAAGCTGCACGCGCTGCTGCTCGCCGCCGGACAATTCCTGGTAGAAGCGGCCGGCAAAACCGTCGAGGTCGACGCGCGCCAGCGCGCGTTCGGGCAGGCGCTGGTCCTCGCCGGGCAGCGCGCCGGAGCGCCCGCCGACCAGGCCCAGCCTGACGATCTCACGCACAGTGAACGGGAAGGACAGCGTCGTCGCCTGCGGCAGCACCGCGCGCACCGTCGCCGCCTCGACCGGCTTCATCGCCGATAGATTGCGGCCGTTGATGGTGACCTCTCCCGAATAGCCAAGATCGCCGGACAGTGCTCTGAGGAAGGTCGTCTTGCCCGAACCGTTGGGGCCGACAATGGCCGCGATTTCGCCCGGCCGCGCCTCGAAATCGACATTGGCGACAATGCGCTTGCCGCCGATCGCCACCGAGACATCGCGCGCTTCAATCATAGGCAAACTTTCACAGGTCGATGACGCCGCGCTTGCGCAGCAGGATCCACAGGAAGAACGGGGCACCGGCGACCGCGGTGACGATCCCAATCGGCAATTCGGCCGGGGCAACGATGGTGCGGGCAACGGCGTCGGCCAACAGCAGCAGCGCGGCGCCGAGCAGCGCCGATGCCGGCAGCAGGTAACGGTTGTCGGGGCCGATCAGCAGGCGCAGCAAATGCGGCACGACGATGCCGACAAAACCGATGCCGCCGCTGACGGCGACCGACGCGCCGACCGCTGCCGAGACGCCGACGATCGCGGTGTATTTCAGCCGCTGCACCGGAATGCCGAGATGGCCGGCCGTCGCCTCGCCAAGCGCCAGCGCGTTGAGGCCGCGCGCCAGGAACGGCATTGCCGCCAGCGCCAGCACGATGATCGGCCCGACGGAGCCGATTTTTTGCCAGGTTGCGCCGCCCAGCGAGCCGAGCTGCCAAAAGGTCAGGTCGCGCAATTGCCGGTCGTCGGCCATGAAGATCAGGATGCCGGTCAGCGCCATGGCAAGCGCCGCCAGCGCGATGCCGGCGAGCAGCATGGTGGCGACCGAGGTCCGGCCTTGCCGTGTCGCGACCTGATAGAGCAGCAATGTCGTCGCCAGCCCGCCGCAGAACGCAGCCAGCGGCAGAGCCAGCGTGCCGAGCGCCGAGGTCAGCGGCGCCAGCATCGTCGAGCCAAGCACGATGACGGCGACCGCACCGAGGCTCGATCCGGCCGAAACGCCGATCAGGCCGGGGTCGGCCAGCGGATTGCGGAACAAACCCTGCATGACGGCACCGGAGACGGCAAGCGATGCGCCGACCAGTACGCCCAGAATGACGCGCGGCAGACGGATGTCATGGATGATCACATGGTCGCGGGCGCTCAATGCCGCGTCGCCGGGCAACGCGCCGAACAGCCAGTCGTGCATGACACCGATGGCCGAGGCATCGGATGCGCCGGAGGTCAGCGACAACAGCACGGCGATAGCCAGCCCGACGCAGAGCAGCACGATGACGAGGCGGGCGCGCCGCGAACGGTCACCCTCGGCTGCCGTCGCCATGATGCCCGCCGCATCAGCGATCGACTGATCGGCCATCGCGCTCAATCCGTGACCTGGCCGCCATAGAGCGAGACGGCGAGATCGTGGATAGCGTCGGCCGTGCGCGGGCCGAAGCCGAGCAGATAGCCGCCGTCCATGCGGATCAGCTTGCGGGCCGCCGGCGTCGAAGCCACGACAGGGTTCGAAAACAATTCGTCATCCGCGGTGGCCGGTCCGGCATTGTTCATCATCAGGATCACGTCCGGCCTGGCGGTGATGACTGCCTCGTCCGACAATTGCTTGTAGCCGGCAAAGCCGTCGATGGCGTTGATGCCGCCCGCAAGCTTGATGATGCCGTCGGCTGCGGTGTCGCTGCCGGCGGCAAGCAGCTTGCCGCCCTGCATCGACAGCACGAACAGGATGCGCTTGCGCTCCTTGATCGAGGCGGTCTGCTTTTCGGCTGCCTTCAGCTTGGCGTCAATCTCGGCTGCCAGCGCATCGGCCTTGGCGTCGACGCCGAGCGCCTTGCCAACGATGTGGATCTTTTCGAGAATGCCTTGATTATCATAGCGCTCGGGCACCTCGATGAACGGGATTCTTGATTTCTTCAAGACGTCGACGGCTTCCTTCGGTCCGCTGCCGTGCAGGGCCAATATGCCCGACGGATTGACCGACAGCACACCCTCCGGCGACAGCTGGCGCATGTAGCCGACATCGGGCAGTTCCGCCGCCGCTTGCGGATAGCGGCTGGTCGAATCGCGCGCGACAAGGCGATGCTGTTCGCCGAGCGCGTAGACGATCTCGGTGATCGAGCCGCCGATGGCCACGATCCTCGAGCGGTCGGCAAAAGTCGCGATGCCTTCGGCGGCCTGAGCGGGCATCAGCGCGGCGAACGCCAGGAAAACAGCGGCCGCAGGACCAAGCGCCGACCTGGAGACCGATGGCAGCCTGGAGAAAAGAACCATCGTCGTTTTCCTCAGGCTGCGGTCGGGCTTGGGATACGCGGCATGTTTTCGGCCAGAAAGCGCCAGTCTTCGCGCTCGCTTTCGCCCTCATGCCGCTTACCGAAGAACTGGATGATCATCTTGCCGTCGGTGCCATAGACTTCGAGCGACGTGACATGGCCGTCCTTGGTCGGCTTACGCACGGCCCAGACCTCATCGATGTGGTCGGTCCGCAGGTGCAGATGGAAGGTCTCGTCGAGCACATTGAGCCATGGTCCCATCGGCTTGATCGAGGCGACGGGGCCGGAATGGATCTGGATGCAGCCGCGATTGCCGACAAAGCACATGATCGGCATGGCGCCAGCGGCGGCGTGGTTGAACATGGCGCTCACCGCATCGTTATCGACCAGCCAGGCATAATCCTGGCCGACCAAGCGCACCGCCTGCCGGCGGCTGAGCTTCAGTGTCTTCAGCATGCCGAAGAACTGATGCACGTCGGTTAGTTGGCTCCAGCGGTCGCGCAGATCCTCGACGCTGGCCGAATTGTCCGCAGTCTCGATCTCGTCGTCAGCCGCGCCCGCTGAAATCGCCACCGTCGGTTCCTGGTTCGGAGATTCCAGCCCGGCCACCAGCTTCTGATAGGCATAGAGGTTGGATGCGGGTCTGAGATGCACCTTGTGCATCGCCTCGCCTGCGGCGTCGAAGAACTGCAGGCTGCGACGGATGTCGGCGCCGTCGCGCTTTTCCACCGCAAAGCCGTGCGCCCAGACTTTCGGGAAGATGCGCAGGTCGATGTTTTCGCCGAGCACCATGGCATTGTGATTGCCGGTGACGACCTTGTCGTAGACGCCGATCTTCTCGTGCACCGCGCTTTCGTTGCGGGTCAGCGCCATCACCTCACCGACAGCTTCGAGACCAGTCAAAAGGTCGTTGACACGCGGCTCGACCCGCACGACCCCGTCGCCGCAATGCGCGGCGACCAGTTCGGCCTCCGAAATACCGAGTTGGGCGGCGAGGTCGCGCTCGCGCATTTTCGGATTGTCTACCCGTGCCCGTCGGATCTCGTGCGGGGCGGGTTTTACGCGCTGGTCCATTTCCACCACCTACTTGTTGAGGATGAGCTTGCCCTGCCGGGTGATCTTCAGCCGATACAGCGCACCGTGATGTTCGATGCCGATCTCGTGCTCGCCCTGGAACAGCGTGTTGCTGGACAGCGTTCTCACGGCCGATTGGACCCGTTCGAAACGGACGGAATTTTCGTCGGAACGGCGGACGCGATAGCGAAAGTCGCTGGGATTGTGCGTGTTCATGGGTTCGCTCCCTGTTCTGTGCCGGGCATCTGGCTCGGCGCCTGCGTGAAATGCCGATTCAATTCTTGACTCGAATGGTCATGTTATCTAGCAGTGCAATACCGGAGTAAATGAGTCAACATTTAAGACGCCGGACGCGATGAAAAATGCCAGCGAGCCCCAAGCCAGCCAGCATCGAACATGGATTCTTGGAGTTGCAGCATGGGGTTGGCGAATTGGGGACGGCCGGCGGGCAGCGGCCTGGCACACTGTTTTATGACAAGCAAAATGGCCGCGTTGCTGGCCGGCGCCGCGGCGATCCCGCTGCTCGCCGCACCGGCCGGCGCCCAGCAGGCTGCCCAACCGGCAGCCGACCAGCAGCAGACTGACCCGTCTCAACCGCCAGAACAGGCAAAGCCCGCCCCGGCCGGTGCCACGCTGCTCGACAAGATCCTGATCCTCAGCCGCACCGGCGAGACGGCGATCGAGTCGCTTGCTTCAGCCAGCCATGTCGACGAGGAACAGCTAGAGCGCCGCATGGCGACGACGCCCAACGACATGCTGTTCGGTGTGCCGGGTGTCGCCGTCCAGGCCGACGCAAGGCGTGTCAGCTCCAGCATGAACATCCGCGGCCTGCAGGACTTCGGCCGCGTCTCCGTCATCGTCGACGGTGCCCGCCAGAATTTCCAGCGCTCGGATCACGGCACGCAATCGACCTTCTACATCGATCCCGAATTGATCAAATCCGTCAACGTGATCCGCGGTCCGGTCGCCAATACCTACGGCTCCGGGGCGATCGGCGGCGTCGTCTTTTTCGATACCAAGGATGCTCAGGATTTCCTCAAGCCCGACGAGACCTGGGCGGCATCCGCGACCGGGCGTTACGAAACCAACGGTGAAGGCTGGACCACCAGCGCCACCGGCGCCTACCGGATCAACGAGAATTGGGACGTGCTCGGCAACATCGTCTACCGCGACTATGACGACTACAAGCATGGCGGCGGCGACACCGTAGCAGGCACCGGCTTCGATGTCTTGAGCGGCCTCCTCAAGACGACCATCCGCCTCAGCGAAAACAGCGAGTTGAAGCTCGGCTGGATCGGCTCGAACGACGGATGGACCGAGACCAGCGGCAGCGCGCCGGTGAACGACGCCGACCTGAAGGCGAATACCTTCACGGCCCGCTACAACATCACCGACGAAGACAAGAGCTGGCTCGATCTCCACATCAACGCCTCTTACAACAAGACCAAGCTCGATCTGACGACCCTTGTGGCGCAAAACCGGTTTGATCCGGTCACCGGTCTGCCCGTGGTTTTGCCGGCGGGTTCGAAATCGACGTTCGACATCGGCACCTCCGGCATCGACATCTGGAACACGTCGAGATTCGAGACCGTTGGGATCGCGCATGAGCTGACCTATGGCGGCGACTGGGTTGGCGACGATGTCGAGACAGGCGGCACGGCGGGCGGCGACAGTTTCTACACGCCCTCGGGCGATAGAACCGTCTCCGGCGCATACGTCCAGGACAAGCTCACCTGGGACTGGCTCGAGGTCATCGCCGGGCTGCGTTACGACAGCTACAAGCTAGACAGCGATGTCGGCGAAACCTCTGGCGACCGGCTGTCGCCACGCATCACAGTGGGCATTTCGCCCTTCGAAAGCGCCAGCCTTTCCGGCCTGCAATTCTACGGCACTTACGCAGAAGGCTACCGTTCCCCTTCGCTATCGGAGACCCTGATCAGCGGCAATCATCCGGCAGGCGTCAGCTTCCCGTTCCTCCCCAATCCCAATCTCAAGCCCGAAACCGGCAAGACCGTGGAGTTTGGCGTCAACTACAGCACCAACGGCGTCATCGAGGCCGACGACGCGCTGCGGCTGAAGGCGGCCTATTTCAACAACAATGTCGACGATTACATCGACGGCGTGACGCTATCGGCGTTCGACCCGACCAGCGGCTGCCCGTTCGGTCCGGGCATCCCGATCTGCTTCCAGTATCAGAATTTCGCCAAGGCCAAGATCCACGGCTTCGAGATGGAGGGCGTCTATGACGCAGCCTGGGGCTTTGCCGGGCTTTCGGCGTCGTTCACCGATGGCCACACGATTTCCTATGAAGGCGAGCGGGCGGACCTTGTCACCGTCCCCTCCTCCCAGGTCACCGGGCAACTCGGCTTTCGCTTCCTCGAGGACAGGCTGACTGTCGGCGGCGAGGTGCAATACAACGGCAAGCCGCAGGGCAACGCGGTGGCCAAGGACTATACGCTGGTCAATGCCTTCGCCAGCTACCAGGCGACCGACAATTTCAAAGTCGATTTCCGCGCCGACAATCTGTTCGACGTCAAATACGCCAACCCACTGAACGCGTCGACCACGAGTATCGTCTACGAGCCCGGCGTCACCCTGAAGCTGGCGGCGACCATGCGGTTTGGAGGCTGACGATGAGGCAAGGCGTGACAGCATCCCTTCGTCTGTTGGCCGCGGCGGTGGCTATGTCGCTTGCGGCGGCTCCGGCATGGACACAGCAGCAAGCGCCGGCGCTGATCCTCGAGCTGAACGGCGCGCAGCCATCCGACAAGGGCTGCCGCCTAACCTTCGTGGTCACCAACAATCTCGGCGCCGGTCTTTCCAAGGCGGCGTTCGAGATCGCGTTGTTCAACGAGGCCGGCGTCGTCGACCGGCTGACCGTGCTCGATTTCAAGGAGCTGCCTGCAGGCAAGACCAAGGTGACGCGTTTCGACCTTGCCGGCACCGATTGCGGCAAGGTCAGCCGCGTGTTGATCAACAGCGCCACGGAATGCGCCGGCGCCGAGCCGAATGCCTGCATGCGCGGGCTGAAGACGCAGACCAGGACCGGCATCGCCTTCGGGGTCTGAATTTGGGACTGGAACCGGCATTCGCGCGAAACACCCTGGCGTGGCCATTGGCCGGTTTCCTGCCGCCGGAACCGGACGATCCCCATTTCGCCATCCCTCGCGGGGTGCTGCATGTTTCGCCGCGCGACAGACCGGAAGACAGTTGCATCGCCGATGCCGACGGCGAATTGACTGCGGTGCCGGCGGAGCCATTGCGGCAGGCACGACAGATGCAGCGGCGCCACAACTGGACGGTGGCGATCGCCTGCTCTTGCGCATTTCACGCAGCGGTGGCGCTGGCCTTTCTCACCCTGCCGGACGACAGGCCAAGCATCGAAGGTGCCGACCAGCAAGGCGAAATGCTGCTCGGCGCCGATCCGCAGCAGGCGGCCGGCGATGTCGGAGACGACCCGGAAGTGACCAACGTAACGATGGTGACCATGCTCGACGCCAAGCCCGTCGAAACGGTCGAGGCGCAGGCAACCGCGGCAGAGGAGGCGCTCCAGCCGGTCACCGATGTGGCGGAAGCATCGGAAAAAGATGTGGTCGAGCCGGTTAGCGAGGCCGTCACGGAAACTGCTCCTCTTGCCGATCGCCCCGAGCCCGCGCCTGCCCAGCCTGTCGAGCCGGCGCGCCCGGATCCATCGCCCGACATTCTCGCGACCGACAGGCTGGTGCCCACTGACGACAATGCCGTGCCGCCGCCAGTCAGCACGGTCGAAAGGGCCGATCCTGCCGAGACGAGTGCTCCGGCACCAGCCGACCCGGCGCCGGCCGAAACGGTTCAGACGGTCGAGACCGTCGTCGCGGCGGAAGAACCGAAGCCGGAAAGGCCGAAGCCCAAGCAGCCGAAGAAGGCAACCGCAAAGAACAAGCCGGCCAGGAAAGCCGAACCAAACGAGCCTGAAAAGCCGGTCTCGCGCAAGAAGGCGGGCAAGGCACTTGCCAAAGCCGATTCCAAGAAGAAAAAGACCGGCTCCGGCGGCCGTGACGAAATGGATGTCGCGCGCGGCACGGCCGACGGCAAGAAGGACGGCAAGATCCTGACTGCCAGCAGGGGCGGCAAGTCCGGCATCGGCAATGCAGCCGTCACAAACTACCCCGGCAAGATCCGATCAAAGCTGGTGCGGGCCTTCAATTCGACACGCACGCGCGCCACGGGCACAGCCACGGTTGCCTTTACCGTCGGTTCGAACGGCAGCGTCCGGTCGGCCAGGCTGACGGGCAGTTCAGGCGTTGCCGCGCTGGACAAGGCCGCTCTCGACGCGGTCCGCCGGGCTTCTCCGTTTCCCCCGATTCCAGACGGAGCCGGTCGCTCGGCCTGGCAGTTCGAGGTGCCGCTCGGTATCAGGTAGCGACCCTCCCCACGCAGAGTCGGCGCCGCCCTGCCCGCGATGAGCGAGCCCTGGCGAAACCCTATGCCGCGGCCAGCAGGCTGGCATTGCCGCCCGCCGCCGTGGTGTCGACGCAGACGGCGCGCTCGTGCGCATAGGCGGCCGGATAATACACTTCGCTGACCAGCGGTACGATCGGGCCGGCGCGGTCGGCGATGACCTTGCGCACGATGCGCGCGGCCTCGGGCATACCGGAAAAGGCGACGACATCGACCCGCAGCGAGCGCGCTTCGACCGGGTCCGGACGGCCGTCGATCGCCGCCAGCGGCAGGCCCTTGCCGGTCAGCGCCGACAGTGCCGCAGGCGCGCCAGGTGCGACGGCGAGCACGGCATTGCCGGCAGCCAGCGCCTGGATCGTCTGCGCAAGCAGGGTATCCGCGTCGGGACCGAGGCACAGCACGCGCCCGCGCGGCGACAGCGACAGCGTGTTGGCCTCGCCGGTCGGCCCGGGCAGGTCGACCTGGCCGAAATCGATGCCGGCGGCGGCACCGATGGCCGCGGCACCCTTGCCGCGCAGATGTTTCCTCAGGATGGCGACGCGATCCGGCCGCGTCGACCAGCCGCCAAAGGCCGGGTCCGGCAGATTGTCGGCGAGCTCGGTCGCCGTCACCTTGCGGCCTTCGGCAAGATGGGTGCCGGCCTCCGGCCCCTTGCGGAAGCGCCGGAGATAATGTGGCCCGCCCGCCTTCGGTCCGGTGCCGGAAAGCCCCTCGCCGCCGAAGGGCTGCGCCCCGACGACGGCGCCGATCTGGTTGCGGTTGACGTAGATGTTGCCAGCATGGATGCCGTCGACGAAATGCTGCGCGCGGCCTTCGATGCGGGTGTGCAGGCCGAAGGTCAGGCCGTAGCCCTTGCGGTTGATCGCGGCGATCACCGCATCGATCTCGTCGGCATCGAAGGTGGCGACGTGCAGCACCGGGCCGAACACCTCGCGTTCCAACTCCTCGATGCTCTTGACCCGAAAGACGTGCGGCGCGACGAAGCGGCCGTCCTTCGGCGCTTCGAGCTTGGCGATCAGCCGGCCCTGCAGGCCCATTTTCGTGCAATAGTCGCGGATCGACGCTTGTGCCTCGTCGTCGATGACCGGGCCGACATCGGTCGAGATCCGCCAGGGGTCGCCGAGGCTGAGCGCTTCCATAGCGCCTTTCAGCATCTCCAGCATCTTCTTCTCGACGTCCTTCTGCACGTAGAGAATGCGCAGTGCCGAGCAGCGCTGGCCGGCGCTCTGGAAGGCGGAGGCGAGGATGTCGCGCACCGCCTGTTCGGGCAGCGCCGTGGAATCGACGATCATGGCGTTGAGGCCGCCGGTCTCGGCAATCAGCATGGCGTCGGGCGCGGCGGTCTCGGCCAGCTGCTTTTCGATCAGCTTGGCGACCTCGGTCGAGCCGGTAAAGCAGACACCGGCAATGCGCGGATCGGCGGTCAGCGGGCCGCCGACCGAGGGACCGTCGCCGGGCAGAAGCTGGATGACGTCTTCCGGCACGCCGGCCTCGCGCAGCAGCTGGACGGCGCGGAAGGCGATCAGCGGCGTCTGCTCGGCCGGCTTGGCGATAACGGAATTGCCGGTGACCAGTGCCGCTGCAATCTGGCCGGTGAAGATGGCAAGCGGAAAGTTCCACGGCGAGATGCAGGCGATGGCGCCACGCGCCTCGGTGCCCGCCTCGGCATTGGCGGCCTCGGCCGCATAGTAGCGCAGGAAATCGACCGCCTCGCGCACCTCGGCAACGCCGTCGGCCAGCGACTTGCCGGCCTCGCGGGCGGCGAGCGCAAAGAACTCGACGGCGTTCGCCTCATAGAGATCGGCCGCGCGGTTGAGGATGGCGGCGCGCTCGGCGACCGGGCGTCTTGCCCATACCGGTTGTGCCTCGACGGCGATGCGCACGGCGGTCTCGACCTGCTTGGCGCCGGCCTCGCTGACCGTGCCGACCACTTCCGAAGGTTTTGCCGGATTGACCACCGGACGCTGCTTGCCGTAGCCGGCGGCGCGGCTGACCGGCTTGGCGTGCCAGCGCTCCGGCCCGGCGAACTCGGCCCTGGCCTTGTCGATTGCCGCCAGCGTCAGCGTGTCGGTGATATCGAAACCCTTGGAGTTGCGCCGGCCGGGGCCAAAGATCGCCGACGGCGGCACGATCGCCGGATTGGCGGCGGGGCCTTGTTTCTCCACCGTTTCGAGCGGGTCGCGGGCAATGTCCTCGGGCTCGACCTCCTCGTCAGTGAGCTGGTGGACAAAGGAGGAATTGGCGCCGTTCTCCAGCAGCCGGCGGACCAGGTAGGCGAGCAGGTCGGAATGCGCGCCGACCGGCGCATAGATGCGGCAGCGCGTGCCTTCGGCCCGCCGCACCGTCTCATGCAGCGCTTCGCCCATGCCGTGCAGGCGCTGGAACTCGAATGTATCGCGCTCCGTCGTCATCGACAGGATGGCGGCGACGGTGTGGGCATTGTGAGTGGCGAATTGCGGATAGATACGGTCGGTCATCGACAACAGCTTCTTCGCGCAGGCCAAGTAGGAGACGTCGGTGTTGGCCTTGCGGGTAAAGACCGGATAGCCGTCGAGCCCGAGCGTCTGCGCCCGCTTGATCTCGGTGTCCCAATAGGCGCCCTTGACCAGCCGCACCATGATGCTGCGGTCGTATTTCCTGGCCAGAGCGTAGAGCCAGTCGATGACGAAGGCGGCGCGCGGTCCATAGGCCTGGACGACGACGCCAAAACCGTTCCAGCCGGCAAGCTCCGGCTCGGCCAACACCCGCTCGATGACGTCGAGCGACAAATCGAGGCGGTCGGCTTCCTCGGCGTCGATGTTGAGCCCCATGCGCGAATGGCGCGCCGCCAGCGCCAGCGACAACAGCCGCTCGGCCATCACCGGCAGCATCTTTTCTTTCTGGGTCACTTCATAGCGCGGATGCAGCGCCGACAGCTTGACCGAAATACCGTGGTTCTGGCGGATGTCGGGGCCGTTGGCGCCGGCATCGAGCGAAGAGATGGCGTCGGCATAGGCCTTGAGATAGCGCAGCGCGTCGGCCTCGGTGCGGGCCGCTTCGCCCAGCATGTCGAAGGAATAGAGATAGCCCTTCTGCGTCATCGGCCGGCCGCGCCTGACGGCCTCGGCGATGGTGCGGCCGAGCACGAACTGCTCGCCCATCTCGCGCATCGCGGCGGCGACTGCCTTGCGGATGACCGGCTCGCCCAGCCGGCGCACCATGGCGCGTAGCGTGCCTTCGATGCCGCCCTCGCCTTCGTCGAGCACGCGGCCGGTCAGCATCAGCGCCCAGGTCGATGCATTGATGAAGATCGAGCTCGAACCGCCCGAATGCGCCGACCAGTCGTGCGGCGCAATCTTGTCGGCGATGAGGTCGTCCATCGTCTCGGTGTCGGGCACCCGCAGCAGCGCTTCGGCCAGGCACATCAGCGCCACGCCCTCCTTGGTCGAGAGGCCGTAGGCGGACAGGAACACTTCCATCAGCCGCGGATCGGACGAGCCGCGCACCGCCCGCACCAGATCGGCGGCACGGGCCGAAATCGCCTTGCGATCGTGCACGGACAGCCCGGCCGCCTCGGCCAGCCGCTTCACCGCCTGGTCTTCGTCGGGCAAATAATTGGCACGGATTTGCTGGCGGATGGTGTCGAGCGCTGGCATGGCGGTCCTGTAGAGCGAGCATAAGGAAGCGGGCCGGCGGTCACCGGACCGAATGGCGCAAGCTAACATAAGTAGGGATTTCGTCCGGTCCAAAGAAATCGACAGGACAGGTCGATTGATCTATCATTATGGCCAATCACCTCCAATTCGACCAGGAATCCGATGGCAGAAGACCAATTGGACCGCATCGACAGAAACATCCTGTCGGCCCTGGGCAGCAACGGCCGGCTTTCCATGTCGGAACTGGCGGCAAAAGTCGGCCTGTCGAAGACGCCGGTGCAGGCGCGGGTGAAGCGGCTGGAGAAGGACGGCTTTATCAGGGGCTACCAGGCGATCGTCGACCGCGAGCGCATGGGCGAAGGCCATGTCGCCTTCGTCCAGGTGAAACTGTCCGACACCCGCTCGGCCGCGCTCGACGCCTTCAACCGCGCCGTGCAGACGGTGCCGGAGATCGAGCAGTGCCACATGATGGCATCGAGCTTCGACTATCTGCTGAAGGTCCGCACCACCGACATCGCCGCCTACCGGCGCGTGCTCGGCGAACGCATCTCGGCCTTGCCGCACGTCGCCCAGACCTCGACTTTCGTGGCGATGGAGACGGTGAAGGATCGGTAGGCGCTCAATGATATCTCGTCAGCTCATCCGGCTCGTTCAAGACGCTCCTGAAATTGCTCCTCGATCGCCCTCAGGAAATGGTCGGACGTCGATGTCCATCCAAAGAGTATCTGCACGAGCGTAATCGAGGCGTCATGATTGCTCCTGGGTGCATCCGACGCGATGGGCGGTGGGGCGGACAGCCCGCTGAATCCCGGAAATGTCGATTCCGGCTCTGTCGAACATCCCGCCTTTCGAGCCGAAGTCATTCTGCATGTCCACGACGAGAACTGCGGTCTTGGCGGGGTCAATTGAAACAGGTTGAGGCTTGGCGTCGATTTCAAGTGGCTGCATTTTATCCTCCCACAGCCTGAGGTATCGCACTTTGCGCCTTGGTTATCATGAGCAGCGACCCTGCATCGTGTCAACGTTATTTGGCGGCCCAAGACGGTGGTCCGCTCTTGTCGCACACAAACCCGGCCTCACTCCGCCAGCGTCTTCAAAAACGCCACCAGAGCCGCGCGTTCGCGGTCCGAAAGCTGCAGCGGGTGGATCTCGGATACACCTTCGACACTGGCCGGCGCCTTGGAATAATGCGCCACCACTTCGTCCAGCGAGGAAAACTGCCCGGCATGCATGTAGGGCGGCCGGGTGGCGGCACCGCGCAGCGACGGCGTCTTATACCCACGAATGAGTTCCGGCCCGGCCTTGACCATGAAGCGCAACTCGCGGCAGGCGCTGGCATCACCGTCGCGAAAGGTGCCGAAACAGTTGAACGGATCGGCCTCGACCTGCGCCACCGCGTCGACGCGGCCGCGATCCGGCGGCAGGCCCGCGACAGGCGGCACGCCGGTGTTGTGAAAACTGCCGTCGGTAAAACGCGGGCCGTTGTGGCAGGTCACGCAATTGGCCTTGCCGATGAACAGCTTCAGGCCGAGGATTTCCTCCGGCGAAAAGACGGCGTCGCCTTGCGGCTCGGCGCCCACCGCAAGATCGGTAGCAAAACGGTCGAAGCGTGTCTGCGGCGGCGCGATCGAGCGCTCGAAGGCGGCGATCGCCTTGCCGATATTGGCAAAGACGCGATTGACCTCCTCGGCTTGCGCCTCCGGCATGGCGTTCCAGGCCGCCCTCTCGGCATCGGTGCCGAGCGGGCTGGCATTGGCCGGCACACCCGAAAGGTCCGGCAGCGGCCCGAAGATGCGCTCGTAGCGCTCGCCGAAACGGGCCTTGATGTAATGCGCGAAGGCGGCGCGGTTGCCGGCCTGCTCCAGCGGATTTTCGAGCGGCGTCAGTGCTTGCGCCCACAGGCTGTCGCGCCGCCCGTCCCAGAAGAACCAGGGATCATGCGCGACGCCGGCCAGCGGCATGGTACGCCGGTTGGTGCGGCCGACGCCGACCGCTTGCGGCAGGTCGTCCTGGAACTGGCGGTCGATCTTGTGGCAGGTCGAGCAGGATACGGTGCCGCCGCCGCTCATCCCGGTGTCGAAGAACAGCGTCGAACCGAGTGCCGCGGCGGCCGGCACCTCGGCAAAGCGATTGGTCGTGTCGGGCTTCAGCGGCGGCAGCTTGGACAGCGCCAATGAGGCGACGGTTTGCTTCTCGGCGTCGGAAAACTCCGGCCTGCCGCAGCCGGCGAGCACGGCCACCATCACCAACGCGAGAAGACTGGAAAACCGGCTCATCTATGGCTCACAGCACCACGTTGAAGACGACAGTGTCCGAACCGGCCGCGGCGGAAATAGCAAAATGCAACTGCCACCACCCGCTCATCGTGAATTTCACGCCGTCGATGCGATAGCGTCCTGCGCCGAGGTAATCGGTCGCCTGCGGGCTGGTCGGCAGACCGTGCTTGTGCTGCGGCATGCCGCCGGAAATCGTTATCGCAGCACCTTCCACCGGCGCACCCTCGACGGTTTTCAATGTGAGCAGCCAGGACTCCAGTTCGCCCTGCCGGATGACGCCTTTCTCGGGCTCGAAAGTCGCCACGAACAGCTTGTTCGCCGTCGTCCTTGAACGGCCGACGTCCGAGCTTGGTTGCGGCGCATGCGGCGCCGTCAGATAGACGACGGCCAGCACACCGGCGAGCAAGGCAGCCAGGCCGAAGCCTCCAAGAAGATAACGCCATAACGATGCCAAACCCATTCCTGTTCTGCGGATAACGATTCGCTGGGCAGATCGCGTCCCACGCCCCTGTGGGAAATCGCGCCCAGCGCAAGAATCCGCCGTCGCCAAGCATGGCGCTGCCGGCCGCAAAAAGCTACAGCACCGCAATTGCACGGATGGAGGAGTACTTCATGGCAGGAAACGGCGTCGCCTCGATCGGCGAGTGCATGCTCGAGCTTTCGGGCCAGGCCGGGCCGAACTGGCGGATGGGCTTTGCCGGCGACACGTTCAACACTTTATGGGCCCTGCATGCCTTGAGCGGCGAGCGGCCGGCGACCTATGTCTCGGCCTTCGGCGACGACCCGTTCTCGGGCGACCAGATCAAATTCCTCGCCGAAAACGGCATCGGCGTCGGCGCCAGCCCGGTGATAGCGGGCGCCCGCCCCGGCCTCTATGCGATCACGCTGACCGGCGCCGAACGTTCGTTCACCTATTGGCGGGCCGATGCGGCCGCGAGGCAGTTGGCTTCGGACCCAGCCGCTTTACAGAAAAGCCTTGAAAACCAGGCGCTGGTCTATTTTTCCGGAATCACTTTGGCAATCCTCGACGAGGGTGCGCGCAAGGTACTGCTGACGGCCGTGGCCAAGGCGCGCGCGGCCGCCTCGCTGATCGCCTTCGATCCCAATTACCGGCCGCGGGTGTGGCGCCAAAGCGAGGAAGCGCAGGCCGCGATCCTCGAGGCGCTCGCCGTCGCCGACATCGCGCTACCCACCTTTCCCGACGAGCAGATGCTGTTTGGTGATACGACACCGCAGGAAACAGCCGAACGGCTGCGAAAGCTGGTCGGCGAGGTCGTCGTCAAGAACGGCGAGGAACCGGCGCTGATCGCGCAAAACGGAACCTTGCAAATCGTGCCGGCGGTACACGTCGCCACCCCGGTCGACACCACCGGCGCCGGCGACTCCTTCAATGGCGCCTATCTCGCCGCCCGCCTTGCCGGCCATGCGCCGACTGAGGCGGTGCAGCGCGCCCATCGCGTCGCCGCCGCCGTCGTACAGGTGCGCGGCGCCCTGGCGCCGTTCGAGACGCTCAGGGCTGCGTTCGAGGCAACTGCTATCTGACCTTGATGACGACCTTGCCCTTGGCGCGTCCTGTTTCGACATAGGCCAGAGCCTCATTGGTCGCTTCGAATGGAAAGACCCGATCCAGAACCGGGCGGATCGCGCCGGATTCGATTAGGGAGGTGATTTTGCTCAGCTGATCGCCCTGCGCCCACATGAAAAGGAACGAAAACTGCACGGCACGGCGCTTGGCTTTGGCCCGAATTCCGCGGCTCAGGAAGCGCAGCACCAGCCTCAGCATAAAATTCAGTCCCTTTTCCCTGGCAAACTCGGAATCCGGTGGACCCGAGATGGAGATGAGCTTGCCACCCGGTTTCAGCACGCTCAGGGATTTTTCGAGCGTCTTGGCGTCCTGGCTGTTCAAGACGACATCGTAGCCCGACAGAACCTTCTCGAAGTCTTCTTGCCTGTAGTCGACGACAACATCGGCGCCGAGACTTTTCACCAGATCGGCACTCGACGCGCTCGCGGTTGTCGCAACGGTCGCGCCGAGGTGCTTGGCCAACTGAATAGCGAATGTTCCCACGCCCCCGGAACCAGCCTGGATGAAGACCTTCTGTCCCTTCTTCAGGTTTGCCCTGTCGATAAGCGTCTGCCAGGCGGTGAGACCGACCAGGGGAATCGAGGCCGCCTCTTCCATGCTGAGATTCTCAGGCTTCAAGGCCACATCGGCTTCATCCATGGCGATGAACTCGGCGAATGTCCCAATCCGGCCATCGCGCGGCCGCGCATAGACATCGTCGCCGGCCTTGAACTTGCGGACTTTCGATCCCACGCGGATAACCTTCCCAGCCACGTCATGGCCCAGGATGAAGGGCCGGCGATAGGGCAGGATGAGCTTGAATTCTCCGGTTCTGACCTGGAATCGAGCAGGTTCACCCCTGCGGCATGAACCTCGACCAGGACATCGCTGTCCTGGAGCTGCGGCTCCGGCATTTCGGCCAGCCGCAGAAGGCCCTTTTTATTATATTTATCGACAACGAATGCCTTCATGGCAGTTACTTTCTAAGAATGTCTGTTGGTGTTCCGCGACAAAACAAGCCGAACGTTTTCAGTTGCATGGCCGCCCTGCGGCAAGACCTCAGCCTCGAGGAAGGACAGGGCTTTCGGGACGAAATCGGCGTAGTTCTGAACTACCCCGCCATGCCCGGCATCCGGATAGATAACCAGATGCGCCCCTGGGATACGCCCGGCGAGATCGTAGGTATTGCTGCTCGGCACCATCCTGTCCTGGTCGCCATTCGCAACCAAAGTGGGAATGCGGATAGCGCTCAGGTCTTGCGGCGCCTGGAGTCCGTAGGCCTTGATCGCCTTGAGTTGCGCGCCGAAGGCGCTCAGCGATACCGCCTTGTCCCGGTTGGACCGGCGCTCTTTCAGCCGTTGCAGAAATGCGTTTGCGGCGCGGCGCCCATTCGGCGTCGTTGTGAAGAAGAGATAGTATTTCGGATCCCGCAAAGTCAGCGCGCCCTTGATCATGTCCACGATCGTCAGCGGCGTCACCTTGTCGATGCCTTCGCCACCGGCCGGCCCCGTGCCAGCCAGGATGAGTTTGCGCACAAGGGCCTGACCAAATGTGTTGTGGTTGCTAGTCGCATATGCGCGAAATCCCCTGGCTCTGTTGTTCAGACCGGCAAGCGGAACTGCTTGCGCAGGCTCTTGTCGAACATCCCCGCGGGGGCAAAGCGGCGCAGCAGGCTGACCTGGCGCGCTGCCTTGCCAGCGGTGTAACGCCGTCGCGGACGGGCATCGGTCGCCGCCTTGACGACCACATTCGCCACCACTTCCGGCCGATCGGCTATCGGCATCACATCGCCCAGCAACGCCTTGAGCCCGGCTCGAGCCCGATCGTATTCCTTCAACAGCGAATCCGGCTCGATGCCGTTCTGGTCGAAGACGGTGCGGACGAATGCCGGCTCGATGACGGAAACGCGGACGTTGAAGGCGCGCACCTCGTGGTCGAGCGATTCCGAATAGCCTTCGAGCGCGTGCTTGACTGCCGAGTAATGCGCTGAGTATGGCGCGGGTACCAATCCCAGAATGGAGCCGATATTGATGATGCGCCCTTGGCCGCGCCGCCGCATCGACGGCAATACTGCGTTGGTCATCCGCATGACGCCGAACAGATTGACGTCGAACAGGGCTTGTACCTGTGCGACCGAGGATTCCTCGGCACCCCCTAGCAGGCCGACACCGGCATTGTTGACCAGGAGATCGATCCGGCCGGTCTGCGCGAGCACGGTGGCAACGAGCGCAGTGACGGCCGCATCATCGGTCACGTCGCATGCCAGCATGGTCACCCCTTCCGGGCCATTACTGGTCTTGCGGCGACTTGTGCCAAAGACAGTGAACCCCGCCCGCGCCAAGGCCTCGGCGCTGGCGCGGCCGATGCCCGAGGAGGCTCCGGTCACGATTGCGGTTTTTTCAGAATTCCCATCCATTTTTAATGTTCCAGGTTCGAGAGGTCTAGCTTATTTCCACGAATTGAATTATGGTCGTAATATCAGGTTATGAGCATAATGCAATAGCAGGACAGGAAAGAAAGACATGCGCTACGAAAAGGGCCGAAAAGACGCGTCACGCAGCCGGATCATGGAGGTCGCCGCCGAACGTTTTCGATCTGACGGCATCGCGGCGTCCGGGCTGGCGACCATCATGAGCGACGCCGGGCTGACGAACGGGGCCTTCTATCCGCACTTTCAGTCCAAGGCGGAGCTCGTCCGTGAAAGCGTGGCGGCGGCCCTGGACGCGCAGTCGCAGCAAGTGCAGGAAGCGTTGGCCGTCGGCGGTCCGGAAATGGCCATAGAGGCATATCTATCGGCCGAGCACCGGGACAATCCTGGAAAGGGCTGCGCTTCGGCCGCGCTACTGCCGGAAATAGCGCGGCAGCCGCCTGAAACGCGGGCCCTCTATGCCGAACGCGCCCAATCCCTGGTGCGTCAGATAGCCGACTCTCTGCCGCCGACCAACGATCCAGAGGGCGTTGCGTTGGGTGTGTTTGCAACGCTCATCGGCGCGCTTCAACTGGCCCGCGCCCTGGAAGGGACGGAATTGTCGGATCGCATCCTTGCAGCGGGAGCAGCTGCCGCAAAGGCGCTGATCCGGCCGGTTCAAGACGAGGTGGCCCCCTGAGGGCAGCCCGGACTATTCGGCCGGCTCGAATCTGCCTTGCACCAAGACAGTCTCCACCGGTCCAAGCGGATTGATGATCCGGCTCTCCAGGACTTCGATAAGTTTGCGTCCAACACCCGCCATATCCACGGAATGAACTCCGATCTTTGCCGGCAGGAAACGTGCCAGCCGCGTGCTGTCACGGGTGACGATGTGGACGTCGCGGCCTGGTGTAAGACCCCGCTTGCCGAGGGCGTGCAACGCTCCCAGAAGGCCCAGTTCGTTGGCGCACGCCAAGCCCGTCGGCGGATCTGATGACGCCAGCAAGCGATCGAACCAGCCTGCGCTCGATTCCATGGTGAACATGCCATGACCGATCAGCGATTGGTCGATCGGAATACCGGCCTCGGCCATTGCCCTTCCATACCCGGAAAGACGCATGGCACTCGCCTGGTCCTCCGGAACGAGAAGTTGCAGCGCAATGCGTCGACAGCCCTTATCCATGAGCCGCCGGGTCGCCTCGTAGGCAATCTGTTCATTGTCGACATCGACATAAGGATACGCGATATCCAGGTCGGTTCTTCCAAACGCGACGAATGGCATGCGTTTATCCAGCAGCAGCTTGACGCGCGGATCAGCCGACACCAGGCGTGTGATGATCAGGCCGTCTGCGCTGCGCGCTTGGAGCTGCCGCTCCACACTCTCGACGGGATCGTCGTCGGGAGTGGTGGAATAGATGGACAGACTATAACCGGCTTGCCGCGCCGCCAGCGTCATGCCTTCGATTAAAGGAAGCTTCAACAGATCGGACAGATGATCTCGTGTCTCCATCGGGAGTACTGCCGTCAGCGTCTGCGTTCGACCGGTTTTGAGCGCGCGACCATGATGATTTGGTAAATAGCCGACCCGCTTAGCCGCCTCCTTGACGCGGGCTATGGTCGAGGGCTGCACTTCCGGCCCATCCTTCAGAGCGCGGGATACCGTGGTCACCGAGAGGGAAAGTTCCGCCGCGATCTGCTTTAGATTGGCCATTGTTCGCCCGACTTCGTTTGCGAAAGCGCCGGCTGATTTTGCTGACCGCCAACGTTACCGGATTCGACATCCCGGTCAATCCAAACTCCCGCAGGAAGCAGCTTGACTCCAGCGCATTCAAATGCAATCGTAACGTTACGATTACAAAATAATGGCACTTTTGAGCGACATTTGGATAAAGTTGGGGAGGAGAACCTATGTCCTAGCTACGCATTTCCTTAACAGCATTCGCAATCTCGGCTGCCTTGCCCGTCCATGCGCAAACAGTCACCATCACGACCGCAGGTGGCGATTATGGCAACGCCATGAAGGAGGCCATGTGGGGGCCTGCTGCAAAAGAGCTCGGCTATGATGTCCGCGAGGAGACCCTAAGCGACGGCCTGGCCGCCTTGAAGATGCAGGTCACATCGGGTGCGGTCACGACCGACGTCATTCACCTGGGCTCACCGGAAGGTGCCCAGGCGGCCGCACAATCGCTGCTGGAGCCACTCGACTACAAGATCATCGACCCAAAGGCCGTGCCGGAGGGTGCGAAGTCCGACTACTGCTATCCGTTCGATTCCTATGGCACCGTCATGTCGTGGAACACCAAGACCTATGGCGAGAATCCGCCGAAAACCTGGGCGGAATTCTGGGATGTTGCCAAATTCTCGGGCCGCCGCGCGTTGCGCGCCAATGCGCAAGACTCGATCGAGATCGCGCTTCTCTCCGATGGCGTAGCACCGGCGGACGTCTATTCCGTGCTCAGCACGCCGGAAGGGCTAGAGCGCGCCATCAAGCGGCTTGAAGCGATCAAACCAAACGTTGCCGTGTGGTGGACCTCGGGAGCTCAGTCGGCGCAGTTGCTGAAAGATGGTGAGGCGGATTTGGTCATTACCTGGAACGGACGGGCTCAAACCGTGAAAGCAGATGGCGGCGCGGCTGACTACACGTTCAAGGGTTCGGTCATCGGCACGGACTGCCTTGGGGTGCCGAAGGGAGCGCCGAACAAGGAAGCCGCGATGAAGCTCATCGCAGCGATGACGCAGCCTGCGCGAGTTGCGAAGCTGACCGATTTCATTGCCTATGGCCCAGTCAATCCTGCGGCATATGAGGGTGGCCTTATTCCCGAGGACCGTCTGAAGACCCTTGCGACCGCGCCTGAAAATGCTGGCACTTCGGTGTTTTCGAATTCAGAATGGTGGGTCAAGAATGGCGAGGCTGCCCAAAGAGCCTTCGATGAAATGATGGCCCGCTGACTCTCAGCTCTAATGCATATCGCGCAAAAGTGTGCAGCGGATTTGCGACAACGACATGCATGAAAACAAGAACCTAAAGCGTGTCGCGTGAGGCCGGTCGAAGGCGACGCGCCTTAAGGCTGGAGCACATGATGAAGTCGCTCGCGATCACCATCGAAAGCGTGCACAAGGCTTATGGATCCTACGTCGCACTGGATGATGTTTCGCTCGACATTCAGGCTGGCGAATTCCTCACGCTGCTAGGGCCATCGGGATCGGGCAAGACCACGTTACTCATGGCTCTGGCCGGTTTTGTCCGGCCGGATTCCGGTAAACTTCTCTTGGGCGATCGAGACATCACCCGCCTGCCGCCCAACAAACGAGACATTGGCATAGTATTCCAGAATTACGCCCTGTTTCCCCACATGAATGTCCTGGCGAACGTCGCGTATCCGCTGGTGCTGCGCAAGATACCGAGAGCGGAGGCGCGTCAGCGGGCGCTTGATACCTTGGCCCGCGTGAAGCTGGATGGCCTGGCGGAGCGCAATGTTGCCGCACTATCCGGCGGCCAACGTCAACGGGTGGCATTGGCGCGGGCTATCGTCTTCGAACCGCGCGTGATGTTGATGGACGAGCCGCTGTCGGCGCTCGACAAGAATCTGCGCGAGACCATGCAGTATGAGATCCGGCGCCTGCATGATCATCTAAGGATCACCACAATCTATGTGACCCATGACCAGCGCGAAGCGTTGATTATGTCTGACCGGATTGCGGTGATGAATTCTGGCCGCATCCAGCAGATAGATACGCCGCAGCGGATTTATGATCGTCCATCGACCCGCTTCGTCGCGGAGTTCATGGGCGAGGCTAACATTGTGGCGCCAGGCTCAGCACGCAGAATCGACGGCGCCGAACCATCACGCGAAACTCTGATGATCCGCGCCGAAAGCTTCCATCTTGATGCGAAGCTCGTCGGGGGAGACGGAGTGGCTCTCGAAGGAATACTGCGCGCCAAAGTGTTCCGCGGCGAGAATTGGCTTTTGACGCTGGCGCTTGACGGTGGGCAAGAGGTTCTTGTCTGCATTCCGGCAGCGCTGGCCGGCGGCTGCGCCGAGCTTGCCGCCGGTCAGCGGATGACTGCATATGCACCAGCAGCGAAGGTTCACGCGATACCGGGAGCGATGGCGTGATCGTCGTCCGGGATCCGGCGCTCGCGGCGGATGCACGGCGCGAGCGGCGGTTTTTTCTTTCGCTTTCGCTCCCGGCGCTGTTCATCGTTGGGCTGGCGGCGATACTGCCCATCCTTTGGATCATCCGGCAATCCTTCCTGACCACCGGGGGTGAGTACACGGTCGGCAATTACCAGAAGGTCCTTTCGAGCGGACTGACGTGGTCGGCGCTCGTCACGACCCTCGAACTGTCCTTGGGTACGCTGGCGGCCTGCATTCTTCTCGGCATCCCTCTGGCGCTGGCTCTGGCCAGCGTCAGACCAAGGGTGGCCAACGTGCTGATGGCGTTCGTCATGCTGCCGCTGTGGACCTCCATTCTGGTGCGTACCTATGGTTGGCTCGTGCTCTTGCGGCGCGATGGCCTGATCAACGCGGCGTTGACCGGTTCAGGCCTGACGGCGGAGCCATTGCCGCTGGTCTACAACTTCACCGGAACGCTCATCGGCATGGTGCACTACATGCTGCCACTCTTTCTGCTGCCTGTTTATGCTGCGATGCGCGATATCGACCCAAATCTCATTCGCGCGGCAGCGAGCATGGGAGCCACTCTCAGGCAGGTCATCCGCACAGTCATTTTGCCGCTATCGGCGGGCGGCATCTTCTCCGGTTCGATCATCGTCCTCATCTACGCCATAGGTTTTTTCATCACGCCGGCGGTGCTTGGCGGCGGCAAGGTAAATCCTCTCTCTACCCGGATCGAGCGTACACTATCGACCTTTCAGGACTGGGGGTCGGCGAGCGTCCTGGGCATTCTGCTCCTCGTTCTTATGGCGCTGATCGGTGTGATGTTGCTGGCGGCACGCCGCCTGGTGGCCCAGAACACAGTGGAAGCCCCCTATGCTTGAAGCCTATCCGCAAAACAGGCTCGCCCGCATTTTGCTCTGGAGCTTTGCCGCTCTTGTCATGGCATTTCTGATGCTGCCAACGCTCGTGGTGGTGCCGCTTTCCTTTTCGGCGTCGAATCTCCTCGAGTTTCCGCCGCACGCCTACTCGTTGCGTTGGTATGAGAACTTCTTCGGCTCGGCAACGTGGATGGCTGCGCTCAGAACGAGTTTGATCCTTGGGACATTGACGGCGTTGATCGCGGTGCCGTTTGCGCTGCTCGCCTGCATTTCAATGAATCGGCTAGGCGGAAAAACCGCTGCGATCATCCAGAGCGTCCTGCTAACCCCCTCGATCACCCCGGGTATCCTGCTTGCGATCGGTCTCTTCTTTGTCTTGGCTGCACAACATCTGATCGGAACGCTATTCGGTGTGCTGGTCGGACATGTGGTGCTGGCCGTTCCGGTCGCCTGCATTGTGTTGCTGCCGGCTCTCGCCCGCTTTGACTGGAACCAGGTCCAGGCGGCGCGCAGCCTCGGTGCAAACTGGGCCAGAGCCATTGGCGGAATAATCGTTCCGCAACTTCGGATCAGCTTGCTGTCGGCGACATTGATGGCGTTCCTGACTTCGCTCGACGAGTCTGTGATTTCGATCTTCATCGCAAGCGGTCGCAACAGCACGATGCCGAAGCTTATGTTCCTGTCGCTGCGCGATCAGATCGATCCGACCATTGCGGCGATCTCGACATTGTGGACCGTCATCGTGGTGGCCGTGGTCCTGATTGTGACCCTTCGCCAAAAATCCTGACCGAGACTGGAAACATGCCCACCAATCACCATGCAGCCGACGATCTGACGGATCATTCGACGGACATCCCTCAGGTAGGGTTGGCCATCATCACCGGGTCGGCAAACTGGGGGCTTGCCTTCCCGGAAGATGTCGAATTCGATGGTGTGCGCACGTTGCGGCGCGACATGAGTTTTGAAACGCCTTTCGGTCGTACCGACAACTGGAAGCTGCTCGAGTTCGATGCGTCGATCACAGCCGAAGGGAGAGCAAAACGTGCGTTGTGCATGTATTCGCACGGCAATCCCCGCGACCGTATCGACCATTCCTGCCATCGCCGCGCGTTCTGGGTATTGATGCGGGCGGGTGTACGGCAAGTTCTCGCCTGCTCGACTGTAGGCGCCGTCAACAAGGCGATCCAGCCGGGCGACATGGTGGTGACCGCCGACATCATTGAACTGACGCAGACCCCGTTTTCACTGCTTCCTGACCGCCAGAGCTTTGACTGTTCGGGCAAGCAAATCGTGTGTCCAAGATGTGCGGCGGTTCTGGTCGAAACGGCCCGCCGTCATTGGCCAGCCGAATGCCGCGTTTACGGCATCGAACAGCAGTTGGTGGCTGCCCATTGTTATGGGCCCCGACTGACAACGCCAGCCGAAGCCTTGGCGTATCGGGGCATGGGTGCGGATGTCCTCAACCATTCCATCGCCCCTGAGGCGACCTTGTCGCGCGAGATCGGCGCGTGTTTCGTGCCTTGCGCATTCGTGACGGCGGGCTTCAACGACTATATGGATCGCAATCGCCAGAAATTGCTGCAGGAGGACGTGCTGCCCAGTCTCTCCATGACAGCCTCGCGGGTCGCGCTGGAGACCGCCGCGCGACTTCCCGCTGATCCGGAATGCTCCTGTCACGGCTTGAAGTCGCCTCAGCCGAAAGAACGCTCCAGCCGGTTCTGAGACGACCTTGGTGCGCCGGATAGCTGAAGCTCTGCCACCGACCAAGAATCCCGAGGGCGCTGCATTGGGCGTGTTTGCGACGTTCGAAACGCTGAGGGCGGCGTTTGAGGATTAGGGTCAAAACTCAATCAGACTGGCTGCCGCCAATGGCCCAGATGGGCGGAACTTGCCGTTTGAATTAGTCGGCGGGAATGAGCACAGAGCGCCATTTGCTGACAATCATGGCGCTTCAGCATTGCGCTCGTTCTCGCTACGACCTGATGCGGACCCGAAGCGGATGGTCGTTTGATCCGGTTAAACTCAACGCGCCACCCGACCACATGCGCCATCTCGAGACGTTCCCGAAAACCCCCACGTCGGTCGCGACTCGACCATGGAGCGGAAGTACAGGCGAAGTACTGTTTCGTTCGAGATGGCCTGGTTCAATCTCCAGCATCCTCCTCCTGCCATACTGGCCGGAGCGAGTGCCGGCCGCGAGCGAGTGGCCTTTGAGCGTAGCTCAGAGCGTCTTGCTCATCATCAGGATCGGAACCGGAGCGCCGCCACGGTCATCGACGAATTTCTCGGCGGGTTGGTAGCCGCAGGCTCGATAGAGCGGCTCTCCTGCCATCGTGGCTGCCAGATCGGCACGGCGGAAGCCCTCAGCCTTAGCGGCACGTTCACACAGCGAAAGGATCAGGCGGCCGACGCCTCGCCGGACAAAGTCCGGATGCGTATACATGGCTCTGATACGCGCCGCGTCCGTGGCTGGATCAAGCAGTGCCGCGTTGCGTCCCGGTGACTGATCACCACCATACATGGTCGTGCGCCGGCTCCAGCCACCGCAGCCTGCCAGGACGCCGGCGTGCTCCACGACGAAATAGGTGCCATCATCGACAAGCTGCGTGTCCAGCCCCATGATTGCGCGGCTGGATCGGATCTGGTCATCGTCGAGAAACGGTTTCTGGAGTTCGGAGATCGCTGCATCCATGAGCGCAATCATGGAGGCGAGGTCCTCGCGTCGCGCTATCCGGTGCCGAAAGTCTTCACTGGCCATGTTCAAGCACACCATGAGGCGAAACAAACGCACGATATGGCGAATTTCGTTCCGTCAGAAGACCAAAATGTTCGCTGCTGCGGCAGCCTTGGGACGCCTGTCGACAGCAGGCCGAAGGTATAACCAATGACAGTCATTCTGGCAGCCCCGCCATGCGATAACCTTCCACGATATGCCGGCGCACGTCTTCGGCTGGGAATGGCTGCGAATCCGACCAGTGCCGGATAGTGAAGTGCGGATTGCTTATCATGAACATTTTCGCCTCCCAGCGCGCTTCCTCCAAACGGCCAAGTTGCGCAAGGCTTGCTGCAAGCAGGCGTCGTGAAGTCGTGCGATAGGTTTCGGGCCTGCGCAGCGTTTGGATCGCGGATTCGTAGTCGCCCATGGCATATTGGGCCTGGCCCAACATCCAGTAATACCAACCGGGCGGGTGAGGGTTGAGTCGCAGTGCCCTGCGGACCTGCTCTATGGCTTCGGCAGGTCGCCCCTTTTCAGTCGTCAACTCGGCCCGCATCGCCCAAGCGTCGGCGTGGTTGGGGTCCAGCTCGTGGGCAGCATCGAATTCGGCATCCGATTCCACCCAGCGACTCTCATGTCCCAGTATGACGCCCAATACCCATCTGTTCCCGGCGTCGTTCGGGTCGAGTTCGACCGCCAGCTGTGCTTCGGCGAGCGCTCTTGCGCGGTTGGGGTCCATCGGTTCGTCCCAGAACTCCCAGCCCAGCCAGAGGTTGAGTGCCAGCCAACGGTGCGCCTCCGCGTATTCCGGGTCGAGCGCGATTGCCCGGTTCAGCAGCAAAATGGCCTCTTTCGCGGTGAGCGCCGTTTGCAGGCCAAGGGCCCGGGCACGCACACAGAGATCATAGGCCTCCAGGTTGCTCGGTCTGTTGCGCGCCGGCGCGGTGGTCAGGCGGCCAACCAGAGCCTCGACAATCTTGCCGGTCACCTCGTCCTGAACGGCGAAGATATCTTCTAGGCTCCGATCGAATCTTTCGGCCCAAAGGTGGTCACCCGCGATCGCGTCGATCAGTTGGGCGTTGATACGCACCCGTCCAGCGGCCCGCCGTGCACTACCTTCAAGAAGATGGCGAACTCCCAGTTCTCGCGCGATGCGACGCACATCCACGTGCCTGCCTTTGTATGCAAATGCCGAGTTGCTGGCGATGACGAACAACTCGCTTGTCCTCGACAGATCCGTGATCAAGTCTTCGGTGAGGCCATCGACAAATGCCTCCTGCTCCGGATCATTGCTCATGTTCGTAAAGGGCAGGACGGCAATGGAGGGCTTGGCGGGGAGCTGCAGAGGCGCTTTCTCCGCGAGCCCGCCATCGTCCGATGCGGTCGACAGCCGGATCCGGTAGACAGACACTGGTTCGGTGACGTTCTTGATCGCTTGCGGACCAAGTTCGTCGAAGCCGCAATCGAGCTTCCGCTTGACTTGGTCGTAGACGCTGCCGGACACACAGACATCTCCTGCCCCGGCCATTGCCTGGAGCCGCACTGCGACAATGACGCCGTCGCCGAACAGATCGCCGTCCTCGACAACGACATCGCCCAGATTGATGCCGATATGCAGGTAGATTCTCCGGTCGGCGGTCACACCCTCGTTTGCGGCCGCCATCCGCTTCTGAAGGTCCACGGCGCATGACACGGCGTTCACCGCGCTTCCGAACTCGACCAGAACGCCATCACCCATCACTTTCACAATACGGCCATGACGGTCGCGGACGAGTGGTTCGAGGATTTCCTTCCTCGTCCTCCTTAAAGCGGCCAACGTTCCTTGCTCGTCCAGGTCCAGAAGTCGACTGTAGCCCACCACGTCGGCAGCCAATATGGCGGCAAGGCGGCGTTGGGCGCGTTCTTCGGCCATTTCGCGTTGCTTTCATTGAAAGCAGAAAAGCGAATTTTATGCCGCCCATTTCAAAAGTCTATCAGGTTGACTTCGAGGCTCGATCGCCAAGCAGCTACATAGGGTGATCGCGCCTGTCGATTGTCCCCACTGGGGCCACGACTTGCGCTTGGGGCTCGTCTTGGAGAAGGTCAGCAAGGGGTCAGTGCCGAGTGCCGCGAATGTCGGCTATCGCGCAGTGAAATGGGCTGACGAAGGGCAGCTCAGGGTCAACTTGCGTCGTCAGGGCTCTCGGCGTCAAAGGTCCGAGAGGGTTCGAAGTCGGTCGTTCAGAGTGATTGCGTTTTGACTCCAGAGCGCCGCGCGTCATTGGACGCGCAAAGGACGCTATAACACTTTGAATTTGCATGATCCTTTCCGAACCGGAGGTCAGCGCAGCAAAACCATGCCGGTTTCCGGGTGTCATGCCCTAAGGCAGCCTAAACCGGTATTCCGTCACGTGATGGTAGATCTGGCCCGGCCACAGCGTGGCTTGCGGGAAATACGGCCGGTTGGGCGCATCCGGCCAGATTTGCGGTTCCAGGCAGAAGCCTGAAAAAGGCTTGTACTGGCGGCCGCCCAAACCAGGCGAAGACGGCGCCAGATACTGGCCGGTATAGAGCTGGACGCCCGGCTCGGTGGTCCAGAGCTCCATCTCGACGCCGGAATTCGCGCCTTGCGCCCATGATGCCTGCTTCAGCGGCCCGCGCGTCGAGGCAAGGCAGAAATTCTGGTCGTAGGGGAGCTGTTCGCCCTCGGTCTCCATGCGCAGCGGCCGCGCCTGGCGAAAGTCGAAAGGTGTGCCGTCGACCGGCTTGACCGTGCCTGTCGGAATCAAATCGGCGTCGACAGGAATATAGGCGCCGGCATTCAGCATCAGCCGGTGGTCGAGAATGTCGCCGGCGCCGCCGTCATCCAGGTTGAAATAGGAATGCTGGGTGAGGTTGCAGAGCGTCGGCTCCTCGCAGGTGGCGGTCAGTTCGATGCTGAGCGTGCCGGGGATCTTCAGCCGGTAGGTGCAGGTCACGTCGAGCGCGCCGGGAAAGCCCATCGTGCCGTCGGGGTCATGCAGGGTCAGCGTGACAAAATCCCTGCCATGCAGCGAAACCGCCCAGGCTCGTCGCGAAAAACCTTGCGAACCGCCATGCAGCGTATGCTTTTCGAGGAAATTGCGCTCGGTCTGGTAGCGTTTGCCGGCAAGCGTAAAGCGGCCGTCGCGGATACGGTTGGCGTAGCGCCCGACGACAGTGCCGAAGAAGGCCTTATCCGTCTCATAGTACTGGAAACGATCATACCCGAGCACCAATGGCGCCTCGTGCCCGGCCAGGTGCAGATCCTGGATGATCGCGCCCAGGCCGATAATGTTGGCGGTAAGGCCGCCGCCACGGATGGTGAAACGGCGGACTTCCTCGCCCGCCTGCGTCGTGCCGAAAACCTCGCCGTCCTTCATCGCCATGCTCGCAAGTTCGTTGCTCGATCGACGCCAGCCTGGCCTTTCCGAAGCGGCCCAGGATCGTTTTCGGTATTACCGTATGAGGCTTCTAGAGACCAAGTCCGCCGATGCAGACATATTTGGTGTCGAGATAATCCTCGATGCCCTGATGGCCGCCTTCCTTGCCGAGGCCCGATTCCTTGACGCCGCCGAACGGCGCCTCAGGCGTGGTGATGAGCCCTTCATTGACCCCGACCATGCCGTATTTCAACCCTTCCATGACCCGGAAGGCGCGGCCGAGATCGCCGGTGTAGAAATAGGCGGCCAGCCCGAACTCGGTATCGTTGGCGAGTCCTACGGCCTCTTCCTCGGTCTCGAACTTGAACACCGGCGCCACCGGGCCAAAGATTTCTTCCTTCATGAAGCGCATCTTCGGCGTGGCATTGGCGATCACCGTCGGCTGGAAGAACGAGCCGCCGAGCGCGTGGCGCTTGCCGCCGGCGACGATCTTGCCGCCTTTGGCAGTAGCGTCGGCAATCAGCTCCTCGACCTTCTCCACCGCCTTCTCATCGATCAGCGGTCCCTGCTGGACACCGTCTTCGAGGCCGGAACCGACCTTCAGCCCGTTGCTCGCAGTAGCCAGCTTTTCGACGAACCGGTCATAGATGCCGGCCTGCACCAGGAAGCGGTTGGTGCAGACGCAGGTCTGGCCGGAATTGCGGTATTTGGCGGTGATGGCGCCAGCGACGGCCCGATCGAGATCGGCGTCGTCGAAAACGATGAACGGCGCATTGCCGCCGAGCTCCATCGACACTTTCTTGACGGTCACCGACGACTTCTGGATCAGGATCTTGCCGACCTCGGTCGAGCCGGTGAAGGTGATCTTCTTGACCAGCGGATTGGCACAGATCTCGTCGCCGATCTCGCCGGCGGCGCCGGTCAGGATGTTGATCACGCCTTTGGGGAAGCCGACTTCTTCGGCAAGCGCGCCCCAGGCAAGCCCGGAATAAGGCGTCTGCGACGCCGGCTTGACCACGGCCGTGCAGCCGGCGGCAAGCGCCGGGCCGAGCTTGCGGGCCAGCATCGAGGATGGAAAATTCCATGGCGTGATGGCGGCGATGACGCCGACCGACTCCTTGGTCACCAGGATGCGGCGGTCCGCCCAGGGTGACGGAACGACGTCGCCATAGGTGCGGCGGCCCTCTTCGGCGAACCACAATATGTAGGACGCGGCCGAGCCGATCTCGCCCTTCGATTCGAACAGCGACTTGCCCTGCTCGATGGTCAGCAGTTCGGCCAGCACGTCCTGATTGTCCATCATCGCGTCGTGCAGCTTGCGCAACAGCTTCGAGCGTTCGAGCGCGGTGGTCTTGCGCCATGTCTTGAAGGCAGCGTCGGCGGCCTCGATGGCGCGGCGGGTCTCGGCCTTGCCCGACTTCGGCACGGTGCCGATCTTGAGGCCGGTGGCAGGGTTGTTGACGTCGACCGTCTGGCCTGAATCGGCCTGCACCCATTCGCCATTGATGAGATTGGCCTGCCGCATGAAATGGCTGGTTTTCTGAAGCATGATCTCGCCTCCGTTCGGCACCTGGCGGGCCGGTCGCTGATTTCGTGAATGGACGTGCGCGATAGCATCGCTAGAGCCACTGCTCTTAGCCCAGGGCAAGCCCCGCAAGCAATCACAAGATGGCATATAGGGTTTAGGCCAGCCAAAGCGAGAGCGATCCCGCCGGGCTCCTATCCAAAAATATGGACGACCACTGTCAGCCAAAACGCAGTGGTCACGACCGCACTGGCGGTGGCGATGGTCATCTGGTTCGATGCCAGCGCCTGGCCGGTGTTGAACTGCACGGCAATGAGATAGGAATTGATGCCGGACGGCAACGCCGCAACCATGACCGCCACTTTGGCGGTCAATGGCGGCAGGCCGATCAGCCAGACCAGGCAAAGAACCAGTGCTGGCATCAGGAACAGTTTCAGCGCCGACAGCGCCAGCGCCGGGCGGACATTGCCGGAAATACCGAAACGGCGCAGGCTTAGCCCCATGGCAAACAGCGCCACCGGGGCGGCCGTGCCGGCCAGCGCGTCGCTCAACCGCGTCGCAAGCGCTGGCAGCGGCGCACCGGTGAAGCGCCACGCCAGCCCGGCCAGTATGCCGATGATCAGCGGGTTGATGAATACCCTCCTGAGAAAGCTCGTGATGACGCGGAGCGGATGCACAGGCTCGCTGCCGCCGCGGCCGAACATCTCGAACAGGATGATCGAGGCCATCATCATCACCGGCAGGTGAATGGAAACGAGCAGCGACAGCACTTCGAACCCGGCCGGCCCGAACACGCCGATGATGAAGGGCGCGCCGAGCAGGACAACGTTGGAGTAGGACGACGATACGCCGCCGACGACGCCGGCGCGGGCGTCTCGTCCGAAGATGCGCGTGGTGACCAGATGGCCGGCGGCCCAGGTGAGCGCCACCGCCGTGAAATAGGCGCCCCATAGCGACCACGGCGCTACGCCATGGAAATCCGCCTTTACCATGGTCTGGAACAGCAAAAGCGGCATTGCCACGTTGATGGCGAATTCGGATACGCCCTCGCCGCTCGCCGGCTTCAAATAGCCGGTAAGCCCGGCAAGATAGCCGAGCCCGACGAGACTGAAGACGAAGAGGACGGTTTCGGTAAGCGGAGACATTTTTGCCGTGATAGGCGAGCCCCGGCGGCGGCGCAATCGCCCTTCCCTCGCGAATGTACCAGCCAACAATCCGGCCGCTCGGATCTTGCCCGAATTTGCTCATGGTTGGATGGCAGCGCTATACAGGGTTGTCGGGGGACACGCGGCGAATGGGCCTTGTCGGAAATCAGCACTTCTTCAAGCAGGCGTGGCTGACGGCTTTCGTCGGCGCCATGCTTTGCCTCGTGGTGACCTCGGCTCATGCCGCGGAGCCGGAGAGCCTCAAGGGCGTGGCGCTGATTGTCGGCCAGTCGAAATACCAGCACATAGCGGCGCTTCCCAACCCCGCCAACGACGCCCGCGACATCGCCAAGATGCTGACCGATCTCGGCTTCGACGCGCGCAGCGTCACCGACCGCGACGCGGCAAAGCTGAAGCGCGACCTCGAGCGTTTCGCCGAGGATGCCGAGGACGCCGACGTCGCCTTGATCTACTATTCCGGCCACGGCATCGAGGCCGGCGGCGAAAACTATCTGGTGCCGGTCGACGCCGACGTTTCTTCATTGAAGGACGCCGATCAGGCCCTGGTGCCGATCTCCGCTGTCATGGACGAATTGAAGACGACCGTGCCGGTAACGATCATGCTGCTCGATGCCTGCCGCACCAACCCGTTTCCGGCGGATGCGGTGCTGCGCCGGGCGCCGACGGCCTCGGCCTCGCCGGTCAGCGCCGGCGGATTGGAGCCGGTGCGCGGTGCCAGGGCACTGGCAAACGCGACCGCGACGGAAAATCTGGGAACGGTGATCGGCTTTGCCGCCGAGCCGGGGCGGCCGGCACTCGACGGCATCGTCGGCGAAAACAGCCCCTACGCAGCGGCACTTCTGCGCCACCTCGCGGCGATGAAGGGCACGGAGTTCGGCTCGGTCATGCGCATGGTGACCGAGGAGGTCTATCTCGACACCAAGGCAAAGCAGCGGCCATGGGTCAATGAAAGCCTGCGCCGGCTGCTCTATTTCGGCGTTGCACCGCAGGAACCGACCGGCGACGACGGGCTGATCACTGGCGAGCGGCGGCAATTGCTGCTGACGATCGCCGAGTTGCCGAACCCCAAGCGGGCACAGGTCGAACTGGCCTCGCTGCAGGATGGCGTGCCGCTCGACGCGCTTTATGGCGTGCTGAAGGCACTCGGCACCGAAAAGATACCGGAGGACCCCACCGACCTGCAAAAACTGCTCGATGCTCAGGCCGAGCGCCTGAAGAAGATGATCTCCGAGCGCAACGCGCTGCGCACCGACGACCCCGAGATCAGCCGCCTCGTCGCCTCGGCCGACAAAGCGATCGGCCAGGGCGCTATCGTCACTGCGCGCAACTTCCTCGACAAGGCAGTGCGCCGGGTCGAGCAGACCAGCGGCGTGGTCGACCAGGCAGAGGATCTGGTCAGGCAGAAGCGTCTTGCCGACGCGGCGATCTATGCCAGGCGCGCCGACGCTTCGGCGCTGGTCTTCGACTATCTGTCCGCCGCCAACGATTACGGCAAGGCCTTCTCGCTGGTCGAGAAATGGGACGACAGGCTGGGGTGGAACTACAAGAACCAGGAGGCGGAAGCGCTTAACGCGCATGGCGACGCCACCGGCGAAAGGCAAGCGCTGCAGCACGCCATCGACGCCTACCGCGTCATCCTGAGCTTCATCGCCAATGGCGAGCAGAACCGCGATTGGGCGATCACCCGCAACAACATGGCGGTGGTGCTGCAGACGATCGGCGAGCGCGAGCGCCAAATCGACCGGCTGGAAGAGGCCGCGAAAATCTTTCGCGATTCGCTTGCCGTGTTCGAGCGCGAGAAGGATGATCTCAACTGGGCGGCCGCCCAGAATAACCTGGCCAATGTGCTGTTGAAGATCGGCGAACGCGAGAGCGACCCGAAACGCCTGAACGAGGCAGTGGTGGCGATGCGCGCCACGCTGGAGAAGCGGCCGCGCGGCAAAGTCCCGCTGGACTGGGCCGCCTCGCAAAGCAACCTTGGCCTTGCGCTTTACGCGCTTTCGGAACGCGAACCGGGCGGCGCGCGCCTGACCGAGGCCGAGGCCGCCTACCGGCTGGCGCTTGAAGAATACACGCGCGAAAAGGCGCCCGTTCAGTGGGCGATGGTCCAGAACAATCTCGGCAACACGCTGGTGTCTCTCGGCACGCAACGCAACGACAAGGCAAAAATCGACGAGGCAGCCGCGGCATTCCGCGCCGCGCTCGAAATCCGCACACGCGACACCTTCCCGCTCTCCTGGGCAAGCAGCCGTCTCAATCTGGGTAACGCGCTGAGCAGTGCTGCCCGTTTCGATCTCGGAACCGGCCTGCTCGAAGAGGCGGCTGCTGCCTATGGCGACGCGCTGACCATATTCACACGCCAACGTTTTCCAACGGATTGGGCTTCGGCGGAGAACAATCTCGGCTCGATCTACCAGACGCTCGGCCAGCGCACGCGCGATCCTGCCAGGCTTGAGCAATCGGCTGCTGCATACCGGGCGGCACGGCGCGTCTATACCAAGAAGGAGTTTCCGCTCGACTGGGCGATGACCCACTACAATCTCGGCAACACGCTGCAACTGCTCGGCGGCGTGACCGACAAGCCGGTGCACTACGAGGCGGCGATCGAGGCCTATCGCGATGCACTGCGCGAATACAAGCGCGAGACGACGCCGCGGCAATGGGCGCTGGCGCAGGCCGGCCTCGGCTCGGCGCTGCAATGGCTGAGCATGAGCGAGGCCGACACCAGCAAACTGGTCGCTTCGATCGCCGCGCGCCGAGCGGCGCTGGAGGTGCTGACCTTCGAAACCTCGCCCGTCGATTGGGCAAACGCGCAGAACGGCATCGGCATGAGCCTGATCAATCTCGGCAATCTCGAACGGACCGGCAGATATCTGGACGACGCCGAAGCCGCCTTCGAGGCGACGCTCAAGGTCTTCACCCGCGAAGGCCAGCCGATGCAATGGGCCTTCGAGCAGAACAATCTCGGCGACGTCCACTGGAACCGCGGCAGCTATGGCGGCGGCAATGCCGAATACCAAAAGGCGATCGAATTCTTCGAGAACGCCAAGCAAGGCTTTACCGAAGCCGGCTACACACTCCCCATCCCGCTGACCGACCGCAAGATCGATCTGGTGAAGAAGCAGATAGCGAAGAAATAGGCGTCTCGGCCGCAGGTTGCACTCGGCTTGTCTTTCAGCCGGCTTTGCCGTCCCTATATGCCGGTCACCGGGGACCTGCCTGCCGGTCACCCGAAAGGATGTCTGATGCTTCGATTTGTGCTGGCGCTGCTGTTGCTTGCCGTTTCCGCCACAGCCCATGCGACGGAAGCCGGCTGGGCGCTGCTCCGCGACGGCGGGCATGTGGTCCTGCTTCGCCATGCCATGGTCACCGGCACCACCGATGCGGCCAATTTCGACCTCGGCAAATGCGCGACCCAGGTCAATCTCTCTGAGCGCGGCAAGCAACAGGCGCGCAAGATCGGCGCGCTGTTTGGCGCCCGCGCGGCACCGGTCGAGCGCGTGCTGTCCAGCCGCTATTGCCGCTGCCTCGAGACCGCCCGCATCGCTTTCGAAAGCGAGCCGGAGCCGTTCGAACCGCTTGACCTGCTGAAGACCGGCGAGAAGGAGAAGGCCACCCAGATCGCCGCGATCCTGGCCGAGATCCGCGGCTATTCCGGGTCAGACAATCTGGTCATGGTCACACATCTCGAAAACATCAAGGAATTGACCGGCATCTCGCCGCGCGAAGGCGAAGCCGTGGTCGTCGAGCCGCAAGGCGACGGCCTGCGCGTGCTCGGCCGCGTCACCTTCTGACCGGGCCGGTCGCTCCTCGCGTCGAGCGAGATAGGTGTTGCCGAAATGCCACTGCCACGAGAAGCCGCGGTTGGATTCCGATCTCATCTTGCTCTGCCTGGGCAGCAATCCCATCTGCGCCGGGCGTATCAGGCCTTTTCCTGCCCGGAAAAACCGACTAGACAGCCCAAAACACATGCGGACAGATTCCGCCCGCAATCGAAGGAAAAGCCCTTGTCCACCACGTTCGACAAAGTCGCCAAGATCATCGCCGACACCAGCGAGATCGACATCGAGACGATCACGCCCGAAAGCCACACCATCGACGATCTCGGCATCGACAGCCTCGACTTCCTCGACATCGTCTTTGCCATCGACAAGGAATTCGGCATCAAGGTGCCGCTGGAAAAGTGGACGCAGGAGGTCAATGACGGCAAGGCGTCGACCGACGACTATTTCGTCATGAAGAACCTGTGCGCCAAGATCGACGCGCTCGTCGCCGCCAAGAACGCCACGTAAGCACAGCGCTTGACGCGCCTTCACCCGAACAGCCGCCCATGAACCCCCACGACGTCGTCATATCAGGCATCGGCCTAGTCTCGTCGCTGGGCGAGGGTCCGGATGCGCATTGGCAAAAGCTCGTCCAGCCGCGCCTTGAGCCGGTTCTGGAGGCCTCGCGCTTCTCGCCCTATACAGTCCACCCGCTGCCGGAGGTCGACTGGAACCTGCAGATCTCCAAGCGTGGCGACCAGCGGCAGATGGAGACCTGGCAGAGGCTCGGCACCTATGCGGCCGGCCTTGCGCTCGATGATGCCGGCATCAAGGGCAATGACGAACTCTGCGCGACCATGGACATGGTGGTGGCCGCCGGCGGCGGCGAGCGCGACGAAGCGGTCGACGCGGCCATTCTCGCGGCATCGGAAAGCCGCAATGACCGCGACGTGCTGCTCAACGAGAAGCTGACCACGGAATTGCGCCCGACGCTGTTTCTGGCACAGCTTTCCAACCTGCTCGCCGGCAACATCTCGATTGTCCACAAGGTGACGGGGTCGTCGCGCACCTTCATGGGCGAGGAAGGTGCGGGCGTCGCCGCCGTCGAGACCGCGGCCGCGCGCATCCGTTCCGGTCAGTCGACGCATATACTGGTCGGCGGCGCTTTCCAGACCGAACATTCCGACATGCTGCTCGGCTATGAACTGGCCGGCTACCTGCATCGCGGTCCGTGGCGGCCGGTCTGGCAGAGGCAAGGTGCCGAGGGCGGCGGCGTGGTGACCGGATCCGGCGGCGCGTTTCTCGTCCTGGAGCAGCGCGAGCACGCGACAAGCCGTGGCCGGAAGATCTATGCGGAACTTGGCCCGGTCCTGTCCGGTCGCGCCAGGCGCCGGCGGGGCGAACTCGATGGAGAGATCGCCATGCTGCTGAAGCAAGCCGCATTGCCGGACGGCGAGTTGCTGGCGATCTCCGGCGCTTCGGGCGCCCATGCCGCGACCGCCGCCGAGAAATCGGCGCTCGAGGCCAATCCGGCGATCGCCGCACGCGGCTTTTCGACGCTCACCGGCCACATGAAGGAAGCGCAGTTCCCCTTCGCCGTCGCGCTGGCGGCCCTGGCTGTCGACCGCGAGGCCGCCTACCCTGTCTTCGACGCCACAGTCGAAAAACCGTTTGCCGGCGTCCCGAAGACCGTCCTTGCAACGGCGATCGGCTATCACCAATTCGAGGGCATGGCGCTGATCAAAGCCGCCTAGAGCATCGGACCGAAAACGTGACGCGGTTTTCGGGCGATCCGATGCTCCAAGAGAAACAGGTTTTTGGACAACAAATGGCCAATCTGAACGACCACATGGGCAGGCCGATCGTCGCCGTCACCGGCATCGGCGTGGTGACCTCGCTCGGTGTCGGCAAGGCCGATAATTGGGCGGCGCTGACATCCGGCAAGTCCGGCATCCATCCGATCACCCGCTTCCCGGTCGATCATCTCAACACCCGCATCTCCGGCATGGTCGATTTCCTGCCGTCGAGTTCCAAGGGCGCCAGTCTCCTCACCTATGAGCTTGCCGAAACCGCCGCCCGGGAAGCGATGTCGGAGGCGGGCCTCGATGCCGGCGATTTCGGCGGACCGCTTTTCCTCGCTTCGCCGCCGGTCGAACTCGACTGGAGCGAGCGCTTTTCGCTCTACAATTCCGACACGCACGATACCGGTGCAGAGAGGCTCCTGCGGGTGGCGCGCGGCCTGAGGGAACTCGACATTTTCGAGACCACCCAGTTCGGTTCGATCGCCGACCGGCTTGCCGATCGTTTCGGCACGCGCGGCCTGCCGATCACGCTGTCGACCGCCTGCGCCTCGGGCGCCACGGCGATCCAGCTCGGCGTCGAGGCGATCCGCCGCGGCGAATGCGACCGGGCGCTGTCGATCGGCGCCGACGGATCGGCAACCGCGGAGGCGCTGATCCGCTTCTCGCTTCTGTCGGCGCTCTCCACCCATAACGACATCCCCGAAAAGGCATCCAAGCCGTTCTCCAAGGATCGCGACGGCTTCGTGCTGGCCGAAGGCTCGGGCGCCCTTGTGCTGGAATCGCTGGAGGCAGCACTTGCCCGCGGCGCCACCATTCTCGGCATATTGCGCGGCTGCGGCGAAAAGGCCGACGACTTCCATCGCACCCGCTCCAAGCCGGACGGTTCGCCGGCGATCGCGGCGGTGCGCGCCGCCGTTGCCGATGCCGGCCTGAGCGAGGACGGGATCGATTATGTCAACGCCCATGGCACCTCGACGCCCGAAAACGACAAGATGGAGCATTTGTCGCTGTCGACGGTGTTCGGCGAGCGTATCTCGTCAATGCCGGTCTCGTCGAACAAGTCGATGATCGGCCATACCCTATCGGCAGCCGGTGCCGTCGAGGCTGCATTTTCGCTGATGACGATGCGCGAAAGCGTCATTCCGCCGACCATCAACTACGACAATCCCGACCCGGCGATCGTGCTCGACGTGGTGCCGAACACCAAGCGCAACGCCGAGGTCGGCACGGTCCTGTCGAACTCCTTCGGCTTCGGCGGCCAGAACACCTGCCTTGTCATGGCGCGGGAACCGGTCTAAGCGACCGTTCCGCTCTAGCACTGTTGTCGTGCGCATGGTCCTTTCCGAAACGGTTCTCGGGTCATGCGCAACCTGGGATCTGGCATGCGCGCATTGCAACTTATCGAGGATCGCCGGCTTGAAACGGTGGACCTGCCACCACCGCCGCCGCCTTCGCTCGGCGAGGTGACGCTGCGCATCAAGGCCGTGGCGCTGAACCACATCGACGTCTGGGGCTGGCGCGGCATGGCTTTTGCCAAGCGCAAGCTGCCGCTGGTCGTCGGCGCCGAGGCTTCCGGCGAGGTCGAGGCGGTCGGCCCCGGCGTTTCCAGCCTTGTGCCCGGGCAATTGGTGTCGATCTACGGTGCCCGCACCTGCGGTCTTTGCCGCGCCTGCCGCGAAGGCCGCGACAATCTCTGCGAGCATGTTTCGGGCGTGCACGGCTTCCATCTCGACGGCTTTGCGCAGGAAAAGATCAACCTGCCGGCGCGCCTTCTGGTCCCCGCGCCGCCCGGCGTGAGCGAGATCGGCGCGGCGGTGGCGCCGGTTACCTTCGGCACGGTCGAGCATATGCTGTTCGACAATGCCCGGCTGCAGCCCGGCGAGACGATACTGGTCCATGCCGGCGGCTCCGGCATCGGCTCAGCCGCCATTCAGCTGGCCAAGAAGATGGGCTGCACGGTCATCACCACCGTCGGCTCGAACGAAAAGATCGACAAGGCCAAGGCGCTCGGCGCCGACCACGTCATCAATTACCGCGACGACCGCTTCGAAGGCGTCGTGCGCAAGCTGACGAAGAAGAGGGGCGTTGACGTGGTGTTCGAGCATGTCGGCGCCGACACCTTTGCCGCTTCGATGCTGTGCCTGAAACGCGGCGGACGGCTCGTCACCTGCGGCTCGACCTCCGGCGTGTCGACGCAGATCAATTTGATGCAATTGTTCCAGCAGCAGCTGAAGCTGCTCGGCTCGTTCGGCTGCCGCATGGAAAACATGGCCGACGCCATGCAGAAGATGGCGGCAGGTCTGGTGGCGCCGGTGATCGACACCGAGGTCGGTTTCGACGGCATCGATGCCGCGCTGAAGCGCATGGAGGGCCGCGACGTGTTCGGCAAGATCATCCTGCGCGTCGGCTGAGAATGATCGGCAACGCTTTCAGGAAGATCCGCAGGGACCTGGGATTCCGCTATGGCAGGCGGCTTCGCCAGTTCAACTACTGGCTGGTCGCGCGGGTTGCGATGATCATCATCTCCGCGCTGCGGCTGCTGCCGCCCGACCGGGCGCTCAATTTCGCCGACCGCGCCGCCCGCCGCATCGGCCCTTGGGTGCAGCGCCATCAAGTTGCTGTCGACAATCTGCGCAAGGCCTATCCGGAAAAAAGCGATGCCGAGATCGAGGCGATCGCTTCCGATATGTGGGGCAACATGGCTCGCCTCGCCGCCGAATATATCTTCCTCGATGCCCTATTCGACTATGATCCCGCTGCGACAAAGCCGGGCCGCGTCGAGGTCAAGGGCGAGCAGCATTTCGTGCGCATCGCCGGCGAGGACAAGCCGCATATCGTCTTTACCGGGCATCTCGGCAATTTCGAGCTGCTGCCTGTCGCGGCCGCCACTTTCGGCATGAACATCACGGCACTGTTTCGCCCGCCCAACAATCCTTACCTAGCCGATTACATCCTCTCGACCCGCCGCTCGAGCATGGGATCGCTGCTGCCGTCTTCGACCGGCGCCTCGTTCGCGCTTGCGGCCGTCCTCGAGAAAGGCGGCAATATCGGCGTGCTGGTCGACCAGAAATTCACGGGCGGGCTCGAAACGACGTTCTTCGGCCGCCCCTGCGAGAGCAACCGGGTTCTCGGCACCCTGGCGCGGCACTATGACTGCGATGTCTATCCGGCGCGCTGCGTGCGCCTGCCGAACAATCGTTTCCGGCTCGAGATCGAGGACAAGCTCACCTTGCCGCGCACCGCAGGCGGCAATGTCGACGTCCCCGCCACCACTCAGCTTCTCAACGATGTGGTCGAGCGCTGGGTGCGCGAAGACCCTGGCCAGTGGATGTGGTTCCACAAGCGCTGGGAGATCAGCAAGCGCAGAAAGCGGCGGCCGTTGAAATTGCGCGACAAAGCCGCCTGAGCGGAAATCATAGCAAACATTTTCCGCTACTGACGTATTTTGTTCTTGCTTTGTGCCGGCAGCTATGCTACTAACTTCGGTATGGTGCTACTTGGCGCCGACGAACCTGCCGCTCCGGCGGGTTTTTTATTTTCGGGCCCAGTGACAGGCCTAATTCGTCACCAGGATCCGCGTGTTGCCGAAGCCGGCTTTGCGCACCATCGAATAGAAGGCCGCGGCGTTGCTGGGGTGGAGGCGCACACAGCCATGCGATGCCGGGCGCCCCAATTGCCGGACGGCACCGGTGCCGTGGATGGCATAGCCGCCGCGGAAGAACACCGAATAGGGCATCGGCGACATATCGTATTTGCGCGAATACCACATCCTGGCCGTCCGCTGCGGACGATAGCTGCCGCGCGGCGTGATGTAGCCTTTGCGGGCGGTGGAAACGCTCCACCGGTAATACGAAAGCCCGTATCTTACCGTCATCGTCTGTGAGGAAATATCAATGTTCGCGACCAGGCTGGCCGCCCGGCCCTCGAACGACGAACCGAACAGCATCGCTACCAATGCTGCTGCCATGAGAACAGTGTTTTTCATGCGATCAAACCCCTTTGATGCCCCTTGCCTGCCTGCCCTCACGCTGTTCTCCAGCATTTTGATGGCAAGCCAGCGAGCTAACACCTACTCCCTGACGATTTCACCAATCCAAAGCAGCGAATTTGAACGATTTCCCGCAATAGTTGCCGTAACGACACGCAATCGCCTCGCAATTCGCCATCGGGCTTGCAAAACCGCCTCATCCGCTGCTCAATTCGCCGAATGAACGAACCGAACGAACGGCTCCTCAAGGCGATCGATGACCGAGCCGATGATCTGGTTGCGCTGGCCGCGGATCTGATCCGCTTTCCGACCATCAACCCGCCCGGCGAAGCCTATCAGCCGTGTGCCGAATTTATCGGCGCGCGGCTGAAGAAGCGCGGTTTTGAGATCGAATTCATCCGTGCCGAAGGCACGCCCGGCGACACTGACCGTTATCCGCGCGTCAACGTCGTCGCCCGCTTCGATGGCCGCGCGCCGGGTGCTTGCGTGCACTTCAATTCGCATATCGACGTGGTCGAGCCCGGCGACGGCTGGAGCCTCGATCCGTTCGCCGGCATCGTCAGGGATGGCAAGGTCTATGGCCGCGGTGCCTGCGACATGAAAGGTGGGCTTGCCGCCTCGATCATCGCCGCTGAAGCCTTCATGGAGGTCTTTCCCGATTTTCCCGGCGCCATCGAGATTTCGGGGACGGTCGACGAGGAGTCCGGCGGCTTTGGCGGCGTCGCCCATCTGGCCAAGCTCGGCTATTTCTCCAGGCCGAAGGTCGACCACGTCATCATTCCCGAGCCGCTCAACAAGGACCGCATCTGCCTCGGCCATCGCGGCGTCTGGTGGGCGGAGATCGAGACCAAAGGCGAGATCGCGCACGGCTCGATGCCGTTCCTCGGCGACAATGCGGTACGCCATATGGGCGCCGTGCTGCGGGCCTTCGAGGACGAATTGTTTCCGGTGCTCGACCGCAAAATGACGCGCATGCCGGTCGTGCCCGAAGGCGCAAAACGCTCGACCATGAACATCAACTCGATCCATGGCGGCCAGACGGAGGATTTCCGGCCCGGCCTGCCCTCGCCCAACGTGCCTGATTCCTGCCGGCTGACCATCGACCGCCGTTTCCTGCTCGAAGAGGATCTCGGCACGGTCAAAAGCGAAGTGATCGATATCCTCGAGCGGCTGAAGCGCGAGCGCAAGAAATTCGATTACGAAATCCGCGATCTGATGGAAGTGCTGCCGCTGATGACCGAGCGCGACGCACCGGTGGTGAAGGCGGTCGCGCAAGGCATCATGGAGATATTCGACCGCGAGCCGGATTACGTGATCTCGCCCGGCACCTACGACCAGAAACACGTCGCCCGCATCGGCCACATCTATGACTGCATCGCTTATGGGCCGGGCATTCTCGACCTTGCCCACCGACCCGACGAATGGGTCGGCATTGCCGATATGTTGGACTCGGCAAAGGTGATGGCCATCGGCCTCGGCGTTCTGCTGAGGGGGGCCGGCCCGCAATGATCCGGCCATGGGCGGAAAAACATTCCTCCCGGCGGCGGCGGACGGTACGAAACGCAATTTACTCGGCGGCGAATTCACGCTTCTATCCGCCGGGTTTCAGCACGTGTTTTAGCATATGGGGAGTTGCACGATGAAATTGTGGAAAACCATTCTGGCCGCAGCGGCGCTGGCGTTGGCCGCCGGAACCTCGGCGATGGCCGCGCGAACTGACCTGGTCATCGGCATTCCGCTCGAACCCCCGCATCTCGATCCGACCGCGGGTGCCGCGGCTGCGATCGACGAGGTGCTCTACGCCAATGTCTTCGAGGGCCTGACCCGCATCGGACCGAACGGCGAAGTGCTGCCCGATCTCGCCGAAGGCTGGAGCATTTCCGACGACGGCAAGGTCTACACTTTCAAGCTGCATACAGGCGTGAAATTCCATGACGGCAGCGACTTCAACGCCGACGACGTGAAATTCTCGCTCGATCGTGCCCGCGCCGACAATTCCGTCAACGCGCAAAAGGGCCTGTTCGCCGCCATCGGCAAGGTCGAGGTCGTCGATCCCGCGACGGTGACGGTCACGCTGAAGAACCCGCAAGGCTCGTTCCTTTACAATATGGGCTGGGGCGACGCGGTGATCGTCGCGCCTGAGACAGCCGACACCAACAAGGAAAAACCGATCGGCACCGGCCCGTTCAAGTTCCAGAACTGGGCCAAGGGCTCATCGATCACGCTGGTCAAGTCGGACAATTACTGGGGCGCCCCGGTGTTCCTCGACAAGGCCGAGTTCCGCATCGTTCCGGACGCCGCCGCCGCCGTTCCGGCGCTGCTTTCCGGCGACATCCAGGCCTTTCCGTTCTTCGATCCTGACAGTGTCGCCCAGGTCAAGGACGACCCGCGCTTCAAGGTGGTGATCGGCTCGACCGAGGGCGAAACCATCCTGTCGATCAACAACAAGAAGCCGCCCTTCGACAAGCTGCAGGTCAGGCAGGCGATTTCCTTTGCGCTCGATCGCAAGGCGATCATCGACGGCGCCTCGGCCGGCCTCGGCGTGCCGATCGGCTCGCACATGTCGCCCGCCAGCAAGGCCTATGTCGACCTCACCGGCCTCTATCCGCACAATGTGGACAAGGCCAAGGAGTTGCTGAAGGAAGCCGGCCTGGAGAATGGCTTCAAGGCGACGCTGAAGCTGCCGCCGCCCTCCTATGCGCGGCTTGGTGGCGAGATCATCGCCTCCGAGCTTCGCGAAATCGGCATCGACCTCGAGATCATCCCTGTCGAATGGGCGCAGTGGCTTGATCAGGTCTTCACCAAGAAGGATTACGACCTGACCATCGTTTCCCACACCGAGCCCAACGACATCGATATCTATTCGCGCAAGGACTATTACTTCAACTACGACAATCCGGCCTTCGACAAGATCATCGACGAGCTGAACCTTACCTCCGACGAGGCCAAGCGCATGACGCTGCTCGGCGAGGCGCAGAAGGTTCTGGCCGATGACGCCGTGGTCGGCTTCCTCTACGAATTGCCGAAGGTCGGCGTCTGGGACGCCAAACTGCAAGGCCTATGGGAAAACGCCCCGATCCAGGCCAACGACCTGACCAAGGTGAAGTGGACGGATTGAGCCGCTGACAGAAGGGCGAAAGTTGCACTCCGTCACACCCCCCTCTGTCCTGCCGGACATCTCCCCCTCAAGGGGGGAGATCGAGCCCTCATCGCCGCTTTCGCTAACCACTAGCGTTGCAAGGACAGTGTCAGCGTGGAAACTGCTAATCTCCCTCCTTGAGGGGGAGATGTCCGGCAGGACAGAGGGGGGTGGGCGGGAACGCAAGCTTCGCCCGGTTTTTGCGTCCGGCAACACAGCGGTTCCTCAACGTCCATGACCGCCTACCTCCTCAAGCGCCTCGCCATCGCCGTCGTCACGCTGGTTCTGGCCTCGATGGTGGTCTTTGCCGTGCTGGAGATCATTCCCGGCGACCCGGCACGGCTGATGCTTGGCCTGAACGCCAGCGCCGACCAGATCGAATTGCTGCGCAACCAGATGGGCCTCAACGCTCCCGTCGTGCTGCGCTATCTGCATTGGGCCGGCGGGCTGCTGAGCCTCGATTTCGGCCGTTCCTATACCTATTCGGTGCCGGTCATCGATCTGGTCCGCGAGCGCCTCGTCGTGTCGCTGCCGCTAGCGTTGATGGCGCTGGCGCTGTCCACCGTCATTGCCATCCCGGTCGGGCTGTTTTCCGCCAGCCGTAGCGGCCGGGCCGGCGACACGATCGCTATGGGCGCCGCCCAGCTTGGCGTCGCCGTGCCCAATTTCTGGTTTGCGCTGATGCTGATCTATCTTTTCGCCGTCTGGCTGCGGCTGGTGCCTGGCGGCGGCTTTCCCGGCTGGAGCGCCGGCGTCTGGCCGGCGCTGAAATCGCTGCTCCTGCCGGCAATCGCACTCGCTCTGCCGCAGGCGGCGATCCTCGCCCGGGTCACCCGTTCAGCGCTGATCGAAGTGCTGAGCGAGGACTACATCCGCACCGCCCGCGCCAAGGGCCTGCCCTATCGTATTGTCTTGTGGCGGCACGCACTGCGCAACGCCATGCTCCCGGTGGTCACCATTCTAGGCCTGCAATTCGCCTTCCTGCTCGCCGGCACCGTCATCATCGAGAACGTCTTCTACTTGCCCGGCCTCGGCCGGCTGGTGTTCCAGGCGATCAACCAGCGTGACTTGATCGTGGTCGAGAGCGTCGTCATGCTGCTGGTCGCCGCCGTCATCGTCGTCAATTTCGTTGTCGATCTCTCCTATGCGGTGGTCGATCCGCGCCTGAGAGGCCGGCAATGACGCTGCACATCGACATCCCCGACGAGAACCTTGCCGGCATCCTGGCCAAGGCGTTCAAAAACCGTTCGTTCCTCGCCGGCTTCGTCATCACCGCGCTGGTGGCTGCGGTCGCGATCCTCTCCTTCTTCTGGACGCCTTACGATGTCACCAGGCTGGTCATTTCCGACAAGACCCAGGCGCCATCGCTGGCGCACTGGTTCGGCACCGACCATTTCGGTCGCGACATCCTGTCGATGATCATGGTCGGCGCCCGCAACTCGATCGCCGTCGCGCTGGTGGCGGTCGGCATCGGCATGGGCATCGGCGTGCCGCTCGGCGCCTTTGCCGCGGCGCGCGGCGGCATCGCCGACGACGTGCTGATGCGGCTGAACGACCTGGTCTTCGCCTTTCCGGCGCTGCTTTCGGCAATCATGATCACCGCCATCTTCGGGCCGGGCGCGTTCAACGCCATCATCGCCATCGGCATCTTCAACGTCCCGGTGTTCGCGCGCGTCGCCCGGGCCGGCGCCCTGGCGATCTGGCCGCGCGAATTCATCCTCGCCGCCCGCGCCGCCGGCAAAAGCAGGACGCTGATCAGCATCGAACATGTGCTGCCCAACATCGCCACGCTGCTGCTGGTGCAAGGCACCATCCAGTTCGCGCTGGGCATATTGGCCGAAGCCGGGCTTTCCTATGTCGGGCTGGGCACCCAGCCGCCGATGCCGAGCTGGGGCCGCATGCTGTTCGACGCCCAGACCCGCATGGTGGTGGCGCCCTGGATGGCGATCTTTCCGGGCATGGCGATCATCGTCACCGTGCTTGGCCTGAACCTGCTTGGCGACGGCATTGCCGACATTCTCGATCCGAAATCGCGGCGGCAGCGATGAGCCTGCTCGAAATCGACAAGCTGTCGCTGACCATCGGCAGCACCCGTATCCTCAGAGACATCGAACTTTCCGTCGCGCCGGGCGAAGTGATGGGGCTCGTTGGCGAATCCGGCTCCGGCAAGTCGATGACGGCGCTCACCGTCATGCAGCTTCTGCCCTGGGCGGCGCACACCAGCGGACGCATCACCTTCGACGGCATCGACATCCTTGCCGCCAGCGAGGACCAGATGTGCGCGCTGCGCGGCGACGATATCGGCATGGTGTTCCAGGAGCCGATGACGGCGCTCAATCCGGTCAAGACCATCGGCGAGCAGGTCGCCGAGGGTATTCGCTGGCACACCAGGGCAAGCCGCGCCGACGCCGAGGAACGGGCGCGAAAAATGCTCGACCGGGTCGGCCTGCCGGCAGCACAATTCCCGCTGTCGCGTTATCCGCACGAACTCTCCGGCGGCCAGCGCCAACGCGTCGTCATTGCCATTGCCTGTGCGCTGAAACCCAAGCTGCTGATTGCCGACGAGCCGACGACCGCGCTCGACGTGGTGCTGCAGGCGCAGATCCTCGACCTTCTGCGCGACCTCGTAGCGGAAAACCGCATGGGTCTTCTGCTCATCTCGCACGACCTCGCCGTGGTGACGGAGATGGCGGACCGCATCACCATCCTGCGCCATGGCGAGGTGATGGAGGCCGGCGACACGGCCCGCACGCTATCTGAACAGCTTCACCCCTACACGCGCCAACTGGCGCAGGCCTCGATGCATTTGCCGGCGCGAGCCCGCACGCATGACAGCGGATCAGCCAAACCGCTGCTTCAGGTAGCGAACGTAACGCGGGACTATCCCGGACGGCGCATATCGCTGTTGAAACCGGCAGCTCCCATCCGCGCCGTCGACGATGTCTCCTTCTCGATGGCGCCCGGCCAGTCGGTGGCGCTCGTGGGGCGCTCCGGCTGCGGCAAGTCGACGCTCGCCCGCATGGTCCTGGCGCTGGACAAGCCGACGGCCGGTGGGATCCGCTTCCGTGGCGACACCCTCACCGGCAAGAGCGAGGCGGAGCTGAAGCCGGCGCGGCGCGACATGCAGGTCGTGTTCCAGGACCCGTATGGTTCGTTCGACCCACGCCAGAAGGTCGAGAGATTGGTGGCCGAGCCGCTGCATGTGCTGGAGAAGAAGCCGGCGCCCGCCGCGCGGCGCGAAATGGTGGCGCATGCGCTGCACGAGGTCGGCCTGTCGCCTAAAGACATGGACAAATATCCGCACGAGTTTTCGGGCGGCCAGCGCCAGCGCCTGTCGATCGCCCGCGCCATCATCACCCGGCCGAAGCTGATCGTCGCCGACGAGCCGGTCTCGGCGCTCGACGTCTCGATCCGCGCGCAGATCCTCGATTTGTTCGCCGAACTCAACCAGAAACTCGGCATCGCCTATCTGTTCATCACCCATGATCTGACCGTCGCCCGCGCCATCACCGACGAAGTGATGGTCATGCATGACGGCAAGATCGTCGAGCGCGGCAGGACGAGCGAAGTGCTCGACCACCCGCAATCCGAAGCCGCCAAGGCGCTGGTCGCCGCCGCTCCCGATTTGCATCGGGCAATTGCGAAACGGCTGCAAGAACAGGGGTGAGCAGCTTCGTGGCACGGCTAATTCGTTGGGCGCACGGGCGGGAGAACGGCTATTGACAGCCAACAGTTCTGAAACGCGCGAAGGGCCTGAGCCTCCTCCACTGGGCCTGGGCGGCTCTGCTGCGCTGTTCGGGGCGGGTGCTCTGCTGCTGTTCCTGGTCACGCGGGTAGCCGTCCCAGCGTTTGTCTCCGCTAGCGGGGCTGAGACTGTGGTGATGTGGTTCTTGGCCGCAAGCATCATCCTTTTTGGCCCCCTGATTCTCACGGCTGCCCTGCTATTGCATCGAGAGCGGCGTCAAGGAAGGCTGGTGCCGTGGGGCGCGCGGCTGTGGCTTCGCACTATGAATGGCGGCGACTGGCTATGGGCTGTTGGAGGGCTGGCGGCTGTCAGCGTGCTGACCGGCGGCATCAGCGCCGCGCTCCGGATGCTGCAAGACGGGAAGACTCTTCATCCCTCGTTCATGGCTTTCGAGCCACTAGGTCCTGGGCGGTACTGGATTCTCGGCGCGTGGCTGCCGTTTTTTGCACTGAACATCGCTGGGGAAGAGTTTGTCTGGCGGGGTGTCGCACTGCCGCGGCAAGAGGTTGCCTTCGGGGGGTGGGCGTGGCTGGTCAACGGGATAATGTGGTTGCTGTTCCACGCTGCCTTCCCCTGGCAAGTCCTGTCGACCCTTGTGCCGATCACGTTGCTGCTGCCCTACATCGTCCAGCGGCGTCGCAGCACATGGGCCGGGATCGTCATCCACGCCGGGGTTCGGAGCGATGGGCTTCCTTGTCCTGGCATTCGGGCTTGCATGAATGCCGCACGAAGTGAAGCGCTTGACGCAACGCGGAGCAAAGCTGCCGGACCAAGGAAACGACGAATCTGAGAATGATGAACGCGACAAACCCGGGCAATTCAAGTCCTGCCAGACAATCTCGAACCCTTACACCGGGGCCAACTTTTGGTACCTCCCGGGGGGCGAGTTCAAGGGAACATCAATTCGCACATATTCCAAACTGAACGCGATAGGATAAACGTCATATGGACTACCTAAAGGAAAATCTCATTGGAAAAGAATTTCGATCCATTAAGTACCAAAACGGCAGTATCATGATCGCATTTGAGAGAGGTTCCATCGCAGTAAACACCAAAATTTCATGCTCTATCCGAGCATACATGGAGTCTATCAATATTATTGACGTTGTCACCGACTCCCAGTGGGTTTCCATTATATTCTCTGACAGATCTGAGATTCGCATATCAAGAGTAGTTGAGCACGGCCCTTCTCCGGAGAGCTTTGTCTATGATGGCGCGGACAACATAATCATAGTAGACAATGCTATAGAATAAGGTGATTAACTAATTGGCGCCGACGGTGTCAGAATAGTGGATAGTTTAACTTAAAACAAAAGATTGCGGGCGCATACCGGCTGTCGGCCCCGATCCTGACCTCGGCACCTCGTCCTATATCTATGACGGAGTAGCGGAATAGCAGTGACAGTGCACTTTTATCCTGTTCACTGTCCTCTTCGGCGAAGGGTTCGTCAACCAATGATGAAACCGGCCCCGCGCACAGACTCCTGACAGTCCCTTCCGGTAATCTTGAAACGGAGATAGGCGTCGATGCTGCGAGTGGGCAGCAGGATGCAACCATCGGCTCAGACAAAATGACGTTCAGAACGTCGGCAATCGTAGTCAGCCGATGCCTCAGCCTTGCGGCTTTACCACATCGGCAGGGCTGATTTCGAGCAGGTCGAGGGTGCGGCGTAACAGCTGCATCTCGCTCCCGGCAAGTTGCGAATCGGCCTTGGCGATCTCGGCCATATGGCGGGCGAGCAGCTTGCGCCGTTCGATGTCGAGGTCGCGAAACTGAGCGATGGCCTGCGAGCTGTTGGTCTCGTAGCCGAACTCGTTGAGATATTCGATAACGCTGTCGATGCTGGTTTCGGGAATGCCGAAGGCTTCCCGGCAGATACGCCTGAAGGCTGTCATTTCGCTTTCGCTGACCGATCCGTCGGCCAGGATCATGCGGAACAGCATCAGCAGTTCCGCCGACAGCACCGGATCGTCTGCGACCTTGCGCACGCCGGGATCGCCGTCGAAGATCGAGCGTATCTGGTCCAGCAATCCCATCGCCATCAGCCCCTTCCGATTCGTCGGGAAGGTAGCGCGGAATCGGCTTTGCGCAAACGGGGTGCGAAGGGTGGAACTGGGCAATCGCTTCAGGTTTTGAATTCGTCTCCTCACCCCTTTAGGGCGTTGGCGCTGCCCCTCACCTGCCTGCCGGCATCCTCTCCCCGTTTAGTGACGGGGAGAGGGCGCTCTCGTCACCGGTTTCGCCAATCGCAGACGCTGCAAGAAAAGGCGCCGACGTTGCGACCAGCCCTTTCTCCCCGTCACTATACGGGGAGAAATGCCCGGCAGGGCAATGAGGGGCGGCGGCGACATCGACAATTGGTGGTCTCCGCCACAATTTGGAAACTGTCATTCGTCTGAAGCGATTGCCCTTCGTGATCGAACTCGCGGCACCGTTCTGGCCACTCCCATAAAACTGCCGGCCAATCCGGCAAGCCCGCTGCGCTCATTGGTGTGTGACCGCGCGACTGATAGTATGCCGTTGTACGAATCATGTTGAGGAGGGACCGAACATGAATCTCAGTGCGCCTACCCAGCTTATTTTCATCATATCCCTTGTCATCGCCATCATCGGCGTTCTCGCCGCGCTTGGCGTTCTTGCGTTCATCCCTTTGAATGCCGCGTGGATTGTCGTCATCGCCTACATCGTGCTGGCCGCCGGCTGCCTGATGCGCGGCGCTTAAACACGTCCAGACAATTCAGAATCTCAGGCAACTCGGAGCGCCCGGCCACAAGCCGGGCGCTTTTGATTCTGCAGGATGGTCTGTTAGAATTCCTGGACGAGGGAAAGCACATGCCCGCCAGCGAAGACGGCAGCCGCCACGACGGCCCAGGGCTCGATCGGTTCGAGATGGTGCGGCGCGCGCCCAGTCATCGGCTTCAGGGCGCCGTCACCGACATATGCGGCTTTCGCGAAACCATGCCAGGCCATTTCCGCGCCATCGAATATGCCTCGCTGACCGTGCCGCTGGTCATCAGCTTTGCCGAACCCTTTGCCATCGGGCTCGGCAGGGACCCCGGCGACAATGACCGCTTCGCCAGTTTTGCCGCCGGCCTCTACGCCGGGCCGGTGGTGATCGAATCCTTCGGCGGCGCCTGTTGTGTGCAGATCAATTTCACCCCGCTTGGCGCTCGTCGCTTCTTCGGCCGGCCGATGAGCGAACTGACCGACCGCATGGTCGGCCTGGATGACGTGCTCGGCGCTGGAGGCGTCGCGCTTCGCGAAAGGCTTGGCAATGCGCCGGATTGGAGCTCACGCTTTGCCATCGCCGAGGCCTTCGTCGCCGACCGGTTGGCAACCACAGACGGCACTCAAGCCGAAATTGTCTGGGCCTATGAGACGATCGTCTCGACGAGTGGTCGGACCCGCATCTCGACGCTGGCCGAAAAGCTTGGCTGGAGCCGCAAGCATCTCGCCGGAAAATTTTCGGACGCGGTCGGCGTTGGACCCAAGACGCTCTCGCGCATCGTACGCTTCAACCACGCGCTTTGCCTGTCGAGAAAGGCCAACAGCGATTGGGCCGACATCGCCGCCGACTGCGGCTATGCCGACCAGGCGCATCTGGTGCGCGAGTTTCGCGACCTCGCAGGCGTCACGCCGACGACTGTCGCCGTGAGGTAACATTTCTTCAAGACGCGCGACCGGCCTTCGCCCAGACTGGGTTGATCGACCAACACAGCGAAGGAGATCAGCCATGCCGAACACCACCGAAGCACCGCGGCTTTACCCGGCGCTGCGCTACAGAAATGCCGGCAAAATGATCGACTGGCTATGCGAGGCCTTCGGCTTCAGCGTCCGCGCCCGCTATGGCGAAGGCGACGTGGTGCACCATGCCGAACTCGCATTCGGCTCCTCGATCATCATGCTCGGCACGGCCCGCGACGATGCCTATGGAAAGATGGTCGGCGCGCCCGGCTCGGGCGGCGGCAAGTCGATCTATGTCGCGGTCGCTGACGCCGACGCGGCATACGCTCGGGCAAAAACCGCCGGCGCCGAGATTCTGGAAGAGCTCACCGACCGCGACTATGGCAGCCGCGAATTCATCTGCCGCGATCCGGAAGGCAATGTCTGGTCGTTCGGCACCTACTGGCCGAAGGCTGACGAAGCCGCCAGCTAACGCGCCAGCCCGAAAATCGCGTCGCAGTCGAGGTGGGTTTCCAGTTCGGCTGCGATCTCGTCCAGTGCCCGTTCGACCTCGGCGCGGTAGTCGATGCCGCCGCCCTTGACGCCGAGGCTTTCGAGGAATTTCGCCCGGAAGGCGTCGGCGGAAAACAGCCCGTGCATGTAGGTGCCTGACACCTTGCCGTCGGCGGAGATGGCGCCGTCATCGACGCCGTTGATAACGGCGGATGGCCGCAGCGTGTCCGGACCGGTGGTGCGGCCGAGATGGATTTCATAGCCCTCGAGCGGCAGATCGAACGGCACCGAGCGCGCGCTGACATTGCGCACTGTCTTTTCCGGCTCCATCACCGTTTCGACGTTGAGCAGGCCGAGGCCTTGCGTCTCGGTAACGCTGCCCTCGATGCCGTCTGGATCGCGCACGCTATGGCCGAGCATCTGGAAGCCGCCGCAAATGCCGACGATGTGGCCACCGCGTTTCCTGTGCGCGGCAAGGTCGCGGTCCCAGCCGTTCTCGCGGAATTTCACGAGATCGCCGATCGTCGACTTCGAGCCGGGAATGACCACCAGACCCGCATCCTGCGGCCAGCGCTGGCCAGGCGGCACGAACACCACCTCGACCTGCGGTTCGGCCTTGAGCGGGTCGAGGTCGTCGAAATTGGCGATGCGCGAGAGCATCGGCACGGCGATCTTCAGCGCGCGCTTCTCGCCGGACGCCAACCGATCGAGCACGACGGAATCCTCCGACGGCAGCCGCGCCGCCGCCTTCAGCCACGGCACGACGCCAAAACAGCGCCAGCCGGTGAACTTTTCGATCGCCTCGATGCCGTCATCGAACAGCGAGACATCGCCACGGAACTTATTGATGAGATAGCCGACGATCATTCGCCGATCCTCGTCCGGCAGGATCAGATGGGTGCCGGCGATCGAGGCGATGACGCCGCCGCGATCGATATCGCCGACCAGGATCACCGGCACGCCGGCGCGCGTCGCAAAGCCCATATTGGCAATGTCACGGCTCCTGAGATTGATCTCGGCCGGCGAGCCGGCGCCCTCGACAATGACCAGATCGGCGCCCTCGCCGACCTTTGCCCAAGAGTCCAGCACCGCATCCATAAGCCGGCCCTTCAGCGCCTGGTAGTCGCGCGCCCGCGCCTCGCCGAACACCTTGCCCTGCACGACGACTTGAGCGCCGACATCGGTCTGCGGCTTGAGCAGCACCGGGTTCATGTGGATGGTGGGCGGCACGCCGCAGGCGATCGCCTGCAGCCATTGGGCGCGGCCGATCTCACCGCCACCTGAAACGCCTGGAATATCGGCGACAGCCGCGTTGTTCGACATGTTCTGCGGCTTGAACGGCCGCACTTTCAAGCCGCGCTTCTTCGCCGCGCGGCAAAGACCGGCGACGAGCACCGTCTTGCCGACATCCGAACCCGTGCCCTGCAGCATGATCGCCTTGGCCATATCAGTCCCTGCCCTGCGCAACGGTTCCGGTGATCGTCGACTTGGCTGCCAGTGGCCCGCCGCGCCAGAGATAGAGCGCCATCAGTGGCTCCTTGCCGGTGCGCATGGCGTGGCTGACGTCAGAGGCATGGTGGATCACCTCGCCCGCCGCTCGAAGGCGAAAACCGCCATCGCCCATGCGCCATTCGGTGCCGCCGGTAAGCGGGACGTAGATCTCCTCCGCGACATGGTGGTGATCGGGGTAGACGATGTCGGGCCCAAGGATCAGCAGGCCGGCCGCGACCTCTTCATTGACGAAATGACCGCGCGTGCTGAATACCTCCAGCCAGCCGTAGTTGTCGATGAATGTCTTGCCGAAATCCGCCTCGCTGTAGGTCTGGCCCCAGTGCAGATCGCCGCGACGCTCCGCAACCAGCCGAACCAGCGGCTTGGCCGCAGCGGGAGCGAGTTCGACGATACGGTCGAGCAGGACGAGACAAGGCAGTGCATGCGGTTCGAGCGGCCGGCTTGGCATGTCCCAGCCGATTCGGGCCACGGCGTCGCGCACCAGCGCATCATCGAACGTCTGGAGATAGGCATGGAAGCGTCCAAGCAGTTCGTCGAAATTTGTCGTCACACTTTGCTCCAAAGCGCATTCGCACACAGCGGCTGCGCAGACGGTCGGGTTGCGCGGCGGCATCATTGGTCTAGATTGGACGGCGCGCAAAGCCAAAAACGACAGGCCAGCAGGCCGGAAACATCAGGGAGCACGCCATGGACGCCGCTGTCGATGCGGGCACCAGCCAGTTCGAACTCAACGAGGACCAGCGCGCCATCCAAGAGATGGCCGAGGCCTTCGCCGCCGATCGTGTGGCGCCGAACGCACTCGACTGGGATCGCAACAAATATTTCCCCGCCGACGTGATCCGCGAGACCGGCCCGCTCGGCCTTGGCGGCATCTATGTCCGCGACGATGTCGGCGGCTCGGGGCTCGGCCGGCTCGACGCCGTGCTGATCTTCGAGGCGCTTTCGCGTGCCGATCCGGCGTTTTCCGCCTTCATCTCGATCCACAACATGGCAGCATCGATGATCGACCGCTTCGGCAGCGACGAGCAGCGCCGGCGCTTCCTGCCCAAACTGACCTCGATGGAATGGCTGGCAAGCTACTGCCTGACCGAGCCGGGCTCGGGCTCGGATGCGGCGGCGCTGAAGACGCGCGCGGTCAAAAGCGGCAGTGACTATGTGCTGAACGGCGCCAAGCAGTTCATCTCCGGTGCCGGCGACAGCGACCTCTATGTCGTCATGGCGCGCACCGGCGCCGACGGGCCGAAAGGCATTTCCACCTTCGTCGTGTCGAACGATGCGCCCGGCCTTTCCTTCGGCGCCAACGAACACAAGATGGGCTGGCACATGCAGTCGACCCGCCAGGTCGTCTTCGAGGACTGCAAGGTGCCGGCGGAAAACCTTTTGTCGGCAGAAGGCGCCGGCTTCGGCATCGCCATGGCCGGGCTCGACGGCGGCCGCTTGAACATCGCCGCCTGTTCGCTCGGCGGCGCGCAATCGGCACTCGACAAGGCTCTCGCCTACACCGCCGAGCGCAAGGCCTTCGGCTCGAAGATCAACCAGTTCCAGGCGCTGCAGTTCAAGCTCGCCGACATGGAGACCGAATTGCAGGCAGCACGCATCTTCCTCTACACCGCCGCCTCGAAGCTCGACCGCAAGGCGCCGGATGCCGGAAAATGGTCGGCGATGGCCAAGCGCTTCGTCACCGACACCGGCTTCAACGTCGCCAATGACGCCCTGCAGCTGCATGGCGGCTATGGCTATCTGCACGATTACGGCATCGAGAAGCTGGTACGGGACCTGCGCGTCCACCAGATCCTCGAAGGCACCAACGAGATCATGCGCGTCATCATCGCTCGCGCGCTGATCGAACGGTAAGGCAGTAGGCAGTAGGCAGTAGGCAGTAGGCAGTAGGCAGTAGGCAGTAGGCAGTAGGCAGTAGGCAGTAGGCAGGAAGATGACCGGCAAGATCAATTCGTACAAGGATCTTATCGTATGGCAGCAGGCGATGGATCTGGCCGTCATCACCTACTCCTTGACCAAGGCATGGCCAAAAGAAGAATTGTATGGGTTGACCAGCCAAATTCGCCGCTCAGCAACCTCTATTCCTGCAAACATCGCGGAAGGTTATGGTCGAGACAACAGAGGCTCCTATCAGCAATTTCTCAGGATAGCCCAAGGATCGTTGAAGGAGTTCGAGACACACCTTCAGATCGCTGAACGCATTGGCCTTGCCACGCATGACCAAGCTTATCACGTACTGTTAGCGACCGAGGGCATCGGAAAAATGCTTCGCCAACTTATTAGCAAACTTGCGCCCGAATAGGTCGCCTACTGCCTACTGCCTACTGCCTACTGCCTACTGCCTACTGCCTGCCTTACCCAAACCGCGGAGTGCCATTATGACCACCATCGCCTTCATCGGCCTCGGCAATATGGGAAATCCGATGGCCGCCAACCTGGTCAAGGCCGGGTATGCCGTGCACGGCTTCGACCTGGTGCCGGAAAACCTCGTCATCGCCAGGGAGCACGGCGTCGTCATCATGGCCAATGCCGTTGCGGCGGTAAAGGATGCCGATGCGGTCATCACCATGCTGCCGGCCGGCAAGCATGTGCTGTCGGTTTACGCAGACATCGCGGCCAAGGCGAAAAAAGGCGCGTTGTTCATCGATTCCTCGACCATCGACGTCGAGTCGGCGCGAAAGGCCCATGCCACCGCGGCCAAGCACGGATTGCTGACGATCGACGCGCCGGTCTCCGGCGGGACGGGCGGTGCGGCGGCCGGCACGCTGACCTTCATGGCCGGCGGTTCGAAGGACGCCTTCGCCAAGGCCGAACCGATCCTCAAGCCAATGGCCGGCCGCATCGTTCATTGCGGCGACGACGGCGCCGGGCAGGCGGCGAAGATCTGCAACAACATGATTTTGGGCATTTCGATGATCGGCGTTGCCGAGGCCTTCGTGCTGGCGGAAAAGCTCGGCCTGTCGCACCAGGCGCTGTTCGACGTCGCCTCGACCTCGTCCGGCCAGTGCTGGTCGCTGACCACTTACTGCCCGGTGCCCGGCCCTGTGCCGACATCGCCCGCCAACAATGGCTATAAGCCCGGGTTTGCAGCGGCACTGATGCTGAAGGACCTGAAACTGTCGCAGGAGGCCGCACAGAGCGTCGGTGCGGCAACGCCGCTCGGCGCCGAGGCAGCCCAGCTTTATGCGCTGTTCAACGCACAAGGCAATGCCGGCGCGGATTTTTCCGGCATCATCAATTTCCTGCGCGGTGACCCTGCGTAAGGTCAAATTTCATAGTTTTCGATCTGCCCAAAGCGGAAAGTCGGCAAATTTAGGTTTGCTTAAGCTCTTGCTAACCCTGCAGTAACGATGTGCGTTTAAAACGGATTGCGAGGCGGACATCCGCCCGGCGCTCCGGATCAGGTCTCGCGTACCGGAGCCCGTAAGTTTCGCCGTAAGTTTCGCAAGTGTATTGTTGGCGAAGCACCATGCGTATCTGGCAAAGCCGCGTTCCGATGGAGCGCGGTTTTTGCGTTTTCGCCATGTCGTCGGAGCTATATTCCGATTGCCGCGTCGCTGATGCGGCCCTTCGGTGCTGTCTCAGTTTGAATTTCCGCTCACGACCCCCACATGAATTTCGGCTCGCTACCATTTCCACCGAGCGGGCTCGAAAGCTTGAAGGCAACCCAGTTGCAGACATAGTCGCGAAGACTATTTCATTAGAGGCTATACGGCCGCACGAATCTCTTCACATATTGAGGTCCCGCAATGGCGCACGAGCCTCGAAAAAGACCATTGTTCCGCAAGCTCGATAATCATCTATTGCGCGTGAGCGACCTCGATGCAGCCGTATCGTTCTATGGGGATCGTCTCGGTCATGCGCTCGTTTGGCGGGACGATGAAGCCGCCGGCTTTGCGCTGCCTGAAACCGATGCGGAGCTGGTTGTCCATCTTCATATCGGTCCCGAGACCGACATCCTGGTCGATAACGTGGACGACGCGTTTGAGGAATTCTTGGCCGCCGGCGGTGAGGCTGTGCAACCGCCATTCGAGATCTCGGTCGGGCGGTGCGCCCGTGTCCGCGATCCTTTCGGCAACATTGTTGTGATCTTGGACCAATCGAAAGGGATGTTGGTCACTGACGCGAAGGGGCACGTCATCGGTGTCAAGGCGGGCCAGTGATCACGCGTGGTCGTCGATACTGCCAACAGCCTCGCCTGGCGAACTCTTCGCCATAAAGCGGCATTCAAACTCCGGGCGCCCGATTACCGGACGCCCGGCGATCGTTCCATCTTACCGCTTGCGCAAATCTGCTTCGGCCAGGTCGAGCGCCCTGGCGATGCGGTCGCAGGCCATGTCGATCGTCTCGCGCGTCCAGATCAGCGGCGGCGACAGGATCATCGTGTCGCCGGTGGCGCGCAGCATCATGCCTTGGGCAAGGGCGTGGTCGCGAACCATCACCGCCGCGCTGCCGGCCGGCAGGAAGCGCTCCTTGGTCACCTTGTCCTTGACGATCTCGATCGCCCCCATCAGCCCGAACGAGCGCACCTCGCCAACCAGATCATGCCCACCGAAACGTTCCTGCAGCGCCTTGGCGAAGTAAGGCCCGGTGTCGTTCCTGACGCGCTCGATCAGGCCCTCGCGCTCGATGATCTCGAGGTTCTTCAGCGCCACCGCGCAGGCCACCGGATGCCCGGCATAGGTGTAGCCGTGATAGAATTCGCCGCCCTTTTCGACCAGCGTCGCCGCGATGCGGTCGCCGACAAGCAGCGCCGACAGCGGCTGATAGCCGGAGGTCAGCGCCTTGGCCGTGGTGATGGTGTCGGGCTCGACGTCGAAGGCTTGTGCGGCGAACCATTCGCCGGTGCGGCCATAGCCGGTGATAACCTCGTCCAGCATCAGCAGTACATCATATTTGCGGCAAATGCGCTGCACTTCCGGCCAATAGCTCATCGGCGGGATCTTCACCCCGCCTGCCCCCATCACCGGCTCGCCGATGAAGGCGGCGACCTTGTCGGCGCCAGCTTCGAGGATCGCGTCCTCGACCGCTTTTGCCGCGCGCAGGCCGAAATCATGGTCGCTTTCGCCGGGCAGTGCCAGCTCATAGGCATAGGGCATCATCACATGGACGATGTTGGGCACGGCGCCGCCGAGCTGGTTGTGCATCAAATCCATGCCGCCGAGCGAGGCACCGGCTATGGTCGAGCCGTGGTAGCCCATCTTGCGCGAGATGATGCGGTTCTTCTCGGGGCTGCCTTCCAGCACCCAATAGTGGCGGACGAGGCGCAGCGCCGTGTCGTTGGCCTCCGAACCGGATGAGCCGTAGAACACCTGGTTGATGTGCCTTGGCGCGATCTCCGCCAGCTTTTTCGACAGCAGAACCGGCGTCGGCGTCGAGCATTTGAAGAAGGAGTTGTAGTAGGGCAATTCCTTCATCTGGGCGTAGGCGGCGTCGGCAAGCTCGTCGCGGCCGTAGCCGACATTGACGCACCATAGCCCGGCCATGCCGTCGAGGATTTCCGTCCCTTCGGCATCGTAGATGAACGGACCGTTGGCGTGAGTGATGATGCGCGAGCCGGTCTCGCGCATCTCCTTGTGGTCGGTGAACGGATGAAGGTGATGCGCGGCATCGATCTGCTGAAGCTGCTTCAGCGAATAATTCTGGTAGGTCATGTCTGGTCTTTCCTCTTGAACCAATCCGGCAGCTTTCGCGCCGGGGCGGATTCGTTAGAGGACAGCGGGCGGCGAATAGCCGATACGGGCGCACAGCCGCAACAGCTCGGCGCGAAGCGTGCGCGGCGACGGCGTCACCGCCACCCCAAATGCGCACCCCGATTTCGCCAGCCGAGCCATGCATGTACCTTAGGCTGCCTCCAGCCCTCAGTTCAAGCCGTACCGGTCAAGCGATGTCGGTCAATTGGTGCCAGTCAGGGCCCGCTGCAGGAAGACGTACTTCATCGCCGCCTGTGCGGCCTGCGGCCGCCGATCGCCGCGCCCGCCATGCCCGCCCTCGGTCTCTTCGAAGAACAGCGTCTTGCCATGGCCCGCCGCCTGCAGCCGCGCCGCCATCTTGCGGGCATGGCCGGGATGGACGCGGTCGTCGGCAGTCGAGGTCGTCAGCAGTACCGGCGGATAGGCTGCATCCGTGTCTACATGCTGGTAGGGCGAATAGGAGGCGAGCCAAGCTGCCTCTTCCGGCTTCGCCGGATCGCCATACTCGGCCATCCATGACGCGCCGGGCGGCAGCTCGGTGTAACGCAGCATGTCGAGCAGCGGCACGTCGATGATCACCGCGCCGAACAATTCCGGGCGTTGCGTCAGCGAGACGCCAGTCAGCAAGCCCCCGTTCGAACCGCCCTGGATGCCCAGCGTGGCCGGTGTGGCGATGCCGCGTTTGACCAGATCTTGCGCCACCGCTGCGAAATCGTCGAATGCATTCTGGCGATTGGCCTTGAGCGCCGCCTGGTGCCAGTTCGGGCCGAACTCGCCGCCGCCGCGGATGTTGGCCTGCACATAGGCATTGCCCTTCTCCAGCCACAGCCTGCCGCGCACGCCGGCATAGCCGGGCAGCAGCGGCACTTCGAAGCCGCCATAGCCGTAAAGCAATGTCGGCACCGGCCCGTCCTGGTCGCGCCGCCTGACGACGAAGTACGGGATCATCGTGCCGTCCTTCGAGCGCGCCTCGAACTGTTCGGAGACCAGGGACGACGCATCGAAGCGCGCCGGCTGCGACTTCACCGTTGCCAGCGCCGCGGCATTATCGTCCGACCAGATGATCGAGCTCGGCGTCAGGAAATCGGTGAAGGAGAAGGAGACGCTGGAGCCGAAATGCTCGGCATGGCTGATGCCGACATTGCCGTTTTCGGGCAATGCAACGGGCTTGAACTCCCAGCCGCTGTCGCTGCGCTCGCCGGCGATGACCTTGCCGCGCACATTGTCCATCAAATTGATGAACAGCCGGGCCTGCGTGCGGGCGATGCCGGCGATCGAGACACGGTGCGCCGGCTCGAGCACGATATCGATGGATCCGAACAGACCGGTTTCGATCCAGCGCTCGAAATCGAGTGAATAGAGCCCGTCGGGCTTGCACAGCGTGCCGTCCGGCGCCGTCCACGGGGTACGCACGCCGAAGACAAGCTGGCCCTTGAACAGCGCCGTATCGGTGACGTCGTCCGGCAACGGGATGCGCCGGTTCTCGCCAGAAGGCAGCCGCAGGAAACTGTGCGAGGCGAAGAAGTCGAGCGTCCGGGCCAGGAAGACGTGGCGCCTGTCACCGTCGAATTCGACGGATCCGCCGGCGGCGAGATCCTGCTTCAGCGCCTCGAAGATCGGCATCGCCGCTTCCAGTGGCGTGCCGCGCCGCCAGAGCTTGACCACGCGCGGATAGCCGGACTGGGTCTTGTCGTCCTCCTCGAAGGCGGCGGAAACGATGACCGTGTCCTCGTCCAGCCAGCTGAAGTTCGATTTCGAGGCGGGAGCACGAAAGCCACCCTCGACGAAGGACCTGCTTTCGATATCGAATTCGCGCATCTCGCTGGCATCGCCGCCATCCGGCGACAGGCTGAGCAGGCAGCGGCTGAAATCGGGGTAAAGCCGGCTGGCGCCGCTGAACACCCATTTCACCCCCTCTTCCGCCGCCAGACTGTCGAAGTCAATGATCGTCTGCCAATCCGGCTTGTCGGTCTTGTAGGACGCGACGGTGGTGCGCCGCCAGAGGCCGAGTACGTTCGTGCGGTCCTGCCAGAAATTATAGACATGGCCGTTGATAGCGGCCCCGACGGCGATGTTATCCTCGGCCGTCATCAGGTCGAGCGCGGTCTGGAACGTTGCCTGGTAGGACGGGTCACCCTGCAATTCGGCGACAGTGATTTCATTCTGGCGATGAACCCAGTCGAGCGCTCGCTGGTCAGTCCTGCCCTCCAGCCAGAGGAAGGGATCTTCGGCCGCCGGATCCGGTTGGGCCTGGCTGTTCAATTTGGTCATGAGGTCTCCGGTTGAGTCGGGCGTCGGCATCGCCAAGATCGACACGGGGCCGCTAATATTCAAGTCATTGCGTCAGAACGGCGACTTCAGGCATTCACACCATCCGCCTTCGAATGACCGTTACAAGCCCCAGCGCCAGGCAAATGGCGCCAAGCGTGAGCGGCAGGCCGCCTGCGCCAACAACATCCATGGCGCCGCCCGCCAGCGGCGGCACGGCGATGCCGCCGACGCCCCACATCAGCGAAAAGGCGGCGTTGCCGGCGACCAGCGCCGAGCCGGTGAACCGCTCGCCGAGCTCGATGATCGACATCGTGTAGATGCCGTAGGAAACCGCACCCCAGATGAAGACGCATGGCCATATGAGCGGCGTCTCGATGAGAACCGGCAACAGCACGCATCCGAGCACCGTCACCGCCACACAGATGAACCGCACCAGCCGCGCCGTCAGTCGTTCCGCCAACAGGCCGAGCGGCACCTGCATAGCGATGTTGCCGGCGATCATCACCGACAGCAGCGCCGACATGCGCGCTTCGGCGATGCCGTAATGCGTTCCGTAGACCGGCAGCAAGGCGAGCACTGCCTGTTCGAAACCGGCGGCCACCACGACCGCCGACAACAGCAGCCACGCCTGCGGCACGAATCCCAGCACCGAAACCCGGTGCCCGCTCTCGTCGACCCTCGGCAGCCGTGCCAGCACCGAGGCAAGGCAGGCGCCGCAAAACAGGAATGCGCCGATGCCGACCAGAAACGGCGGCCATCCCACGGTGCCGACCGCAAGCAGGCACAGCGGCCCCGCCGCAAAGCCCGCCGAAATGATCGTCGAATAGATGCCCATGACGCGGCCGCGGCGTGCTGGCGGCGCCAGTGCAATCACCCAGACTTCGCTCAGCACGTAGAGCGGGTTGGTGACCCCACCGATCAAAAAGCGCAGCGGAAACCACAGATAGACATTTTGCGTCCAGCCGATCAGCGCCAGCACCAGCGCGGAAAGTGCCGCGCAAGTAAGCGCGGTGCGCCCGGCCCCGAAACGGCGCGCCAGCGCTGGAACCAACGGCGAGGAGACGATGAAGCCGATCGGCGTCATTGCCGCCGACAGGCCGATCATGGCCGGCGAGACGCCCTGGCGCTGCAGGATGAAGCTCAACAGCGGGTAGCTCAGCCCTTGCGCAATGGCGAACACCGAGACAGTCGCGATCACGCCGGTGATCGCCGCCCATTGCACTGCCTCGCCGCTGTTCTGTTCCGCCCGGTCCATGATGCAGGATTAGCGTTTCGGTTCCGTCGCAGTAAGCACCGGCACCGAAAACCGCTTGCGCCAGCCGGAACGCGATCAAGAGGCTGACGATCCCGCCGGCTGCCCCCAGGGCATGTCGCTTCCCTCGTCCTAGTGGTCGCCGCCTCCGCAATGGCCGGACGGCCGGCAGTCCATTATGCCGCCGCATTGCCGCAGCGTACGAGGACTATCATGACCGCCGCCCTTCAGCCCGCCGAACCGGCACTGGCAAACGACCGCGCCCGTCGCGGCGGCCGCGCGGGGAAGCGTGCCGGCGGATCGGCGGTGTTCGAGCAGCCGCCGTTTCGCCAGTTGAAGAACCCGCTGACGCCGACCCGGCTGGTTTCCGACGACGAGCTGGAATCCATCCACCTCGCCTCTCTGCGGGTGCTGCGGGAAATCGGCGTCGACGTGCTGCATGACGAAGCCCGGCGCATCATGAAGGCGCATGGCGCCGATGTCCGCGAAGGCAGCGAGCGGGTGCGCTTCGACAGCGACATGATCCTGGAACTGGTTGCGCACTGCCCGCCGGAATTCACCATCCACGCCCGCAACCCGGCGCATAATGTGCGCTTCGGTGGCGATAATCTGATCATCTCGATGATGGCGTCGGCACCCAATTGCTCCGACGTCGACCGCGGCCGCCGGCCGGGCAACCAGCAGGACTACCGCAACTTTCTCAAGCTTGCGCAGATGCACAACATATTGAATTGCACGGGCGGTTATCCGGTCGAGCCGATCGACATCCATCCGTCCGTGCGACACCTCGAATGCATCCGTGACCTCGCCACGCTGACCGACAAAATGTTCCACATCTATTCGCTCGGCAAGGAGCGCAACGTCGACGGCATCGAGATCACCAGGATCGCACGTGGCATTAGCCACGAGCAACTGCTCGCAGAGCCGTCGGTATTCACCATCATCAACACCAATTCGCCGCTCAAGCTCGACGTGCCGATGATGGAAGGCATCATCCAGATGTCGAGCAAGGGTCAGGTGGTCGTCGTGACGCCGTTCACCCTGTCCGGCGCCATGGCACCGGTGACGATTGCCGGCGCGCTGGTGCAACAGAATGCCGAGGCGCTGTCCGGCATCGCCTTCGCGCAGATGGTGCGCAAGGGCGCTCCTGTCGGCTACGGCGGCTTCACCTCGAATGTCGACATGAAGTCCGGCGCGCCGGCCTTCGGGACGCCGGAATATATGAAGGCGCAGCTGGTCGGCGGGCAGCTCGCCCGCCGCTACAACATCCCCTACCGCACCTCCAACACCTGCGCCGCCAACACGATCGACGCGCAAGCTGCCTATGAAAGCGTGTTCTCGCTGTGGGGTGCCATCCAGGGCGGCGGCAATCTGATGATGCATGCCGCCGGCTGGCTCGAAGGCGGCCTGCGCTGCTCCTACGAAAAGACCATCCTCGATATAGACCTGTTGCAGATGGTCGCCGAGTTCCTGACGCCGCTCGATCTTTCCGACGAGGCGCTCGGTTTCGACGCCATCCAGTCGGTCGGCCCCGGCGGCCATTTCTTCGGCACCCAGCACACGCAGGACCGCTACAAGACCGCCTTCTATGCGCCTATCATTTCGGACTGGCGCAATTTCGAGAGTTGGGCGGAGGCCGGGTCGCCGACGGCGCTCGAAAAAGCCAATCGCGTCTGGAAGGAGCGGCTGGCCTCCTATGAAGAGCCTTATATGGACCCGGCGATCCGCGAGGAGCTCAATGCTTTCGTCGACAAGCGCCGGGCCGAAGGCGGCGCCCCGACCGATTTCTGATCATCTGATGAGTAGTCGACCCCCACTCCGTCCAGCTTGGCTCGACACCTCTCCCCCGATCGACGGGGTAGAGGAAGGGCGCGAAACGATTCCAGTTGGCGCCCTTCCTTTCCCCCCGGAGGGGGGAGAGGTGGCGCCCCGAAGCGGCGACGGAGTGGGGGAAGCCGTTCATGAAACGCGCAGCCGCCGCAAAACAGGCACAACCCAGCGAGCGCGTAGCCTGCGGCAAGCAGGCAATCAGGCCGAAGCACTGCTTTGGCCTGAACTAAAGGCGCGCAAGCTTGGCGGCTATCGCTTTACGCGTCAGTTCTCCATCGGCGCCTTTTTTGCAGACTTTGTCTGCCGCGAAAAATGGCTTGTTGTTGAAGTCGACGGACAACAGCACGCCGGCAGTTCATATGACCGCCGCCGCGATGATTTCATGCGCGCCCAAGACTACTCGATCCTGCGTCTTTGGAGCCATGACGTCCTGAAACATCGTACTTCCGTCTGTGAAACCATTCTTGCCGCGCTTGATGGCAGGCTGGCCGAAAACATCGCTGTATTCGATCTCCGCTTTGTTTTCGCGCCCCGCTCACTCGATTCAATCTCTTCAAAAACGGAACTATCTTCATGAAATCTCATGCAAAAGCGGTTGTTATCGGCGGCGGCGTCGTTGGCTGCTCGGTGCTCTATCATCTGGCCAAGGCCGGCTGGACCGACATCATGCTGATCGAGCGTTCGGAGCTCACCTCCGGCTCGTCCTGGCATGCGGCGGGCGGCTTTCATACGCTGAACGGCGATCCCAATGTCGCCAAGCTGCAGGCCTATACGGTGCAGCTTTACAAGGAGATCGAGGAGATTTCCGGCCAATCCTGCTCGCTGCACCTGACCGGCGGCGTCATGATGGCCGACACGCCCGAGCGCATGGACTTCCTTCGCCTCGCCCATGCCAAGGGCCGCTATCTCGGCATGGACACCGAACTGATCACGCCGTCCGAAGCCAAGGCGATGTTCCCGCTGATGGACGAGACGAATTTCGTCGGCGCTATGTGGGACCCAGTCGAGGGCCACCTCGACCCTTCCGGCACCACCCACGCCTATGCCAAAGCCGCCCGGAAGCTCGGCGCCGAGATCGTGCTGCGCAACCGCGTCGTCGAACTGACGCAGGAGGTCGACGGCACCTGGAACGTCGTCACCGAGCAAGGCACGATCAAAGCCGAGCATGTCGTCAACTGCGGCGGCCTGTGGGCGCGCGAGATCGGTCGCATGGTCGGCGTCGAGCTGCCGGTGCTGGCGATGGAGCACATGTATCTCCTGACCGAGCCGATGCCGGAAGTCGAGGAATTCAACAAGTCGACTGGGCGCGAGATGATCGGCGTGCTGGATTTCAAGGGCGAGATCTACACCCGCCAGGAACGCAACGGCATCCTGCTCGGCACCTATGAAAAAGCCTGCAAGCCGTGGTCGCCGGTCAACACGCCATGGGATTTCGGCCACGAGCTGCTGCAGCCCGACATCGACCGCATCGCGCCGTCGCTCGAGATCGGCTTCAAGCATTTTCCCGGCATCGAGAAAGCCGGCATCAAGCAGATCATCAACGGCCCCTTCACCTTCGCGCTCGACGGCAACCCGCTCGTTGGCCCTGTGCAGGGCCTGACCAATTTCTGGTGCGCCTGCGCCGTCATGGCCGGCTTCAGCCAAGGCGGCGGCGTCGGCTTGGCGCTGTCGAACTGGATGGTCCATGGCGACCCCGGCTTCGACGTCTGGGGCATGGACGTTGCGCGCTTCGGCGAATGGGCAACGCTGCGCTATACCAACGCAAAGGTGCGCGAAAATTATTCGCGCCGTTTCTCCATCCGCTTTCCCAACGAGGAATTGCCGGCGGCAAGACCGGCGCAGACGACCCCGCTTTACGACACCATGCTCGCCAACAACGCCGTCATGGGCGACAGCTGGGGTCTCGAAACCCCGCTCTGGTTCGCGCCGAAAGGCTCGGAGCCGAAGGACATCGTGTCCTTCCACCGCTCGAATGATTTCGGCGCGATCGGCGAGGAAGTGTGCGCCACCCGCGAGAGGGTCGGCGTCACCGAGATCGCCAACTTCGCCAAATACGAAGTCTCCGGACCTGGGGCCGAGGATTTCCTCAACCGGCTGATGACCAACCGCATGCCGAAGACCGGCCGCATCGTGCTGACGCCGATGCTGAACGAGTTCGGCAGACTGATCGGCGACTTCACCATCGCCAAGGCGGGCGAAGAACGCTTCATGATCTGGGGTTCTTCGGCCGCGCAAAAATATCACATGCGCTGGTTCGAGAAGCATCTGCCGAAGGACGGTCCAAGGGCGTCGGAGGTGCGCATCCACCGCTTCGACCAGACGCTGGTTGGCCTCTCCATCGCCGGGCCGAAATCGCGCGACCTGCTGCAGAAACTGGTCGACGTCGACATCTCGACCAAGGCCTTCCGCTTCATGGATTTCCGCGAGATGGCGGTCGGCGGCGCGCCCTGCATGGTCAACCGCATCACCTACACCGGCGATCTCGGCTATGAGATCTGGATGGCGCCGGCCTATCAGCGTCTGGTCTACAAGGCGATCAAGGAGGCCGGCGAAGAGTTCGGACTTGTTGATTTCGGCATGCGCGCCCTGCTCTCGATGCGGCTTGAAAAGAACTTTCCGACCTGGTTCCGCGAGCTACGTCCGATCTACGGACCGTTCGAAGGTTCGATGGACCGCTTTATCAAGCTGGAGAAGAACGATTTCATCGGCCGCGAGGCAGCGGCCAAGGAACAGGCGGCAGGGCCGAAGCTGCGCCGCGTTTCCTTTATCGTCGATGCTGCGGATGCCGACGTCATGGGCGACGAGCCGATCTGGGCCAAGGTCGGCGACAAGGATTTCGGCACGGTAGAAAAGCCGCATGGCTATGGCGCGCCGCGCTTCGACGCGGGCGGCAAGGAAGTGCGCGGCTCGAACGCCGCTGAAGGCGCGTCTGCCGTGCGCGGTATTGTCGACGGCAACTGGCGCGTGGTCGGCTGGGTCACCTCCGGCGGCTATGCGCATTATGTCGAGAAGTCGATGGCGCAAGGCTACGTACCGGCAGTGCTTGCCGAAAACGAGAGCGCCGGGCTGTTCGAGATCGAGATCCTTGGACACCGGCGGTCGGCGCGCATCAACGTCGAGCCGCCCTTCGACCCGAGTGGCGAAAAGATGCGAACGTAGGTGCAGCCAGCCGGTCGCATTGTGCGGAGCACGCTCTTCATGCTAGCCCAGCCGGCAACTGTGCCGGCAGGGGCGATGAGACTTCCTTGAAGTACGACATGAAATGGGCCGAGTGGCTGGCCGAGGGACGGATCGGCCCCTTCCCGGCGGCGATCGTCATGGTCGCGGCTTATTTTGCCTTGCAGACCATCATACTGTCCCTGTTGAGCTCTTGGGCGGGAACCGGCGTCGGCATCGACGATGCGGAGCAGCTGATCTATGTACCGTATCTCTGGGCTGGATATGGCGGCTCGCAACCACCTCTCTACACCTGGATCAATTGGCTGGCCGCGCATGTTTTCGGCACCAGTATCTTCACGCTGAAGCTCGTCAAATACTCAGTGCTGTTCCTCGCCGCCTGCAGCGTGTTCGCCGCCATGCGGCGGTTCGGCTACACCAAGGCGACAGCGGCGGCGGCCATGTTCGGCCTGTTTACGATCCCGCAGGTCGTCTGGGAATCGCAGCGCGCTTTGTCGCATTCCGTCGCCGTCGTCGGCTTCTGCTCGCTGCTCCTGCTCACCATGGCCTATCTTCTCGAGCGGCGTAGCATGATTGCCTATGCGGCGTTTGGCCTGGCCACGGCGGCGGCAATTCTTGCCAAGTATAACGATGTCTTCCTCGTGGTGGCCCTTGTTGCGGCAGCGCTGTCGCTGCGCGAATTGCGCAGCGCCATCCTTGACCCAAAGTTCGCAATCAGCATAGCGGTCGCGATATTGGTGCTGGCACCAACCACCTATTGGAGCCTCATGCATCCCGCCGATTTATTGTCGAGAGGCGAGAAGTTCGGAATAGACCCGCAACAAGGGCGCATCGCGGCGGCCTTTGTCGGCGCCGGCAAGTTTGTCATGGGGACCTTCAATTTCGCGGTCTTGCCGGTGCTCGTTTCCGCGCTGGCCTTCGGGGTGGCGAAGTTCCGTTTCTCCGAGCGGCACCCGAAACGTCCGGCCAGGGAAATTCTGTTGTGGCGTAGCTTGGCGCTCGGCTTGGCTATGCTGGCAATACTTGTGCTGGCCACCGGCGTGACGGTTGTCAAGGACCGCTGGCTGCTGCCGGTCCTGTTCATGTTGCCGCTGGCCATCGTCGCCACTATGGAACGGCTGGCGCCGCGCGGCAGGAATGCGCAGCTCCTGGTGATCGCGGCTGGAGCGATCATCGCCGTGTTGCTCGCGCCCGCCACTTGGTACGTCCAGATAAACGGGACCAGTGGCCTCTCCCGCATGATCCGCTTGGATTACCCGGCCCTCTATCGCCAACTGACCGCGGACGGACCGGTGAAAACTGCAATATCCGACGGTGCATGGGTCGGCAACCTGCGGCTGGTCGACGAAAAACTGGTCGCACTTGACCAGGAAGTGCCTAATTTCGAAACGCTGATGCGGGGGCCGGCCGTACTCGTCTGGCTTGATCACGACGATCCGCGGCCGGTCATTTTGGACCAGCTCAAAGCGGCCGGCTATGAGCCGGACGGCCAACCGCGGCAAATCATGGTTCCGCTGTTGCGTGGCACCGACAAGTCCGCCCGGCCCGGCGCATTCGTCCGACTGAAGAGAATGGAAGGAGCCATGGCGCCCAAGGAAGGCGCTGGCGAAGGAGTCGAGGGTGGACAGGAATCCGACTGACCGGCCCCGTCATCATCGCAAGATCATGCCGTTCGAGCTGGAGGACTCGATCGATGCGCTGCGCAAAAAATCGCGCCTGAAGGCCGCTGAACTCAACCAGCATCTGCTGGGCTATGGTGCGCTGGCGGAAGCCGAGTGGCAGGCGGCGGGTATTGACGCTCCTGACTTGCCCGCCATGCGCCGATACCGGCTCGAGCGCATCCGCGCCGAGCTGAAGCGCCGCGACTATGCGGGAGCCCTGCTCTACGATCCGGTCAACATCCGCTACGCGACCGATGCGACCAACATGCAGCTCTGGGTCGCGCACAATCCGACCAGGCATTGTTTCGTCGCCACCGATGGGCCGGTGGTACTGTTCGACTATTTTTCCTGTGAGCACCTTTCCGACCATTCCGGCGTCGTCGACGAGGTGCGGCCGGCGGTGTCGTGGGCGTATCTCTACAGCGGCGAGTTGACCGGGCAAAAAGTCCGCCGCTGGGCAGCCGGCATCGCCGAGCTGGTACTGGAACATGGCGGCGGCAATCGCCGTATCGCGGTCGATCACATCAATCCCGAGGGCATCGAGGAACTCGCCCGTCTCGGCATTTCGACCGGCAATGGCGAGGCGGTGATGGAAAATGCGCGGCTGATCAAATCGCCCGACGAGATCCTTGCCATGCGCCGGGCGATCGTCGCTTGCGAGGCGGCGATGGGCGAGATGGAGCAGGCGCTGAGACCTGGTATTTCCGAGAACGAATTGTGGGCCGAACTCCATCGCGGCAACATCGCGCGCGGCGGCGAATGGATCGAAACCCGGCTCCTGTCGTCGGGTCCGCGCACCAATCCGTGGTTCCAGGAGTGTTCGTCGCGGACGATCGAGGCCGGCGATCTCGTCGCCTTCGACACCGACCTGATCGGTCCTTACGGCTTCTGCGCCGACCTGTCGCGCACCTGGCTTTGCGGTGACGCGCCGCCGTCGCAGGAACAGCGTGACCTGTTTCAGATCGCTGCCGACCAGATCGCCCACAACACCGAACTGATGCGGCCGGGCATATCCTTCCGCGATCTCGTCGAGGGCTCGTCGGTGCCGCCGGGAGACTGCTTCCCGGCGCGCTACGGGGTGCTCTATCACGGCGTCGGCCTGGCCGACGAATACCCGACATTGCCGCATGCCGGCGACTGGACCGACGACACGCCGGACGGCGTGCTTGTGTCAGGCATGGTGCTGTGCGTCGAGAGCTACATCGGCAGGCTTGGCGCCTACGAAGGCGTCAAGATCGAGGAACAGATCCTGATCACCGACACCGGCAACGAGAAGCTTTCGACCTATCCGCTCGACAATCGGCTGCTTGGCGGCTGAGCGAACCTAATGCATGTCGCGCAAAAGTGTGCAGCGGTTTTGCGATAACGACATGCGTAAAACAAGAATTTAAAGCGCGTCGCATGAGGCCGACCGGACGCGACGCGCTTTATGTGAGCGCCTCGATCGCCTCGCGCATCATGGCGACGATCGTTTCCGGCGTCCTGCTGGCCGTGATGAACGGCAATCCTTTGCGCCGCCTTGTCCAGCCGACGACCGTCATCTTCTGCGCTGCAGGCTCGAAACGCTGCGCCAGCGCCCAGCTCTCGCAGTCGATCGCCGCGACGTCGGCCCTGCCCTCGGCAACAGCAACAATCGAAGCGCGGTGCCCCCAGCTTTCGCTCAGCGCGGAAAAGATATCCAAACTCTCGCCCAGTGCTTGCAGGTCGCGTGTCGGCGCGATGATGCCCGACATGGAATCGAGGCTGTTGAAGGTGAAACGTTTGCCGCGAAGCTGATCGAGCGGAATGACGGCGCCGCCGTCGGCCGGCGACCTTGCCGGCGGTGCCTCGCCCGCCCTCATGACGATGGCGCTCGAATAGAGTTCGCCCTGTCCGCCCTCAAAGGCGTCGTAGCGCGGCTGGCCGACGAGGTGGACACGCTGCGACAGGCCGAGTTCCATCGGTCCCCAGCAGGTTTGCGCAAAGAGCAGCGCCGGGTGCAGCCAGAGCCGGTGAAAATCCAGTTCGTCCGGCGGCAATGTCGCCGGATCGGGCGCGATGAGTTTTCCCTTATCGTCGCGAATACCGCCAGGCACCGGGGGCAAATCGCCATTGCGGCGGATAATCGTCTCCGGCGCATCGATGCCTTTTTGTCTGAAAGCATCGCGCAGCCGCGCCCATTCTGCGTCGACCTCGTCCCGCGCTTCCGGCCAGTCGTACATCGGCAAAGCCGCAATGAATTCGCTCATGCCGGGATTTGACCGTTATGCAGGGAAATTGACAAGGTCAGGAAAGCGTTGCCCGCGCGGCAGCGCCTGCAATGCCGCGAGGATCATTCCTTCGGCGGCTCGGCGGGTACCGGTGCGCTGCCAAGCCCATTGAGGCTGCGTGCCCTGACGCGCGGCTTGAATGCGCGTCCTGGTTCCGGCATGCGCCGCAGCACGGGATGGACGATCGGTTCCTTCGCCTTGAAGGCATAGGCCTTGAGCAGCGCGAAATAGTTCGGATAGGCGTAGCCATTGTTCATCCGCAGCCACTCGTCGCGGCGGTCGCGAAACAGCTTCGGCAGCCTGTACCAGGCCACCGTCGGGCTCTTGTGATGGACGAAATGCAGATTGTTGTTGAGGAACAGGAAGGACAGCGGCGAGCGCTCGACGATGATCGTGCGGCCTTCCGGATGTTCAGACCATTGATGCTCGGCGTAGGTGCGGATCGAAATCAGCGATTGTCCCAGCCACACCGGCACCAGTATGTAGAGCCACAACGGCATGCCGAAGCCGAACTGCACGACAGGCAACACCACGGCGAGGCCGATCGCATGCAGCAGCCATGCCTTGCGGATGGAATTGTCGCCCGCGGCAACCTGCCTGGCGTCGTCGATGAAGAAGCCGATGCAGGAGAGCCACGGACCGAGCACCAAACGCCCGAGCATCGTGTTGTTGACCTTCAGCAGGAACTTCATAGCCGACGGCAGCTCTTCGTGCTGCCAGAGCGCCTTGTAATAGCTTTCGGGATCGTCGAGCGGATCGGTCAGGCGCTCGTCTGCATGGTGGCGCAGATGAATGGTCTTGAACCGGCGAAACGGCCAGACAAGGCCAATCGGCAGGAACACAACGGCTTCGTTGAGCCGCGCGTTCCGGGTTGGGTGGCCGTGCAGGGCCTCGTGCATCAGCGAGGATTGCAGCGCCGCAATCAGGGCCAGAAGGGCGAGCGCCAACAGCGGGTAGGATGGCCAGAGCAGAAAGCCGGTAGCGAGCCAGCCGCCGTAGCAGAAAAGTGCGAGAAACACCGTCGGCCATTCGATGGTCGCCGCGCCATGTCGCCTGTTGCCCATGCTCGTCATGCTATCGACCACTGCCTTCCAGTCGCCGGAACCCGTTTGATTCCTGACAGCATTGTGTCAGGAGCGTTGCATTGCTGCAACGCGATAAAGCGCACAAACTGTTGCGATTGCGCATTTTCAGCTGCATATGTTATGCATTGTAAACAACGCACCGGATTCATTTACGCCTGAAGCTCCGCGTTCGCGGCTTCAGCGCAAATTTTTCCTCCTATCGGGTGGGGTGGCGATTTGGACAAGCGCGACCTGTCGACGATCTTTCGCGAGCGCCTGAAAATGCTCTTGACAAGGTCCGATCTGAACCAGTCGGCCTTCGCCGCCGCGGTTGGCATCGACCGTTCGGCGCTGTCGCAGCTGCTCTCCGGCGCCTCGACCCGCCTTCCCCGCGCCGAAACGCTGCTCAACATCGCCGCCGAATTCAAAGTCTCGCTCGACTGGCTGCTCGGCCTCAGCCAGGACGAGGGCGTCACCGGTGAAATCCGCGAGAGCCTTGAGATCGAGGAGGCGCCGGACGGCTTCGACCGCACGCTGCTGGCTCGCTGGCATGCCGAGGCGGCGGGAACGAAAATCCGCTACGTCCCGGCCGGCATTCCCGATCTTCTGCGCACCGAGGCGCTTGTCGACTATGAAGCCGTCATCGCCAACAAGAGCCGCGAGGCACAGGCCGGCGAAACGCAGTACCGCATCGACTACAACCGACGGCCCGAAACCGACATGGAAGTCTGTATGCCGCGTCACACGCTGGAGATCTTCGCGCGCGGGCTGGGCGTGTGGGACCGCTTTCCGGAGGCCGACCGCCACCAGCAGCTCCTGCACATGGCGACGCTACTCGACGACCTCTATCCCACCTTCCGCCTGTTTCTCTATGACGGGCGGATGCGCTATTCGATCCCGTACACCATCTTCGGGCCCTATCGCGCAGCCATTTACGTCGGCGACATGTATCTGGTGCTGAACGCCACGCAGCCGATCCGCATCCTGACCAGCCATTTCGACAATCTGATCCGTGCCGCGGACGTCAACGCGCATGAAGCGGCCAGCTTCACACGAAAGCTGGCGGAGATGCGATTTTGACCGGTTGCTCTCCGTGTCGACATTGACGGCACATAAAGAATTCTTTATATCCTTATCTCAGTTATTCTTCCGGGAAGGCGTATTTCACATGACCAATCCGATCGACGCTCTGCTTGCCGAAAAGGGCGTCCTGCTCGCCGATGGCGCCACCGGCACCAATCTGTTCGCGATGGGCCTTGAGGCCGGAGAGGCTCCTGAGCTCTTGAACGAGACCGCGCCCGACACCATCACCAGCCTGCACCAGAACTTTGTCGATGCCGGCGCCGACATCATCCTGACCAACTCTTTTGGCGGGACCCGCCATCGGCTCAAGCTGCACCATGCGCAGGACCGCGTCCACGCACTGAACAAGCGCGCCGCCGAGATCGCAAGCGCCGTCGCCGGCAAGGCCGGCCGCAAGGTGATCGTGGCCGGCTCAGTCGGCCCGACCGGCGAATTGCTGGTGCCGCTCGGCGCCATGACCTATGACGAGGCGGTCGAGGCCTTTGCCGAGCAGATCGAGGGCCTGAAGGCCGGCGGCGCCGAAGTCGCCTGGATCGAAACCATGTCGGCGCCGGACGAGATCCGTGCCGCCGCCGAAGCCGCCATCCGCGTCGGCTTGCCCTATACCTATACCGGCTCCTTCGACACCGCCGGCCGCACCATGATGGGGCTGCTGCCGAAGGACATCCACGGTGTCGTCGACGGCCTGTCGCAGACGCCGCTCGGTGTCGGCGCAAATTGCGGTGTCGGCGCCTCCGATATTCTCGCTTCGCTGCTCGACATGACCGAGGCGAAGCCCGAGGCAACGGTGATCGTCAAGGGCAATTGCGGCATCCCCGAATTTCGCGGTGCCGAGATCTACTATTCGGGCACGCCCGAGCTGATGGCCGATTATGTGCGCCTGGCCGTCGATGCCGGCGCCAAGATCGTCGGCGGCTGCTGCGGTACCTCGTTCCAGCACCTTGCCGCCATGCGCAAGGCGCTCGATGCGCACACCAGGTCGGATCGCCCGACCGTCGAGCAGATCGTCGAACGCATCGGCCCGATGCGCAACAAGCAGGCGACGGTCAACGTCGCCGAGACCAGCGAAGCCCGCCGCGAACGGCGCCGCGGACGCGCCTGACGCTTTCGGCTGCGACGCGGTCCGCGAAGCGGTGCAGCCACGAAAAAAGGCCGGCAAGGTTTCCCTCGCCGGCCTGCCTCACCCGCCCGTAGGCCGGTTCCCCCTGTCAGAACGATCCCATCTGAAAGAAACCGGCCATCATTGCCACTACCGGTTACCGCCGAGCGCCGAGGCAAGGCGCACAAGCGAGAGGAACTCGGACCGGTACCCAAACGGGTCGGCTCCTCTGGCGGCGGTGGCAATCTCCATGATCTTGTCGTAGCCGAACTTCGCGGTCGCATCCTCGTCGCGCAGCTTCTGGCCGAAGGCAGCGACGGCAACGGAGAAACGCTGGTCGGTGCTGGCCTGGTCGAACGACGCCACCTCGTTGGCTGACGTCACCGGCGTGGTGATCAGCTTCGAAGTGTCCTCGTTCGGCAGCTTGTAGCGGATTTTGACGAAGGCATATTCGTCGGCATTGGCGACACCGCCATTGTTCACCGAGGCCTGGCCATAGCGCAGCTGATCGATCTGTTCGCCGCCGCTGCCCTTAGGCGTGATCTCGTAGATCGCGGTGACCGAATGGCCTGAGCCGATCTCGCCGGCGTCGACGCGGTCGTTGTTGAAATCCTCGCGGTTCAAGGCGCGGGTCTCGTAGCCGATCAGCCGGTATTCCGAGACCTTGTTCGGGTTGAACTCGACCTGGATCTTCACGTCCTTGGCAATGGTGAACAGTGTCGAGGAGGCATCCTCGACCAGCACCTTCTCGGCCTCCGCCAAAGTGTCGATATAGGCGGCGGTGCCGTTGCCGTTCTGGGCGATGGTCTGCATCATCTGGTCGTTCAGGTTGCCGCGGCCGAAGCCGAACACCGACAGGAACACACCTGTCTTGCGCTCCTTTTCGATCAGCCGCTTCAGGTCGTCGTCGTCGGTCTGGCCGACATTGAAATCACCATCGGTGGCGAGCATCACCCGGTTGATACCGTCCTTGACGAAGGATTTCTGCGCCAGCCTGTAGGCTTCCTTGATGCCCGCCTCGCCTGCCGTCGAGCCGCCGGATGTCAGGTTGTCGATGGCAGCGAGGATCTTGTCCTTTTCCGAAGCCTTGGTGGGCTCCAGCACGGTACCGGCATCGCCCGCATAGGTGACGATCGAGACGGTATCGTCGGGTCTCAGCTTGTTGACCAGCAGCCGAAAGGCCGACTGCAGGAGCGGCAGCTTGTCCTGCTCGTTCATCGAGCCCGACACATCGATCAGAAAGACCAGATTGGCCTTGGGCTGCTCGGCCGGCTTCACGTCGAAACCCTTGATGGCGACATGCATCAGCCTGGTGTGCTCGTTCCACGGAGTCGGCATGACGCTGACGGTCGAGTTGAACGGCGTCGAGGCGGAGTCCGGGCCTTTCCAGTCATAGGGGAAGTAGTTGACCATCTCCTCGACGCGCACCGTATCGGCCTGCGGGATAAAACCTTCCTTCAGCGAGCGCCGGACGAAGGAATAGGAAGCGGTGTCGACATCGATAGAGAACGTCGAGACCGGGTCTTCGAGTGCGGCATGCACCGGATTGGTCTTGAAATCCTCGACCCGGTCACGGTTTTCCTCTCGCGGCAGCATCTGGTCGGCCGGCGCAGCGGCAGGCTGCTGTGCCATCAGCTTGGACTCGGCAACCGTGCCAGGCATGCGTCCGACCCGCGCGCCACCATCGACTGCCGGAGCCACGGAGTTTGCACCGCCATCCAGCGCAAACTCGCCGCTCTGCGCCGGTTCGGGTGCATTGCGGGTGAGCACATCCTGCTGCGTCAACCCGCCGACCGCGGTCGATTCCGCTTTCGGCGGCGATGTCGGCGCCACAAGCGCCTCGCCGGCGTCGCGGCTTTCGCTGTCGGCGTCCGCCTTCTTCTGCTTATCTGCTTCGGCAACAACCGGCGGTTTGACGGTCGCCGGCTTGTCAGCCAGCGTTTCGGTGATCTTATCGTCGCCGCCGAATTCGGGCCCGCCGAATTTGGATTCCCCAAGCATATAGATGGTGGCGTATCCGGCGATCGGCAGGGCAACGAGCCCGGCAATGGCCGGCGTGGCGAAGAGTTTCTTTTGCATGATTTCGCTCCAGAGCCTTTGTGCTCGCTCTGTGAGACGAAGCCCGCCTGCCGATCCTTGGGCGGCCGGTAAAGTTTTTTCTTCCATGTCATAGGCGCGCAGCGCGGCCTGGAGGGCACGCGCCTTTGCATCCGCGTCAGGCGCCGGTGCTGCGATATCGCGCAGCCTGTTCAGTTGCTTGTCGTCGACCATGGTCACACTTCCCCGGCTGAACGCATCAGCGTCTTCAACCGTTTCTTCGCCTCATGGATGTGCCAGGAAACCGTCGTCTCCGAGATCGCCATCGCCTCGGCGGCGGCTGCGTGGCTCAGCCCTTCGCCATAGACCAGCAGCACCGCGTCGCGCTGCTTGTCCGGCAGCTTGCGCACCGCTGCCCAGAGCGCCTCGACCGGGTCTTCCGCCTCGGACGAGGTTTCCCCCGAAATCAGCGCATAGGCGCCATAGGCCTCGGTCTTGGCCGTATCGCGGGCGGTCTTGCGCATCATGTCGCGCGCCGCATTCAGCGTCATGGTGTAGAGCCACGTCGTGAAGGCGCCGCTGCCGTGATAGTCGCGGATCGCCCGGCCGAGCCGAACGCACACTTCCTGGGCGATATCCTCGGCGTCGGCCTTTTTCCCGCACCAGCGATAGGCGGCGCGATAGACGAAACCGTAGTGCCTTTCGAGCAACTTGCCGAAAGCACCCCTGTCTCCGCCCTTCGCCCGCCCGATCAGTTCGGCGTCGGAGGCTTCGCTTTCGTCCAGCATCATCGCCATCATTTGCCTGTTGGACGAAGGCTAATGGCGATTCCTTGGGTGATGGGAAGAATTTTTTGGCGGGCAGTCACGTCGTAATGGTTGGCGCGCCTTGGCCGAGCGTCTCCGCAAACAGCATCGTCAGCCGCTCCCAGTGGCGTTCGGCGCCGGCTGCATCGAAGGCACTATGTGGAGCCGCCACGTTCACAAATGCGTATCGGGGTTGCTTTACGCTGGCTTTGTGCACAATTTCGCCGACTGCCTGCCATGCTATGGCGGCCTGAAGTGAACGGCGCGCTTCAATTTGCCAAGGGACGGAGCTCATATGTGGCTGACGGCATTCCTTGCTTTTTTCGCGGGTGTTTTTGGCGCCAATGGCGTCCCACATTTCGTGAGTGGGATAACCAAGGGTTCCTACCCGTGCGTCTTCGGTAACTCCGCCGTGCCCAATCTGATAGCCGGCTGGGCGAGCTTCGTGGTGGCCCTCTTCGCGTACGGGGCCAACTTCGCACAGTATCCCATCGTCTCGTTGGTCTCTGGTGCCATCGGGGTGCTGCTGATGGGTCTCTTTCACGCGGCGGGGCTGGCTTTCGGCCAAAAATCCTGAGATCGGAACGGTCGACGTCTTTGCGTGCAGCGGGGTCTTGTCTGGCTAGCGCGCGAATGCTGCCATGTGAAAGGCCTGAACCTCGGCCGGATAGCGATAATCGATGCCGTAAGGACAGGCGTTGCGATCAAGGCAGCCGCCGGTCCGGCAAGGTCCGCCGTTTTGCCCACGCACATGCGCCAGACAGGTTTCATGCACAAAACCATCCGCAGAATAAGCCGCGACCGGACAGGATTTCAGGCAAGGTTTTTCCAAACATGTGTCGCAAAGGTGAATCACGTCGCGACGTTCGTGGAGCGCAATCTCGTTCTCGAACAACAGCGCGCCGCGATAGGCATGCCAGAGCCCGTATTGCGGATGCATGAGGATGCCGAGCGGCGACGGCTTCAGCCCCTCCGCCTGCATCGCCCATTGCTGGAACGGCAGATAAGGCCTGTCGGACGGTGACACCGCGCGTGCCCCGAATTTTTCGGCCACAGCGCCGATCACTCCGCGCGACCATCTGTCGAGCGAATCGTCGATCGGCTGTGACTGTTTCTCCAACCAGCGCAGGAAGTGCGGCCAAGGTGCGGCGCCTGCCTGCCCCACCAGCAGGACGGATCTGGCGGCGGCGCCGGAGAGACCGGAAGGTGTCCCCTCACCGCCCGCAAAATTGAAGCCGCCGCGCAGGATGAGGCCGTGGGCGGAAAGCGCGGCCGCGATGGTTTCGACCATGCCGCGCTCGAGAATCATCCCTTCTTGTCCGGGTCGGAGAAGGCGCTCCGCCAGACTTCCTTGTGGATGATGTTGGCGACTTTAGCCCCGCCTGATTCGGGCTCCTTTCAGGTGAAGGCGTCGGCCATCGACGCCTTCTTCCTGGCGATGAAGTCCTTCAGCCCGTCGTCGATGCCCTGGTCGAGATAAGGCGCCTCGTAGCTCTCCAGCCAGCGGCGGGCGAGCTCGTTGGCGCGCTGCGGCGCGGTTTTTTCGCCTTCGGCCAGCCACTGCTCGTAGGAATTGTTATCGGCGATGTTGGAGCGGTAGAACGCGGTCTGGAAATTGGCCTGGGTGTGATCGCAGCCGAGGTAATGGCTGCCCGGACCCACCTGGCGGATGGCATCCATCGCCTGACCGTTTTCCGACAGGTCGACACCCTCGGAGAACTTCTGCGTCATGCCGAGTTGGTCGATATCCATCATGAACTTTTCGTAGCAGGAGGCGAGCCCGCCCTCGAGCCAGCCGGCCGAATGCAGCACGAAATTGGTGCCGGCGAGGATCGTCGAATTCAGCGTGTTGGCGCTCTCATAGGCCGCCTGCGCATCGGGGATTTTCGAAGCACAAAGCGAGCCGCCGGTGCGGAACGGCAGCCCGAGCCTGCGAGCAAGCTGGGCGGCGCCATAGGAGACCAGCGACGGCTCCGGCGTGCCGAAGGTCGGCGCGCCCGACTGCATTGAGATCGACGAGGCGAAGGTGCCGAACAGTACCGGCGCACCCGGCCGGATCAGCTGTGTGAACGACGCCCCGGCCAGAACCTCGGCCAAAACCTGGGTCAGTGTGCCGGCGACCGTCACCGGGCTCATCGCCCCGGCAAGGATGAACGGCGTGACGATGCACGCCTGGTTATGGCGCGAGTAAACTTTCAGCGCTCCCAGCATGGTCTCGTCGAAGACCATCGGCGAGTTGGCGTTGATCAGGCTGGTCAACACCGTGTTGTTCTCGACGAAATCGTCACCAAACACGATCTTGGCCATCGCCACCGTATCTTCGGCGCGCTCGGGCGCGGTCACCGAGCCCATGAACGGCTTGTCCGAATATTTGATATGGCTGTAGACCATGTCGAGATGGCGCTTGTTGACCGGCACGTCGACCGGCTCGCAAACCGTGCCGCCCGAATGGTGGATCGATGGCGCCATATAGGCAAGTTTTACGAAATTCCGGAAATCCTCGATCGTCGCGTAGCGCCTGACGCCGTCGAGATCGCGCACGAAGGGCGGTCCATAGACCGGCGCGAACACGGTCGCGTTGCCGCCGATCTGCACCGAGCGCTCGCCGTTGCGGGCGTGCTGGGTATAGACGGACGGAGCGGTCTTCAACAGCGAGCGGCAGAGGCCCTTGGGGAAATGCACCCGCTCGCCCTTGACGTCGGCGCCCGCCTCTTTCCAAAGCTGCAGTGCCTCGGCGTCGTCGCGGAAGATGATGCCGATCTCTTCCAGCACCGTGTCGGTGTTCTTTTCGATCAGCGCCAGGCCTTCCTCGTCCAGCACTTCATAGACGTTGATCTTGCGCTTGATATAGGTGAGCTGTGTACCGGGGCCGCCGCCCGAACGTGCAGCCCGGCGCGCTGCGGCGCCACCGCTGGCAGCGCGCCCGCGCCGTGCGTTTGACGCTTCCTGATCGACCGGCGCGTTCTCACTCATAATCGTTCTTCCCTGGCTTTCGTTCTGGCCTGATTTGCTTTGGCCGGGCTCTTGTTCCGGCCTGAAATCCATTTGCAGCCGCATATTGCGGTCTCTGGCCGGATCGTAGCCATGCACCTTATTCGAAACGGCCCGCCAGCGCCAACGCCTGTCGCAAAATCGACAAGAATTCCAAGAGATTTACGGTCGCTTTCGTTTTGCGGGAAGTCGCAAATCAGCTATGGACAACCGGCCCGCGCGGGTTAGGTAATGGCGCGATATTTTTAAGCTGCCGCGATAGTTGTAGCCGGCAAGGAGCCTGAGAAAAAATGGCCGACGACGAGATCATCCTTTCGGAACTCTCCGACGACGAGTTGGTGCAGCAGATGCACGACGACCTTTATGATGGGTTGAAGGAAGAAATCGAGGAAGGCACCAACATCCTTCTCGAGCGCGGCTGGGCGCCTTACAAGGTGCTGACCGAGGCTCTGGTCGAAGGCATGCGCATCGTCGGCGAGGATTTTCGCGACGGCATTCTGTTCGTTCCGGAAGTGCTGCTGTCGGCCAACGCGATGAAGGCCGGCATGTTCATCCTGCGTCCGTTGCTTGTCGCCACCGGCGCGCCGAAGCAGGGCAAGATGGTGATCGGCACCGTTAAGGGCGACATCCACGACATCGGCAAGAACCTCGTCGGCATGATGATGGAAGGCGCCGGCTTCGATGTCATCGACCTCGGCATCAACAATGCGGTCGAAAAATATCTCGATGCCATCGAAAAGCATCAGCCCGACATCATCGGCATGTCGGCCCTGCTGACGACGACCATGCCTTACATGAAGGTCGTCATCGATACGATGAAGGAAAAAGGCATTCGCGATGATTATGTCGTGCTGGTCGGCGGCGCGCCGCTCAACGAGGAATTCGGCAAAGCCGTCGGCGCCGACGCCTATTGCCGCGACGCCGCGGTGGCGGTCGAGACCGCCAAGGACTTCATGAAGCGCAAGCACAACGTCCGCGCTTCGGCCTGAGTCAATAAATTCGGCACCGACGAGAAAAGCCGCGCCTTGCAGTGCGGCTTTTTTATTCCCAAATGTTTGAAATCGTGCAGATCAGGGTTTCTTGACGGTATCGTCAACCGCCTTCGCAGTGGATTTGATATCCTTACCGACGCCGCGCACCGTGTTGGCGCAGGCCGAAACAGCCAGGGCGCAGGCGAGAATAGCGATTGGCGCAACGCGGAACAATTTCATGATTGGTGTCTCCCTCAGAATATAAATTCGCTGGACAGCAACGAAGATGGATTAGACTGGTTCCATGACTACCGCGCGAAAACAACAATCCGATCAAGGCGACAGGCTGCTCGTCATCGCCTGCGGGATGATTGCGCGCGAAGTTCTGGCGGTCAAGGAGCAGCTCGGGCTCGACCATCTCGACCTGACCTGCCTCCCGGCGGAGTTCCATTTCTATCCGGACCGCATTGCGCCGGCCATGGACAAGGCAATCGCCAAGGCCAGGGCTGACGGCTACAAACACATCTTCGTCGGCTATGCCGATTGCGGCACGGGTGGCCTGCTCGACCGGATCTGCGAGAAGCATGGCGTCGAGCGCATGGCCGGGCCGCATTGCTTTGCCTTCTACCAAGGCATGGATGCCTATGCGAAGGTTGCCGATGACGACATGATGTCGTTCTACATGACCGATTTCCTCTGCCGGCAATTCGATGCCTTCTTCATGAAGCCGCTCGGCCTCGACAAGCACCCGGAGCTGATCAAGGACTATTTCGGCAATTACGAGAAGCTGATCTACATCGCCCAGACCGACGACCCGGAACTCGACAAGGTCGCCGAAAAGGCGGCGAAAATGCTCGGCCTCGCCTATGAGCGCCGCTCGACCGGCTACGGCGACCTGACGAAGGAACTGGCTGGGGCCTCAGCCCTGGCCTGACACTTTAGGCACCGTTTTCTTCAGCTTCGAGCCCAGCGAGCACATCGGCAAAGCTCGTCTTGCAGACGAAATCCAGCCGGTCCCTCGCCCGCGACGCTTCGTAGACCCGGTCGATCGACGAAAACATCGTCCAGCCTTTCTTCAAGTAGAGTGCCGGATAATCCGGAAAATAGCGCGCGACGATCGACGGTGCGTCGGCGATCAATGCCGCGCAATCGTCGGGCTGGAAAGGTGTCGGTGCCGAGATGATGAAGGTGTCGAAGCCCAATTGCGGCGCTTTCTCCAAGGCAGCGATGTGGGCGTCGGCAGCATCCTCCACCGTCAGCCGGCGAAACAACAGCTCATTGGCCTTGGTGTTGGCGTCCGACTGTTCGATCACATGCGCCATATCGTCTGCTTCGGGAAAGAAACGGGCGGTGCGCAGTACGATCACCGGCAGGCCGAACTGGATATGGTAGAGCCGACAAAGATGTTCCGCCGCAAGCTTTGTCACGCCGTAGATGTTGCGCGGTTCAGGCGACATGTCTTCCGTTAGCCAAGCCGCCCTGCCGGGCAAGCCGGCGCGGATGGCCTGGGTAATCATCAGCGATGTCGTCGACGTGAAGATGAAGCGCTGAACGCCGAAAGTTGCCGCCGCATCGAGCAGGTTGAGCGTGCCGCGCACATTCGTCTCGACGAAATCCTCGTTGCGATGATGTTCGATGTCAGGCTTGTGCAGCGCGCCACTATGGATGATGGCCTCGATGCGGTTCTCCTCGACCGCCCTCATGACCAGGTCGCGATCGGCGACTGAGCCGACGATTCGCGTTTCCGAGGATGGGACGGGATCGAGGCCAGTGACGTCATGGCCGAGAGTCCGCAGGCGTGGCGCCAAGGCCCTGCCCAGCCAACCCGACGATCCCGTCAGCAAGATCCGCATTCTTTCCACCTCGTTTCTGCTGTCGATGCTCAAGCAAGGATGACAGAGCGCGGCGAAACATTAAGGTATGCGCCAGACAAGAAAACAGGCTGCTCCAGTCATCAAAAGGGAAAACGCCACCAATGATCGCTCGCCTTATGTTTGCCGTAGCAGCTGTCCTCTGCTTGACGTTGCCCGCGTTCGCCGATGGCGAAGTGCAGAAGCTGATCACCGCTGCCGACAAGGCGCGCCTCGACAAATATGGCGAGACGCGCAAGGCAGCGCTTGACGAGGCGAAGGCCGGCGATCCCGCCGAGGTCAAGCAGCTCGACGCCTTGCTGGCAAAGCCGCTGGTTTCCTTCTCCGACGAGGACCTGACCGGCAATTGGCAATGCCGCACCATCAAGGCCGGCGGATTGAGCCCGCTCGTCATTTATGGCTGGTTCAAATGCAAGGTGAGCGACGACGGTTCCGGCTGGAGACTGGAAAAGATCACCGGTTCGCAGCGCACCAAGGGCCGCTTCTTCGACGATGGCGAGAAACGCGCGATCTATCTAGGTTCCTTCTACGTCAACGACGATCCGGCAAAGCCCTACGGCAGCGGCCCGGAAAGCGATCAGGTCGGCTATGCCTTCCGCCACAGCGCCAGCGAATGGCGCATCGAGTTCCCGGCGCCCCACTACGAATCGAAGCTCGACATCCTCGAATTCAAGCGCTGAGCCCGCCCCCGATCACCAAGGGTTAACCCGGTCAACCTAGCATTCGCGCACAAAGAACAGCTCTTTGCGGGGGTCGCGAAGCATGGCACGGTCGAAAACAAACCAACGGCCGATCGTCGTCGTCACCGAAGGCGGCCCGCATATCTGGGCGATCGTCAACGCCATCGCCGACCACCTCGCGCCTGTCAGCGTCATCCTCGAAACCCCTGAATCCAAAAAACAATTGCTTCTCGGGCGGGCGCGGCGGCAAGGCTGGACCTCGGCCATCGGTCAACTCGGCACGATGATGCTGACCCGGCTCGGCAAGCGCTTCTTCGCCGGCCACGCAGCACGGCTCGCCGCCGAGCAAAAGCTGCAAACCGAACCGAAGCCTGGGCAAAAGATCGTCCAGGTCTCGTCGGCCAACGCGCCGGAGTGCCTGCAGGCGATCGAGAAAATCCAGCCGGGTGTCGTGCTGCTCGCCGGCTGCCGCTTGCTGTCGCGGCAGACGCTGGCGAAAATCCCTTGCCCGGTCCTCAACTACCATGCCGGCATCGCCCCGAAATATCGTGGCATGAACGGCGGCTATTGGGCGCTGGCTTCAGGCGATGCGGAAAACTTCGGCACCACCGTGCATCTGGTCGACGCCGGCGTCGACACTGGCGGGGTGCTGCGGCAGGCACGCGGCAAACCCCAACCTGGCGACACTATTTCAAGCTACGCGTTGCGGCAGGCGGCATTCTCGCGCGACATCTGCGTCGAGGCGGTCAGGGATGCGCTGGTCGGCAAGCTCGGCACGGTCGATCCCGGTCTGCCTTCGAGACAATGGTATCATCCGACGGTCTGGTTCTATCTCTGGACCGGGATAAGAAACGGCGTCTGGTGACACGCGCGCCGATTTACCCGACAGCCACCCGCCGCTAACATTGCATCATGAGCGACATCGACCACCGCACCATCATTGCCGGCCTTTCGGTTGAGGAACGTCGCGACCTCACCGCCCGGGTCGACGGGCCAGGCATTGTCCGGCTGGCCGTCCATGGCGGGCTGGTTGTCGTGCTGGGCGCACTGATCGCCGCCCGCATCCCGTTCTGGCCGCTTCTCGTCTTGCCGCAGGGGATCCTGATCGTCTTCTTCTTCACGCTGTTGCACGAGACCATCCATGAAACGGCGTTCAGAACGGCGTGGCTCAATCGCGCTGTTGCCGCCGTGGCCGGCTTCTTGATCCTGCTGCCGCCCGCATGGTTCCGCTATTTCCATTTCGCCCATCACCGCCACACCCACGACCCGGACAACGACCCCGAACTGATGGCCCCGAAGCCGGAGACCATCGGCCAATATCTGCGCTATCTGTCCGGCGGCCCCTATTGGATAGGCATGGCTCGTGTGTTCGCAACCAATGCGGCGGGCCGCAACCGCGACGGCTTTGTGCCGGAAAAGGGCCGCGGCAAGGTGGTTATTGAAGCGCGGCTGTTCCTGATCGGCTATGCGGTGTTGCTGGCCGGATCGCTCGCCGCACAGTCGGCGCTGCTGTTGTGGGTCTGGATCGTGCCGGTGCTGGTCGGACAGCCGTTTTTGCGGGCCTACCTGCTGGCCGAGCACGCATTGTGCCCGCATGTCGCCAACATGCTCGAGAACACCCGTACCACCTTCACCACAAGGCTGGTGCGCTTCGTGGCTTGGAACATGCCGTACCATTCCGAGCACCATTCCTATCCGGCCGTTCCCTTCCATCGCCTGCCGCGCTTCCATGAGATCATCGCGGAGCATTTACGCACGACCGAACGAGGTTACGTGCGCTTCCACAGGAAACTGGTCGGCAGCTTCGATGGCCGCGCCGGCTGACCAGTGCTGGAAGAGACTCCGCTTTCAGCCGCAGCCGTCGATTGCGTCGCTTTTGAAGGCCCCCGCGTCGTCCCATAACAAGCAGCCCAACAGCGCTTCCGGCAATGCTCGAAACCACTGCATCGGCCCAAAGGATCGGAATCGATCTTCGGAGGGCACGATGCAACGGAGTTAGGTGGTAGAGCATCGTTTGTGCGTTCGATTGGACGCGCGGCGCTCTCCAGGAGCAGGAATTCATGGCCGATCTGATCGTCGTCTACTGGCGCGACATCCCCGCCCAGGTCATCATCAAGAAGGGCCGGCAGAACGCCAAGCGCGAACTGCCGCTGCGCTTCACCGAGGCGATCGACATGTGCGCCATGCGCACCGGCGCCGGCGGCACCGACGACTATCTTGCCGAATGGCGCAAGGCAGAGCCCGTCCCAGTCAGTGACGATCTTGAAGTCGAGGCCGAGAAGGCTCTTCAGGAGCTCGATGCGAAATACGACCGTGAGCGGCTGGTCGCTCTGGTCAAGGCGGGCGGCAAAGAAAATGTCTGATCCCCAATCAATGCCGGCGACGACGGCTCAAGCCGGCGTGACCCAGGCGACAATCGTCAAGAAGGCGGCGCCGAAATCCGACTACAAGCCGGCTGACGTGTCGCCGCAGCGGCGCGTGCAGCGCTCGTTTGCGGTGCGGCTTTGGTCGGTGCGGCATTCGCGGCTGCTCGAATGGTTCTACGCCAAATTCGCCGACATGTTCCTGACTCTCCACCCGCTATGGAAGGGCATCGGCTACAGCCGTGTCGAAGGGCCGGTGAAATTCGTCGAGAAGCGCGTCAAGGGCTTCATGTTCGACTGCCGCATGTGCGGTCAGTGCATTCTTTCCTCGACCGGCATGTCGTGCCCGATGAACTGCCCTAAGCAATTGCGCAACGGCCCTTGCGGCGGTGTGCGCGCCAACGGCAATTGCGAGGTCGAGCCTGATATGCCTTGCGTCTGGGTCAAGGCCTGGGAAGGCTCGCAGAACATGGTGCATGGCGACAAGATTTTGGACGTGCAGAAGCCGGTGGATCAGTCCTTGCGCGAAACCTCCGCCTGGCTGCGGGTGACCGCGCAGGCCGCGGCCGCCCGCAATGGGGTCCAGAATACTACCAACACCGGGGCGTCGGCATGATCGGCCGCCAGCCAGACGAGAATCCCGCCGGCATCCATTTGCCGCTCGATCCCCTACCCGGCCACACCTCGCGCGGCCGGCTTGAGCGGGTCCTGCGACGCGGCGAGTTCGCAGTGACGACCGAGCTCAATCCGCCCGACAGCGCCGATCCGGAAGACGTCTACAACCGCGCCAGGATTTTCGACGGCTGGGTCGACGCCATCAATGCCGTCGACGCTTCCGGGGCCAACTGCCACATGTCGTCGGTCGGTATTTGCGCGCTGCTGACCCGCATGGGTTATGCCCCGATCATGCAAATCGCCTGCCGCGACCGGAACCGCATCGCCATCCAGGGCGACGTGCTGGGGGGTGCCGCGATGGGTGTTGCCAACATGCTGTGCCTGACTGGCGACGGCGTGCAGGCCGGCGACCAGCCCGGCGCCAAGCCGGTGTTCGATCTCGACTGCATGTCGCTGCTCGAAACCTGCCGCATCATGCGCGATAACGGCAAATTCCTGTCCGGCCGCAAACTCACCACGCCGCCGCAGCTTTTCCTTGGCGCGGCCATCAACCCGTTCGCGCCGCCGATCGATTTCCGGCCGTATCGGCTGGGCAAGAAGATCGCCGCCGGCGCGCAGTTCGTGCAGAGCCAGTACTGCTTCGACGTACCGATGTTCCGCACCTACATGCAGAAGGTCCGCGACCTCGGCTATACCGAGAAATGCTTCATCCTGTGCGGAGTCGGGCCGCTGGCCTCGGCCAAGACGGCCAGATGGGTCCGCTCCAACGTGCCGGGCATTCACATTCCCGATCAGATCGTCAAGCGCCTGGAAGGCGCTCAGGATCAGAAGAAGGAAGGCAAGCAGCTCTGCATCGACATCATCAATGAGGTGAAGGAAATTCCAGGTGTGTCCGGCGTCCATGTGATGGCCTATCGCCAGGAAGAGTATGTCGCCGAGATCGTCGACGAGTCCGGCGTGCTGAAGGGCCGTCGGCCGTGGAAGCGCGAAATCCGCCGCGACGACCAGCTCGTTGCCGACCGGCTCGACCACATACTGCATGACGACCTCACCGAAACCCAGGTCGACATGGTCAAGACCGCGCATTGACAGCGCGAATCGTCAGCATTCGCTTGATCAGAAACAGATAACGATATAAAGAACTCTTTATATCACGATGGAGAGATTTCATGACCCGGACCATCGTCGCCTCGGCGACACGAGAAATCATCATCGGCTTCGATCAGCCCTTCTGCGTGATCGGCGAGCGCATCAACCCGACCGGCCGCAAAAAGCTGGCCGCCGAAATGATCGCGGGCAATTTTGAGACCGTCATCAGGGATGCGCTGGAACAGGCCGCCTGCGGCGCAACCATGCTCGACGTCAATGCCGGCGTCACCTCGGTCAACCCGAACGAGACCGAACCCGGCCTGCTGGTGCAGACCCTGGAGATCGTGCAGGGCCTGGTCGACCTGCCGCTGTCGATCGACTCCTCGGTGACCGCGGCGATCGAAGCGGCGCTGAAAGTCGCCAAGGGCCGACCGCTGGTCAACTCCGTCACTGGCGAGGAGGAAAAGCTCGAGGCCATCCTGCCTCTGGTCAAGAAATACAACGTTCCGGTCGTCGCCATTTCCAACGACGAGACCGGTATTTCGATGGACCCCGACGTGCGCTTTGCCGTCGCCAAGAAGATCGTTCAGCGCTGCGCAGACTTCGGTATTCCGGCGCATGACGTGGTCGTCGACCCGCTGGTCATGCCGATCGGCGCGTTGGGCGATGCCGGCCGCCAGGTGTTTGCACTGCTACGCCGCCTGCGCGAGGAGCTCAAGGTCAACACCACCTGCGGCCTCTCTAACATCTCGTTCGGCCTGCCGCACCGTCATGGCATCAACGCCGCCTTCATTCCGATGGTGATCGGCGCCGGCATGACCTCGGCGATCATGAACCCGGTGCGGCCGCAGGAAATGGAAGCGGTGCGTGGCGCCAATGTGCTGAACGGCACCGATGAGAACTGCACCAACTGGATCAGGACCTACAAGGATTACAAGCCTGCCGAAGGCGGCCAGGCCGTTGCCGCCCGGACGCAGGTCAACGCGCCGGGCGATGGCAATGGCAATGGCGGACGCAGGCGCGGCGGCCGCGAAGCGCGGATGGCCCGGGGTTGAGCCATGGCTTGGCCGACACGATATGGGGCTTAGGACTGGGGAGGAACCGAAACACTGCGGCATCGCTGCCGCGGCCAAGACCTGAGCAGCGTAGAAAGTAAAGTCTGGAACGTATGAACTCTCCCGTCAACATCACCGATCCGCTCGTGCTGTTCATGCCGTCTGGCAAGCGGGGGCGGTTTCCGGTCGGCACGCCGGTGCTGGATGCCGCGCGCCAGCTCGGTGTCTATGTCGAGAGCGTGTGCGGCGGGCGTGCCACTTGTGGGCGTTGCCAGATTGAGGTGCAGGAAGGCAATTTCGCCAAGCACAAGATCGTTTCCTCCAACGACCACATCTCGCCCAAGGGCGCAAAGGAAGAGCGCTACGAGCGCGTTCGTGGGCTGCCCGAACGCCGCCGCCTGTCCTGCTCGGCGCAGATTCTCGGCGATCTCGTCGTCGACGTGCCGCAGGACACCGTCATCAACGCGCAAACCATCCGCAAAGACGCCGACACCAGGGTCATCGCCCGCGATGCGGCAATCCGCATGTGCTATGTCGAGATCGAAGAACCCGACATGCACAAGCCGCTCGGCGACCTCGACCGCCTGAAAATCGCGCTGATGAAGGACTGGGGCCTCAAGAGCCTCGATTTCGATTTCCATCTGTTGCCGCAGGTGCAAGGCATTTTGCGCAAAGGCAACTGGGCAGCGACCGCCGCCATCCACAAGGACACCGACAGCGAGACCGCACGGGTCATCGCCTTGTGGCCAGGCCTCAAGAACGAGGCGTACGGGCTTGCCTGCGATATCGGCTCGACCACGATCGCCATGCATCTGGTGTCGTTGCTATCGGGCCGCGTCGCCGCCTCGTCGGGTACATCCAATCCGCAGATCCGCTTCGGCGAGGATCTGATGAGCCGCGTCTCTTACGTGATGATGAACCCGGACGGCCGCGAAGGCATGACAGTCGCCGTGCGCGAGGCCATTTCGGGCCTCGTCGACAAGGTCTGCGCCGAAGGCAGCGTCCAGCGCAACGACATACTGGATTCCATTTTCGTCGGTAATCCGATCATGCACCATCTGTTCCTCGGCATCGATCCGACCGAGCTCGGCGGCGCTCCCTTCGCGCTAGCGATCTCCGGCGCCGTCCACATCAAGGCATCGGATATCGGCCTGAAGCTCAACCAGGGCGCCAGGCTTTATATGCTGCCTTGCATTGCCGGCCATGTCGGCGCCGATGCGGCGGCGGTGACGCTGTCGGAGGGGCCGCACCGCCAGGACGAAATGATGCTGATCGTCGATGTCGGCACTAATGCCGAGATCGTGCTCGGCAATCGCCAGCGGGTCGTGGCGGCATCCTCGCCGACCGGCCCGGCCTTTGAGGGCGCGGAAATCTCCGGCGGCCAGCGCGCCGCACCGGGTGCCATCGAGCGCGTCCGTATCGATCCCGAAACGCTGGAGCCCAAATATCGCGTCATCGGCTCGGAACTCTGGTCCGACGAGCCGGGCTTCCTCGACAGCGTGCAGGCGACCGGCGTCACCGGCATCTGCGGCTCCGGCATCATCGAGGTAGTCGCCGAGATGTATCTCGCCGGCGTCATCTCCGAGGACGGTGTCGTCGACGGATCGCTGAGCGCCCGCTCGCCGCGCGTCGTCGCCAACGGCCGCACCTTCTCCTATGTGCTGAAGGAAGGCGGGCCCAAGATCACCATCACCCAGACCGACGTGCGCGCTATCCAGCTTGCCAAGGCCGCCCTTTATGCCGGCACCAAGCTTTTGATGGAAAAGCAGCACACTGATCATGTCGACCGCATCCACTTCGCCGGTGCATTCGGCTCGTTCATCGACCCGAAATACGCAATGGTGCTGGGCCTGATCCCGGATTGCGACCTCGACAAGGTCTCGGCCGTTGGCAATGCGGCCGGCGCCGGTGCCCGCATGGCGCTGTTGAACCGCGGCTATCGCCGCGAGATCGAGGAAACCGTCAGCAGGATCGAGAAGATTGAGACGGCCCTGGAGCCGAAATTCCAGGAGCATTTCGTCTACGCCATGGCGCTGCCGAACAAGATCGACCCGTTCCCCAAGCTTTCGGCGGCGGTCAAACTGCCGCCGCGCAAGACGGTGAGCGAAGACGGCATTGCCGGCGACGCCGCCCCGCGGCGGCGTTCGCGCGAAGGCCACGCCGCGCGGCGCGGGCGGGGATGACTCGCCCCCGCTAGGCCTGTCATACCTTCCATTTTCATTTGTATGCAAATGTTTCCAGATCGCGCCGATCTGGAAACGAAATCGCGTTTTCGTGAAATCCGCCAGATACATAGGCGGTGCATTTAACCGGCATCGAACGGCAGGCAGAACCAGTTTCCGGCCACCGCAACGCTCCAAAGGAGATCAAGATGTCGATGTTCGAAAGCCTCGGCCGCTATGGTGCGGCCTTCAAGAAAGCACGCGAAGCGCGCAAGTCACTGCGCATCCTGAACAGCCTGCCGCCTGAGATCCAGAAGGACATTGGCTGGCCGGTGTCGCCGCGATCGAGCAAAAAGCAGCTTTCGGTCGGCTGGGGCATGCAGCGCGGATGAAATTCACCGACAAATGCAAGCTGCTCGGTATTCGCCGGGGCCGCAATGCGGCTTCGGCTGCACCCAGCAATTGGCTGCGCGCCGCATTACTGCCCCGGCGTTGAGCTGCGCCGCTGGGCCAGGGACTCCATAGGCCGGACACTTTGTCGCCGGCCGGGATCAAACCACCGTGTTGAGATCGCATAAATCTTGACTTTTTTGGTGGCGACACAATCTTCGAAATAGTCGGGGGTTCTCTTAGTCGGCTCAGCCGAAGTCCGTGTATCTGTATGCCCAGCCTCAAAAGCCACGTCGTGTCGTTCGTCCTCAGGTACAGCCGCAAGAAGGCGTTTTCCAGCCCGGAGAACCTGCAGCGCTGGATCGCCTATGCGCGCAAGACTGAAAACCATCAGCCGCCTGCGTCGCTGCAGTCGCGCCTGGAGATCACAACCCGCACGATCAGCGGCTTCCCCGTCCACGAGATCGCGCCCAAGGCTGGCGAGCGGAGGCGGATTCTCTACCTGCACGGCGGCGCTTACGTCTTTGAAATCACACCCTATCATTGGCGGCTGATCGCGGACATGGCCGACCGTCTCGGGTTCGGCATCACTGTGCCGATCTATCCCATTGCTCCCGAACACGATTTCCACGCCATGTTCGGCATGGTCGGCGCCGTCTACCGCCAGATGTTCGGCGAAACCGGGGCGAATGACATCATCTTCATGGGCGATTCCGCCGGCGGAAACATGGCCGTCGTGCTGACCATGATGGCTGCGCAAGACGGCCTGCCCTTGCCATCACGCCACGTGCTGATTTCGCCCGGCCTCGACGTGTCGCTCGCCAACCCAGAAATGTATGAGGCTGAACGCAACGATCCGTGGCTGGGCATTGCTGGCGGCCGCGAGGCGATCCGGCTTTACAGCGCCGGTATAGATCCCACCGACTGGCGCATCAGCCCGGTTTACGGCGACCTGTCGGTGCTGCCCAAAACGTTGCTGCTGACCGGTTCACGCGATCTGCTCACCCCCGACAATCTGATCTTCGCTGAAAAGGCACGCGCGGCCGGCGTCGAAATTGAGGTCGTCCACGAGCAAGGCATGTTCCATGTCTGGCCGTTGATCGACATGCCGGAGGCGCGACGCGCGCGGGACAGTATAGTGGCCTTCTTGACCAACGAAACTGACAGTTATCATGCCACGGCAGGCGTGTTGTCGCTGCAGAGGACAGACCGCGACGGAACCCCTCGCGATCTGGTTGCGCCGCTCAGGTCGTAGTTTGGGTCAGAACTTCCCAGTTTCCCTGAACATCTCAAACGTCGCGCGGATATGGTCGGCGACTGCCTTCACCGGCGCGCTGGCGTCTGGCGTCACCACCATGGCGAGATTGTAGGTGCCGATGTCAGGCATACCGTCCTTCGGGCACAACTCGACCATGTCACTGCCGAGGAACGATTTCGGCAGCGGCGCGACTGCAAGATCCGCCATGATCGCGGCGCGCTGGCCGGCCGTGTGTGCGCTCATATAGGCGATGCGGTAGTTGCGGCCCTCGCGGCCAAGCGCCTCCAATGCCCCTGCCCGCCAGGCACAGCCCTCTTCCCACAATGAGACCGGCAGCGGCTCGCGCAGATGCGCGCAACCGCCCTTGGCACCGGCCCAGACGATCGGCTCTGTGAGCAGCACTTCGGCGCCGATCGCGCTGGTCTTGTAGGAGTTGGTGAGCAGCGTGATGTCGAGCGCCCGGTCGTCCATGCGCCGGCGCAAATTGACGCTCTGGTCGATGGTGACGTCGACTGCGATCGATGGATGCGATTGTGCGAACCGCTTCAGCACATGCGGCAGCACACGTTCGCCGTAATCGTCCGGCGAGCCGAGCCGCACCACCCCGACAATGTCTGGAATGATGAACTTCGACACCACCTCGCGATTGATCGACAGCAGCCGGCGCGCATAGCCGAGCAGCATCTCGCCATCGGTGGTCAGCGTCACCGAACGGGCGTCGCGCGCGAACACCGAGCGGCCGAGAATGTCCTCCAGCTTCTTGATCTGCATGGAGACGGCCGACGGCGTGCGGAAGACCGCATTGGCCGCAGTGGTGAAACTGCCGGTCTCGGCGATTGCGACGAAAGTGCGCAGAACATCGAGATCGAGCAGCGGCAGTGGATGATTGAGTGGGGCGTTCATGGGAAGCGACCTTCAATTTTTCTGATGCAAACCATCATTCCATTTCGTTTGATTGAACATCAGTTTGGGAGGATAGTCAACTCCATCGAAGGCAAGACACGTAGAAGTGGTCCCGAAACAACCATGACACGGACCTGCAATCGACACGAAATGAAGCTGAAACAAACCCGGTGTACCGCCTGACGCTGCAAGCGCCGGGACAATCCCGGCCCAACGCGAAGGAGAATGAGATGTCTATCCTGTCATCCATCGGTCGGATCGCGACCGAGTTCAGCGAGGCCCGTGCCCGCTACCAGACGGAACGCGCCATCCGCGCGCTGCCGATTGAACTGCAGAAGGATATCGGCTGGCCCGAAGCTGCCGATGCCAAGACTGGCACTCGCCATGGTGTGGGATCTTGGGCCGGAGCAAAGTAACCGTGTGTATCAACAGCTGAAGGCCTGCCGCGCAGATCAGCCCGGCAGGCCTTTTTGTTTGTATTCAAATGATTTCCCCGAGCCATGTCGCCGCCGCATGACGCATATGAGCAAGTCGCATAGCAGCCCGCGCCGGCAATCAACACGTTGTAAATAATCGTAAATCCTGGGCAGAATGCCCAAATTTGTCGCATTCCGTGTCGCTTTTCATATCAAGTGCTTCGCTTTTGCGATTTAGTTTCCCCTCACCTAAGCCTATATCATCATCAACAAACGAGCTGCCCCACTCCATCAAGCGAAGGCGACCCGTCTGAGCAACCGAATGGAGATGATCATGAAGCTTTTTGCCCGCCTCTTTGCCCGCCGCGAAATGAACCTGACGACCGCGCTCGAGCGCCAGCGCCTGGCTAACACCATGCCTGGCCAGACCGGTGCCATGGCCGCCGCGCGCCTCGGCTTTGTCGCCTGAAACAGCAAATCTTGGCAGAAGCAGCCTAGCGCTGCTTCGAAGTCGATCCAGCGCCGCTTCGGCTTTGCCGAGGCGGCGTTTTCGTGTGCGCAGACTGTTCGGCTCGTTTGGACAATCCGGCGGCACGTTGTGCCCTTCGCCGCATAGCGATTGCCCATTTGCGACCCATGTCGCAAATAAAGTCTTTCCGTTGCCATCTAGCCAATTGACAGGAAACGTTTTTCCTGATGTCGCTATGCTGATCGCGACATCCTGTTCGCGCCATTGCAGCGTGAGGATCTACCCGTGAACGTCGTAAAGCACCCGATCCGGCGATCGTTTGTATTCTTCCTGATCCCCGATTTCACCATGATCGCCTTCGCGACGGCGCTTGATCCGTTGCGTTCGGCCAACCGCATGCTCGGCTATGAAGCCTATCGCTGGCGGCTCGCCAGCATCGACGGCAAGCCGGTGCGCGCCTCGAATGGCGTCGAATGCGCCGTCAACACCTCGCTGGAGGAAGAGCGCAAGAAAATGTCCGGACCGGACCGGCCGAACATGGCCATCGTCTGCAGCGGCATCAATGTCGAGCGCTACCAGAACAAATCGGCCTTTGCCTGGCTGCGCGAGGAGTACAATCGCGGCGTTGCCGTCGGTGGCCTGTGCACCGGCGCGCATATCCTGGCCGCCGCCGGCCTGCTGTCCAACAAGCGCTGCGCCATCCATTGGGAGAACCTGCCGGGCTTTTCCGAGGCGTTCCCCAAGGCCAATGTCTTCGCCGACCTCTTCGAGATCGACCAGAACATCTACACCTGCGCCGGCGGCACCGCCGCGCTCGACATGATGCTGAAGCTGATCGGCGACGATTTCGACGAGAGCCTCGTCAACCGCGTCTGCGAGCAGGTGCTGACCGATCGCGTGCGCAGCCCGACCGACCGCCAGCGCCTGCCGCTACGCGCCCGTCTCGGCGTGCAGAATTCCAAGGTTCTGACCATTATCGAGCTGATGGAGGCCAATCTCTCCGAGCCGCTCTCGCTGATCGAGATCGCTGACCATGTCGACCTGTCGCGCCGGCAGATCGAGCGCCTGTTCCGCACCGAGATGGGGCGCTCCCCTGCCCGTTACTATCTGGAAATCCGCCTCGACCGCGCCCGGCACCTGCTGATCCAGTCGTCGTTGCCGGTGGTCGAAGTGGCAGTCGCCTGCGGCTTTGTTTCCGCCTCGCATTTCTCCAAATGCTATCGCGAACTCTATGCCCGCTCGCCGCAACAAGAACGCGTCGACCGCAAGCAGCTTCTGGCGGCTTGATCCGAGCCATCAGCTGAAGAAAGTCCACTGAGTTAATGCGCTTCGGCCGTGCGCATTGCCTCGACGCGGATGTCTTCCGTCAGCCGCGCCTTCAGTGCCGAAAACTCCGGGCTGGTCTTCAGCGTATAGTGGCGCGGATGCGGCAGGTCGACGGCAACGTCCGACTTGATGCGGCCGGGCCGCGCCGTCATCACCACCACGCGCGACGCCATGAAGATCGCCTCCTCGATGTCGTGGGTGACGAACAGCACCGTCTTTTGCCGGCGCTCCCAGATGCCGAGAAGCAGTTCCTGCATCAGCCCGCGGGTCTGGTTGTCGAGTGCGCCGAACGGCTCGTCGAGCAGCAGGATCTCCGGATCGTTGGCCAGTGCCCGGGCAATCGCCGTGCGTTGCTGCATGCCGCCGGAAAGCTGCTTCGGCCAATGGTTCTCAAAACCTTTCAGACCGACCAGATCGACATAGGACGCGACGATGTCGCTGCGCTCGCGCTCGGCCATTCCACGTTCGCGCAGGCCGAAGGCGATGTTCTCGGCGACCGTCAGCCACGGGAACAGCGTATAGGACTGGAAAACCATGCCACGGTCTGGACCCGGCCGGTCCACCGCCTTGCCGTCGAGCAACACGCGGCCCTCACTCGGCGCTTCGAGGCCGGCGACGATCCTGAGCAGCGTCGATTTTCCACAGCCGGACGGCCCGAGGATGGTGATGAAGTCGTTGGCGGCGACCGCCAGATCGATCGGCATCAGCGCCTGGACCGGTTGCCCGCCGCCGACACCGGCAAACGTGCGCGAGACGCCTTCAATAAGAAGCTTGCTCACGCCAGGCTCCATGGAAACAGCCAACGGTTGAGCGCCTTGAAGGCGAAATCGGACAACAGCCCAATCAGGCCGATGACGATGATGCCGAAGATGATCTGCCCCGTCGCCAGCCGCGATTGGCTGTTGATGATCATGTAACCGATGCCCGACGACGAGCCGATCAGCTCGGCGACGATGACATAGGTCCAGGCCCAGCCGAGCACCAGGCGCAGGGTCTCGGCAATCTCCGGCGCATTGGCCGGCATGATCACGCGCCGCACGATGCCGTTGTCGGACGAGCCAAGCGTGTAGGCCGCCTCGACCAGGTCGCGCCGTGTGCCGCCGACCTTGACCGCGATGATCAGGATGATCTGGAATACCGAGCCGACGAAGATCACTAGTAGTTTTTCGAGCTCGCCGACACCCGCCCATAGGATGAGCAGCGGGATGAAGGCCGATGCCGGCAGATAGCGGGCGAAGGAGACGAACGGCTCCAGGAACGCTTCCACCGGCTTCCAGGCCCCCATCACGATGCCGAGCGGCACGGCCACGATGGCCGCCATCAGAAACCCGCCGAAGACGCGCCAGATGGTGATGAGGATGTCGAGCCAGAAGCGGTCCTCGACCAGCAGCCGCCAGCCGTCTCTCAGCATCGAAAGCGGATCGGCAAGGAAGATGCGATTGACGTGGCCGCCAAGCGTGATCCATGCCCAGAACGCCACGAACAGCACGAAGAACGAGATGCCGAGCACGGTTCGAATGCCCGGCGAGACCGGATGCAAGGGGCGCGGCATCGTCAACCGTCCTTTGATCTGAATGAAAAGGCGGCGGCGCAGGGCGCCGCCGCCGGGCGACAATTCTACCGGTCAGTCCGCGACGGCGCTGGTGTCGGCCAATGTCGAGACGTCGGGCGCTTCTTTGATCAGTCCCATCTGCAGCAGAAGCTCGCCGGCAGTCTTGGAAAAGTCCTGGAATTCCTTGGTGAAGAACTGCTTGTTTTCGGCCTTGTCCGCCCATTTCAGATATTTGGCCGACTCTTCGAACTCCTTGGCCGACTGCTTCACGTCGGCGCCCATGGTCTCATAGGATTTCGCCGGATCGCTCTTGATCAGGGCGAGTGCCTCGAAATAGCTGTCGGCAAGCGCCTTGGCCGCATCCGGATTGGCCTTGAGGAACTCCGGCGTGCAGCCGACCGTGTCGAGCACCATCGGATAGTCGAGAGTGGTCACAAGGATATGGCCCTGGTCGGATTTTTCGCGCACCGCCGAGATGAACGGCTCGTAGGTGACTGCCGCATCGTTCTGTCCGGCAAGAAACGCCTGCGCCGCCGCATCCGGCTCCAGATTGACGACCGTCACGTCCTTGGTCGACATGCCGTTCTTGTTGAGCACCCAGGCCAGCATGAAATAGGGCGACGTGCCCGGCGCCGATGACGCAACCGACTTACCCTTGAGGTCGGCAACGGTCTTGATGTCGTTGCGGGCGACGATGCCGTCGGCGCCGTAGGACTTGTCGAGCTGGAATATCTGCTTAGTCGTCACACCGTTGGCGTTCCAGACCAGCCAGGTCTCGACCGTGGTGGCGGCGCATTGCAGGTCGCCGCTGGCGATGGCGAGCGGCCGGCTGGCTTGCGGCACCTTCTTCAAGGTGACGTCGAGGCCATGCTTTTCGAAGATGCCGGCCTGCTTGGCGAGCGTCAGCGGCGCAAAGCCCGTCCATCCGCTGATGCCGATGCTGACCGATGTGGCGGCTATCGCCGGCGCGCACAACCCAGCGGCAAGCGCCAAGCCTGTGGCAAGAATTCCGATCCTGTTCATGTCGGTTCCCCTTTTTTGTTCGGATGGGAATTGTGTCACAGACGCCCGCAGGCTTGTCAATGAAGCCGATGCTGCACTGCGGTATGTGGCCGCCGGCAGCAAACTTCGCCATTAGCGGCTGTTGTACATCCAGCTGCGGTCGCGCCACATTTTTTCGCCGACCAGGCAGTCGGTGACGGGGATGTCCTGTGCCAGCACCAATGGCGGATGCGCCGCCTCTTCCGTCGCTCGCTGCGGCGAGGCCGGACCGGCAAGCTCCAGCACCAGCTTGCGGCGGATGGCCTCCGGAAACTGCGTCCAGTCATTGACCGGGATCATGAAGGAACCTGGCCCACCGATGACGCAATCGCTGTAGTAACGGTCGAGATTGTTGACATCGTAAGCGCTGCTGAACCCGCCGCCCTTGGTCATCAGCGGCAGGCCGTTGACAGTGATGCCCTGCTTGATCACGGCGTCGCGGGTGATGTCGACAGGTGCGCCCTGGTTGTTGGGGCCGTCGCCCGAAATGTCGATCACCCGCTTGACGCCCTGGAAGCCGCTTTCGGCGAACAGATCGCTGGCGAATTCCAGCGCGCCGGAGATGGAGGTGCGCCTGGCACTGGCCGGCGGATGAGCGGAAAGCTGCGCTGCCAGCCGCTCGGCGTCGGCACGGTTGGCGATTACCGTCCACGGCACAACGACCTGCTGCCAGGTCGCGCCTGCCCATTCGACGTAGGTGACGGCAATCTTGCCGTGAGCGCCGTCGCCGATTGCCTGCAGCACGTCGTCGTGCGTCAGCGCCGCCGCATAGCCGTGGCGCTGGATTTCGAGCTCGTCGGGCGACATGGACAAGGACACGTCGACTGCCAGCACCAGTTCGACGTCAACCGGCTCGGCGGCGCGGGAGATTGCCGCCGGCCATAGCACCGACGCCAGCGCGGCGGCACCCGAGACGAGATGTCTTGCACAGGCAAAAGCAGACATGCCGCACGGTAAGCTAAAATCGACGACCGACAAAGAGGAAAGCCCGGCCGAGAGCGCGGCTGTTCCAGTCACGTTTTTGCGAGCACGTCTCTAAGTTCAGCTGCGCGGATTGAGGTTCTCCGGGTCGTAGAGCGGCCTGTAGCCGACGGCGGCCACTTCGACCGGGTATTTCTCGCCGAAATATTCGACGCTCAACTTGCGGCTCTCCTGGCAATAAGCCCAGGGCAGGTAGGCGAGCGCGATATTCTTGCCGAGGGTCGGACCATAGGCCACCGAGGTCGTGAACGACCGACGGCCGAGCTCGTCGACCAGCGTCTCACCGGTTTGCGGGTCCATCACCGGCATCGTGCCGACCGGATAGCGGGGAACGCCGTTGGAATCGGTATTGTCCGTCATCACAAGGGTGCAAAGCATGGCCGGCTGATGCGCCCGGGCGCGATATTCCAGATGCTTTGCCTTGCCGCAGAAATCGGCCTCCTTGACCTTCGGCCGGGCAAGATCAGCCTCCAGCAGATTGTACTCGGTCAAGAGATCCGCGTTCTGCAGGCGCAGGCTCTTCTCCATGCGGCGGCTGTTGGCATAGGTCTCGACGCCAAAGGCCATTACGCCGGTCGACCGCAGGGCGTCCCAGACGGCTAGGCCGTCCTCGTAGCGCATATGCAGTTCCCAGCCTTGCTCGCCGACATAGGAGATGCGGAAGGCGGTCACGTCCTTGCCGGCGATCCTGACAGGCTTGATGGCGGCAAAGGGAAAATTCTCCGGCGTCAGTCCGTCGGGATTTTCCACGACCTTGCTCAATGCCGCCCGCGCATTCGGACCCCAGATGCCGACGGTCACGTACTTCTCGGTCACGTCGGTGACGGTAACGTCGAAGCCTTTGTCTTCTGCCGTCCGGCGCATGTACTGGAAGTCGCGCGGTCCGGCATCGGCGCCGTCGATCACGCGGCAGCGGTCGGCCATGCGGATGACGGTCAGGTCGGCGCGCACCATGCCTTCCTCATCGAGGAAATGGGTATAGATGCCCTTGCCGATATTGCCGTCGCCGCCGATCTTTGCCGCGCACAGCCATTCCATCAGCGCGACGTGATCGGGGCCTTCGACGTCGTACATGGCGAAATGCGACAGGTTGACGATGCCGCAATCCTCGCTCATGGCGAGATGCTCGGCATTCGAGACGCGCCAGAAATGGCGGTTGTCCCACTCGTTTTGACGCATCGGCACCCGGTTGCCGTATTTCTCGAGCAAATGCTCGTTGGCGGCGTAGCCATGGGCGCGTTCCCAGCCGCCGAGCTCCATGAAATAGCCGCCGAGTTCCTTCTCGCGCTCCCAGAAGGGCGAGCGGCGGACATTGCGGGCCTTGGAGAAGGGTTCGCGCGGATGCACCGCCGGGTTGTAGACCTTCATCGCCGTTTCGGTGCAGCGGTCCCAGATGAACTGCTCTTTCGTCTGGTGCGGATAGAAGCGCGAATAGTCGATGGCGTGGCGGTCGATCGCCGTGCGGCCGTCCGTCATCCAGTCGGCGATGAGCTTGCCCATGCCCGGGCCATCCTTGACCCAGATGGCAACGGCATACCAGAGGCCCCTGACCTTCTGGCTTTCGCCCATCGACGGGCCGCCGTCCGCCGTCACCTGCAGCAGGCCGTTGAAGGAATGGCTCTCATTGTAGCCCAACTCGCCCAGGATCGGCGTCAGTTCCATGGCGCGCTCGAGCGGCGCCATGATCTGCTCCATGTCGAGATCGCGCTGCGACGGCGAAAGCCGTGCCTCGTTTTTCTCGAGAATGTCGCGCGGATGGCAAAGGCGCGGATTGGTCTCTTCGTAGTAGCCCCACTCGATCTGCCCGCCTTCGGCCGTCTTGGGATCGCCGGTATCGCGCATGTAAGCCGAGTTGCCCTGGTCGCGCAGCAGCGGCCAGCCGATCTCCTTGCCGGTGCCGGCGAACTCGGTGTACGGCCCGAAGAAGGTAAGCGGATGGTCGATCGGCATCACGGGCAGGTCCTCGCCCGCCATTTCCGCAATAAGCCGTCCCCAGATTCCGGTGCAGACCACGACATAGTCGGCTTCGATAGTGCCGCGGTCGGTCACCACGGCCTTGATGCGGCCGTTCTCGATGACGAGCGACTTGGCGGAGGTATTGGCAAACGCCCTGACTTTGCCGGAGGCTTCCGCCTGGTCGACCAGCTTGCCGGCGACCGTCTGCGAGCGCGGGATGACGAGGCCGGCGTCGGGATCCCACAGGCCGCCCTGTACCATCTGTTCTTCGATCAGCGGGAATTTTTCCTTGATCTCGGCGGGATCGATCAGGCGGGCGCGTGTGCCGAAGGCCTTCGCCGAGGCGATCTTGCGCTTGATCTCCGCCATGCGGGCGTCGTCGCCGACGCGGGCGACCTCGAGGCCGCCGATGCGCGCGTAATGGCCCATCTTTTCGTAGAAATCGATGGAATAGAGCGTCGTCCAGCACGACAGGAAATCGTGGCTGGTCGTGTAGCAGAAGTCGGAGGCATGCGCCGTCGAGCCGATATCCGTCGGGATGCCTGATTTGTCGATGCCGACAATATCGTCCCATCCGCGCTCGATCAGGTGATGGGCGACCGATGCGCCGACGATGCCGCCAAGCCCGACGATGACGACCTTCGCCTTTTCCGGAAACCCTGCCATTGCCCGCGACTCCAAGATGCTATTGCGCCAGACTATAGGGCGGCGCCGCGCCGCGCTTGCAGCCTGTTTGCGACATCGCCAAAAAAGCCCGCGCCACCAGCCCGTCGAATGCAGTTAGACCTACGCCTTCGCCCTGCTCAGTACGAAGGCGCTGCTAGAGCCCGTCCTGCGCAGCTTCGAAGAAAAGTGCATACCTTCATCGCCGATTACCGGAAGCAAATAAAAGGCCGGGCGTTTGCCCGGCCTTCAAAAAATCATGGCGTCGACTTTACTTGATGCGCGCGACGCCGCCCGAGATCTCAATGGTCTCCGAACCGGTCAGCGCCTCGAGGTCGCCATTCGGCAAGGTAACAAAACAGCCGCTCGGGCAAAATTCCACGGTTTCGCCGGCGGCCAGCGCCAGCTCGGTCTTGCCGCCGCCTTCGGTCACGATCAGCGTGCGGGTCTCAGCGTCCTTGTTGACCGCGCTGGCGGCATGGGCCGAACCGCCCACGGCCAGAAAAGCGATGGCGGCGACGAGAGACTTCCACATTTTGCAGTATCGGTGTTGCCACCGCCTCTGTTGCATTTTGCAAGGCATTCTCGCCGTTTGCAGGTGAGCTTATATGCAATGCAAGCTGAACGGCAACTGAATGCCGCATTCATGCCGCAATTGGTTTCCGAAGGCTTGAAGGCAAGCTCCAAACAGCTAGTCAGGATCAGGCTTCCGCACCTTGCGTCCCGACTTGGCGAGACGTTTCGCCTCCGCCACTGCCAGTGCTTTTGCTTGCTCTCGCTCGGCGAATTCGACTTCGATCTTGTCGTCGTCGATCGGCCACGCCTCGTGCTTTTTGGTCTCGACGACGGCGCGCGGCGCCGACGGAATTTCGATATGCTGGTCGGCGAACACATCGAAGATTGCAAAGCGGATGTCGTTCTGGACGATATTGCCACTAAGAACGTCTGCCAGGAACACGCGAATCTCGAATTCGAGCGCGGCCGGGCCGAAATTGGAAAACAGCACAAAGGGTTCCGGGTTCTTCAGCACCAGCGGATGGCTGCGTGCGATCTCCAAAAGGACGCCATGCACGTGCTTGACGTCGCTACCATAGGCAACGCCGACCTTGATGTCGACGCGGCCGAGCTTGTTGCGGTGCGTCCAGTTGCCGACCGCATTGTTGATCAGGTTTGAATTGGGCAGGATCACCGATTGCCGTTGGAACGTCTCGATCTCGGTGGCGCGCACGCTGATCTTCTTGACAGTGCCGCTGATGTCGCCGGCGACGATCCAGTCGCCGACCTTGAACGGCCGCTCGGCCAACAGGATCAGGCCCGAGACGAAGTTCGAGACGACATTCTGCAGGCCGAAGCCGATGCCGAGGGACAGCGCACCGGCGACCAGCGCGAGGCTGGAGAGGTCGATGCCGGCGGCCGAGATGCCGACCAGTGCCGCGACGGCGACGCCGGCATAGCCGACCGCCAGCCGGATCGAATTGCGCACGCCGGTGTCGACGCGGCCGCGCGCCATCACCGAGCCGTCCAGCCATCCCTGGAACCAGCGCGTCAGGAAATAGCCGATGATGAAGACAACGACGCCTGAGAGGATGCCGGTGATCGAGATCGTCACCGAGCCGATGGTCAGCCCCGTTGCCAGCTTGTAGGCCCAAGCCTGGATGTCGCCGGGCTGGAAGCCCCACGTCAACAGGATCAGCGGCAGGAACACCAGCACGATCATCACGTTGATGGCGACGCTGACGACCAGGCCGAGCTGGTCGAGCGCGGTCGGCTCATAGCTTGAATTGGCGGATAGCCAACGGCCGATCGAGCTATTGGCGAAGCCGCCTTCCTCGCCGATCGCCCGCGCCGACAGGAAGCCGATATAGGCGGTGACCAGGATGGTGCCGGTGATCACGACCTGCACCGAGACGAACATGGCAAGGCCGATATAGCCGAACAGCGCCGACGCGATGGTGAACAGCCCCAGCGCCACGGCGGTGTAACGCAGCCACGCCGGCCACGGCCGCCAGATCCCGTCGGCGGCCTTGAACGGCTTCAGCAGGCCCATCAGGATCAGGATGACGCCGACGATGATGGTGGCGACAAAGCTTCTGGCGATGGTTAGCGACAGCGGCGAGCCCATCTTGTCGTTCACGACCGACAGGAAATAATTGATGCCGATGGCGACGGCCATGGCCGTCGTCAGCCGCACCAGCCAGCGCGCCGGGCCGGTTTCGACAGGGATCAGACGCCAGTTCGGCAGTCGCGGCTCAAGCGCCGCATTGGTCAGCCGGTTGACGCAGAACACACCCGCGACAACGGCAGCCAGCGCATTCAGGAAGATGCCGATATCGCCGCGCAAGACGTTGTAATAATTGAAAAAGAAAATGGTCGAGGCAAGGAAGACGCCGACTGCCAGCGTCGGCAGCAATGTCGACCAGAACGCCACCGACAGCCGGCTGAGATAGGAGGGATCCTCCACCGAGGGGTCCGCTTCGAACACACGGCCGAACAGGCGCCGCCCGCCGACGAAAAGCACGGCGGCCAAGGCAAGCGCCATCAAGGCCGCGGCAAGAACGGCCTGGAACTTGAACTTGAAGGCAAAGCTCAGCCAGGACGACACCGCCTTGTAGAAACTGGTAAATTCGTTGTTGGCATCGGAAATGACCTCCGGGCTCAATGCATCGGACAGCACGTAGCGCTTGGTGAGCTGGTTGCGGAAAAGCTCGCTGCGCATATTGCCGATCTTCTCGATCAGCCCGCTGATGCGGATCGACAGGTTTTGCGCCGTGGCGATGACGGCATTGATCTCGGCTTTTTCGGAGGCCAGCGCCTGGCGTTCGCCGGTCACGATATCGGGCTCGGCCGGCTGGCCCGCGGCCGGCGGCGGGCCTAGCTGCTCTAGCCGGCTGTTGATCTCGCTCAGCCGCGGCCGGAAAGCGAGCGCGCTGTTGAGCGAGGCACGCGACATTTCTTCCAGCTGCAGCCGAATATCGACAAGGCTGGCGTCATCGTCGCCGTCCTGCTGGAACTTCGTTTCGAGATTGTCGGTCTTCGTCGTCAGGTCCTGGAGGATTTTCTGCTGATCACTGACCAGTCCCGCGGGCGCCTGGCCAAGCCCTTGCGCCACCGCTCGCAACGAAAGCGGCGCCGAGGCGACAAGCATCAGGACCAGAACGAAGCGGAGCAGTCGGAAAAACATGATTGTCTGGCGACTCACGGGCGATAAGGCGTTCTAAAGGCCCGCTCTTGATAAAGACCGACATATCTGGGGGCAAGCCGTCCCTGACGGCCCGCTTTCGAAGTCGGCCATATCCAATCGAAGTCGGGGAGTCGAAAAGCGATGGCGCAATCTTGGCTTTGCGTTGGCCGCCTGCTCTATAGTCTGCCGCCAAGCCTGAAATGGATGACAATAAGAATGGCGGAATATTCGGCCTTTTCGCTTCTCAAGAACGCGCTGACCGGAAACAAGGACTGGAGGCCGGCCTGGCGCAAGCCCGACCCGAAGGCGTCCTACGATGTCATCGTCATCGGCGGCGGCGGCCATGGCCTGTCGACCGCTTACTATCTCGCCAAGGAGCACGGCATCACCAATGTCGCGGTGCTGGAGAAGGGCTGGCTCGGTTCCGGCAATGTCGGCCGCAACACGACGGCCGTCCGCTCCAACTACCTGCTGCCCGCCAACACGCGCTTCTACGAACATTCGATGAAGCTGTGGGAGAACCTGTCGCATGACCTCAACTATAACGTCATGTTCTCGCAGCGCGGCTGCCTGAACCTCGCCCACACACCTGCTCAGCTCGACGACTATGCCCGGCGCGGCAACGCCATGCGCCATCTCGGCGTCGACGCGGAACTGATGACCACGGCGGAGATCGCCCGCCTGGTGCCGGCGCTGGACGTCTCCGCCACGGCGCGTTTCCCGATCGTCGGCGGCCTGATGCAGCGACGCGCCGGCACCGCCCGCCACGATGCGGTCGCCTGGGGATATGCGCGTGGCGCAGATCGCCGCGGCGTCGACATCGTCGAAAACTGCGAGGTCACCGGCTTCCTGCGCGACGGCGACCGCATCACCGGCGTCACGACGACCCGCGGCGAAATCCGCGCTAAAAAGGTAGCGGTCGCGGTGGCCGGCAGCACCGGGCGGGTCATGCGGCTTGCCGGCATCGAGACAATGCCGATCGAGAGCCACGTGCTGCAGGCCTTCGTTACGGAATCGCTGAAACCGTTTATCGATACGGTCCTGACCTTCGGCATGGGCCATTTCTATATGTCGCAATCGGACAAGGGCGGCCTTGTCTATGGCGGCGACCTCGACGGCTACAACAGCTACGCCCAGCGCGGCAGCCTGCCGATCGTCGATGAGGTGATGAGCGAGATGCTGGCGCTGTTCCCGGGGCTCGCCCGCGTCCGCATGCTGCGCTCATGGGGCGGCGTCTGCGACATGTCGATGGACGGCTCGCCAATCATCACCACCGGTCCGCTGCCGGGCATGTATCTCAACTGCGGCTGGTGCTATGGCGGCTTCAAGGCGACGCCGGCTTCCGGCTGGTGCTTTGCCTGGACCATTGCCAAGGACGAGCCGCACGATCTCAACGCGGCCTTCACGCTCGACCGCTTTTACCGTGGCATGGTGATCGACGACAAGGGCCAGGGCGCCACGCCCCGGCTGCATTAGGCCATGATCCCGAACCGCAGGTCCGCGTCAGCGAAAAGTGGAAACCGGTTTTCGGACAAGATCATGGTCAAACGAGAAGTTTAAGAGATCCATGCTCATCACCTGCCCCTATTGCGGCCCGCGCGACGTTATCGAATTCACCTATCAGGGCGACGGCAATCGCCAGCGCCCACAGCCCGCGTCGCAAAACCTCGACGCCTGGAACGCTTATGTCTACGACCGGCTGAACCCCGCCGGCGACCACAATGAGATCTGGCAGCATTCCGGCGGCTGCCGCGCCCATCTCAGGGTGGTGCGCAACACGCTGACGCACGAGATCTCCAGCACTGCCTTCGCGCGCGGCGACCACAACTCGGTTGCGCGGCACAGGGCCGAGGACAAGTCATGAGCCCGCGCCGTACCGAGACCGGCGGCCGCATCGACCGGCTGCGGACCATCCGCTTCACCTTCGACGGCGCGCCTTATACCGGCCATGCCGGCGACACGCTGGCTTCGGCGCTGCTGGCCAACGGCGTCACCCTGTTTGGGCGTTCGTTCAAATATCACCGCCCGCGCGGCGTGCTGACTGCCGGCGTCGAGGAGCCAAACGCGCTCGTGACTGTGTTGAGGGGCGAGGTTCGCGAGCCGAACATTCCCGCCACCATGGTCGAGATCTATGACGGGCTGGCCGCAATGAGCCAGAACCGCTTCCCCTCGCTTGCCTGGGACGTCAATGCCATCAACCAGCTCGGCGGCAAGCTTTTGTCGGCCGGCTTCTACTACAAGACCTTCATGGGACCCGTGGTCGGTCCGCTGAAGGGCACGCGCTTCTGGATGTTCTGCGAGCATTTCATCCGCCGTGCCGCCGGCCTGGGCAAGGCAGGCACGGCTCCCGATACGGCGCGCTACGAACGCATGAACGCGTTTTGCGACGTGCTGGTAGTCGGTTCCGGCCCGGCCGGGCTGATGGCCGCCAGGGCGGCCGCCGATCAGGGTGCACGCGTCATCCTGGCCGAGCTCGAGCCGCATTTCGGCGGCTCGGCCAATTGGTCGGGCGAGACGATCGATGGCATGCCGGCCGCCGATTGGGCGGCGCGCGCCGCCGGCCAGCTTGAAGGCCATGACAATGTTCGCCTGCTGCCGCGCACCACCGTCTGGGGCTATTACGACGGCAACACGCTTGCCGCGATCGAACGCGTCACCGACCATAAGGAAACGCCGGACAAAGGCGAGCCGCGCCATCGCTACTGGACCATCCGCGCCAAATCGGTGGTGCTGGCCACCGGCTCCCTGGAGCGTCCCTTGGTCTTTCCTGGCAATGATCGGCCAGGCGTGATGCTGGCGCATGCGGCCGAGCGCTATGCCAATGAATATGGCGTGCTGCCGGGTCACAGGGTCGCGCTGTTCACCAACAATGACAGCGCCTATCGCGCAGCACTGGCGTTGAAGAAGGCCGGTGCCGCGGTCGTCGCCATCGTCGACGCGCGCCCGGAGCTTTCGAGCGAAATGCGCAAGCTGGCCGGCGAGACCGAAGCCGAGATCTTTTCTGGCCACGCGGTGATAGCCACCGAGGGCGGCAAGGCGCTTTCCGGCTTCAAGGTGCAGCGCTTCGACATGGCCAGTGGTGCGCTTTCCGGCGATGCGCGCAGCATCCACGCCGATTGCCTGCTGATGTCGGGCGGCTGGTCGCCGACCATCCATCTGGCCAGCCAGGCCGGAGCCAAAGCGGAATGGAACGAAGCGTTACAAGCGTTCCTGCCGCCGAAACCGACAACACGGCAATGGATCGGCGCCGGCGCCTTCACCGGCAGTTTCTCCACCGCCGAGGCGATCGCCGAAGGTCGCGCCGCCGGCCTTTCCGCTGCGGGCGCAACAGCCACGCCGGCGGCCTTGCCTGCCGTCGGGGCAGCACCTGGCGATCCCGATCCGGCACCGGTGTTCGAGATCAAGGCCGCAGGAAAAAGCTTCGTCGACTTCCAGCATGACGTGACGGCCGACGACGTGCGGCTGGCGCATCGCGAAGGCTTCGTCTCGGTCGAGCATCTGAAGCGCTACACCACGCTCGGCATGGCGACCGACCAGGGCAAGAGTTCCAACATACCAGGCCTCGCCATCATGGCCGAGGCGCTGGGCAAGCCGATCCCGCAGGTCGGCACGACGCGCTTTCGTCCGCCTTTTTCGGCGGTGTCGATCGGCTCGCTTGCCGCCGAACGCTTCGGCGATCTGAAGCCCGAGCGGCTGACGCCGATGCATGACTGGCACGTCGCCAACGGCGCCACCATGTATTCGGCCGGCCTCTGGTACCGGCCGATGATCTACGGCCATCCCGGTGAAACGATCGAGCAGGCCTATGTGCGCGAGGCGAGAGCCACGCGCGAGAGCGCCGGCATTGTCGACGTCTCGACACTGGGCAAGATCGCGGTGCAAGGCCCGGACGCGGCGGAATTCCTCGACCGCGTCTACACCAACATGTTTTCGACGCTGGCCGTCGGCAAGGCGCGTTATGGGCTAATGCTGCGCGAGGACGGCCTCGCCTTCGACGACGGCACCACCTGGCGGCTTGGCGAGCAGGATTTCCTGATGACCACCACCACCGCCAATGCCGGCAAGGTAATGCAGCATCTGGAGTATTTTCTCGACGTGATCTGGCCGGAGCTGAAGGTCCACGTCACCTCGGTCACCGACCAATGGGCCGGTGCCGCCATCGGCGGGCCGAACGCCAGGCAGATATTGGCTGCTTGCGTCAGCGGCACCGCTGTCGACAATGCCGCCCTGCCCTTCATGGGCATCGTCCACGGCGAAATCGCCGGCGTGCCGGTGATGATCTGCCGGCTGTCCTTCTCCGGCGAAATGGCCTTCGAGGTCTATTCCGGCACCGGTTACGGCACCCATGTCTGGGAGGCGCTGATCGAAGCCGGCAAGCCGTTCGGGCTGGTGACCTACGGACTGGAGGCGCTGGGCACCCTGCGCATCGAGAAGGGCCACGTCACCGGCGCCGAGATCGACGGTCGTACCACGGGGCGCGACCTGCATCTCGACTGGATACTGTCGAAGAAGAAGCCGTTTATCGGTTCGGCGATGATGGATCGCGAGGGGCTGATCGCGCCCGACCGCCTGGAACTCGTCGGTATTGTTTCGCTCGACAACCAGCCGCTAAACGGCGGCGCACACATCGTCGAGGAGCTTGACGAAGCCAATCCGCACGGCTCGCTCGGTCACATCACCGCTTGCTGCTATTCGCCGGCGCTCGGCAAATATATAGCGCTTGCCTTGGTCAAGGGCGGCAAGGCGCGGCGCGGCACGCGCGCTTATGTCTCCGACCCGTTGCGCAACCGGTTCGGGCCGGTCGAGATCGTCTCCAACCATTTCTTCGATCCGGACGGGAGCCGCATGCATGGTTGAGCGCCAATCACCGCTTGAGCCGGTGCTGCATCCAGGCTCGCATGGCAATTTCGAGCACGGTGTCGAAATCATCCTCTCCGAAACCAGGCCGGGTTCGATCCTGCAGCTCGCCGCCTGGCCCGGCCAGGAGAAGGCGTTGATGGCCGGCATCCATGCGGTCACCGGCCTGGCTCTGCCCGACGGCGCCGGCGGCGGCGTCACGGACGGCGTCAGATCGGTGTTCGGCTTTGCGCCGGGAAAGTTCACAATGGTCGATGAGGCCGAGGGATTGGCGTCGGCCTTTGCCGACGTCGTCACTCCGGCTATCGGTACGGTGACCGACCTTTCGCACGGCCGCACCGCGATCCGTATCGCCGGGCCGAAGGCCGAGTGGGTCCTGGCAAAATTCTTCGCCATCGACTTCGCGCTGCCGGCCTTCCCGATCGGCGCCGGCCGCTCGACCATGCATCACGACGTCTTCGCGCAGATCCAGCGCACCGGCGCCGATCAATTCGACATTTATGTGTTCCGCTCGTTCGCACGCTCGTTCTGGAAGGCGCTCTGCCACGCCAGCGAGGAAGTCGGTTACGAAGTGCAGTAGCTAGACGGCGCGTCGTCACCCTACTCCGCGAACGTAACCCACTCTTCCAGCGGCGCGCGGTCGGTGCGGAAGGCATTTTCGGGCTTGGACGTATCCTCATGGCCGAGCGCCATGCCGCAGACGACGATCTCCTCGTCGGGGATGTCGAGCACCGGCCTGATCTGCCGGTGATAGGGCGCGAAGGCGGCCTGCGGGCAGGTGTGTAGGCCCCTGCCCCGCGCCGCGACCATGATGTTCTGCAGGAACATGCCGTAATCGATCCACGACCCTTTGTTCAGCCGCCGGTCGACGGTGAAGATCATGCCGACCGGCGCATCGAAGAAGACGAAATTGCGGTCGTGCTGGGCGCGCATCCTGTCGACCTCGCGCCGGCCGATGCCGAGCACGCCGTAGAGGCCGAAGCCGTTGGCCCGCCGTCGCGTCAGATAGGGTTCGAAGAACTGGTCAGGATAGTAGCGGTACTCGTCCCACTCCGCCTTTTCGGCGCGGATGCCCGAACTGAGAATGGCGTCGGTGATGCGCTGCTTGACCTCGCCCTTGGTCACATAGACCTTCCAGGGTTGCATGTTGGTGCCTGAAGGCGCGCGCGCGGCAACGGCGAGAATATCGCGGATGGTGTCGTCATCGACCATGTCAGGCAAGAAGGCGCGTACGGACCGGCGCGAGGTGATCGCGTCATCGACGATCGCCGCCGCAATCCGGGAGTTGTTTTCCAGCATGGGCCGTCCCTTTGCGCATAATCCTGGAACCCGGCTTTTCCGGAAAGGATCATGCGCCGACTAGAAGTGATGGAGCATCCTTGCGAGTTTCTATCAACGCTCGACGCCCTATCCGCCTCGACCGGACGCCCCACTCGCCGCTCGTGTGCCGAGCCTTTGCCTGAACCGTCAAAATGGCGCAAGTAAATCTTGTGGGTTCATGAAAATCATCTTGATTTTTTCACAGACCTGCGGTCACATGAAATTTGCTGGGAATTTTTCATCGAGACAGGGATGGCTTTGCCCTCAACCGCCGCAACACCGGAACAAGATAACGGCGAACGGCTGCTGGCCGGCGACATTCGCGCGTTGCGCAAGGCGCGCGGCCTGACGCTTGCCGAAATCGGGCTGAAGCTCGGCCGTTCCGTCGGCTGGGTCAGTCAGGTCGAGCGCGGCCTGTCGATCCCGTCGCTCGGCGATCTCAGGGCCTTCGCCGAATTGTTCGGCGTGCCGGTCAGCCTGTTCTTCAGCCATGACGTGCCTGTCGAGACCGAACGCGGCGTGGTCGTGCGCGCCGGCAACCGGCGCACCCTTGGCACAAGCGATTCCGGCCTGGTGGAGGAGCTTCTGTCGCCGGATCTCGGCGGTAGCTTCGAGATGCTGCGTTCGGTCTTCGCCCCCGGTGCCGAGCTGAAGACCGAGGCCCGCCGGCCGACCGAGGAAGCCGGCTACGTCGCGTCCGGCAGCTTCGACATCGAAATTGCCGGCGTCTGGCACCGGCTTGGAGCAGGCGACTCCTTCCGCTTTGACGGCAAGCCGTTCCGCTGGCGCAATCCTGGAGCGGAACCGGCTGTGGTGATCTGGGTGGTTTCGCCGCCCGTCTATTGATCTGGAGAAGAACATGGCCAGTTTGCCGACCACGGCACGCGTGGTGATCATCGGAGGCGGTGCCGTCGGCGCCTCCTCGCTCTATCATCTCGCCAAGGCGGGCTGGACCGACTGCGTGCTTCTGGAGAAGAACGAGCTGACTTCCGGCTCGACCTGGCATGCCGCCGGCAACGTGCCGACGTTCTCCTCGTCATGGTCGCTGATGAACATGCAGCGCTATTCGACCGAGCTCTATCGCCGGTTGGCCGACGAGGTCGGCTATCCCATGAACTATCATGTCACCGGCTCGCTCAGGCTCGCCCATACGATCGAGCGTATGCAGGAATTCCAGCGCGCCAAGGGCATGGGCCGCTATCAGGGCATGGACATCAATGTCGTCGGCCCCGACGAGATCAAGCGCCGCTACCCCTTCATCGAAACGCATGAGCTGAAGGGCGCGCTCTACGATCCGAGCGACGGCGACATCGACCCGGCGCAATTGACCCAGGCGCTGGCCAAGGGCGCGCGCGACATGGGTGCGAAGATCATCCGCTTCTGCCCGGTCACCGGCGTGCGCCGCGAGAACGACGAGTGGGTGGTCGAGACGCCGCAAGGCGAGATTCGCTGCGAGATTGTCGTCAACGCCGCCGGCTACCGCGCCGCCGAAGTCGGCAGGATGTTCGGCCGCGAGGTGCCGATGATGGTGATGAGCCATCAATACATCCTGTTTGAGGAAATCCCCGAACTGGCGGCGTGGTCGAAGGAACAAGGCAAGAAGCTGCCGCTGCTGCGCGACGTCGATACGTCCTATTATCTGCGCCAGGAAAAGAACGGCATGAACCTCGGCCCCTATGAGCGCAATTGCCGCGCCCATTGGGTCGGCCACAACGACCCGATGCCGGACGACTTTTCGTTCCAGCTGTTTCCCGACGACCTCGACCGGCTGGAACATTACCTGGCCGATGCCGTCGCCCGCGTGCCGATCCTCGGCACCGCCGGGCTGTCCAAGGTCATCAACGGGCCGATCCCCTATGCGCCGGACGGCAACCCGCTGATCGGCCCGATGCCTGGCGTGCCCAACGCCTTCGAGGCCTGCGTCTTCACCTTCGGCATCGCCCAGGGCGGCGGCGCCGGCAAAGTGCTGGCCGAGTGGGTGACCGAGGGCCAGACCGAATGGGACATGTGGTCCTGCGATCCACGCCGTTTCACCGCCTTTGCGTCGGCGCCGGATTACTGCGTCGCCAAGGGCATGGAGATCTACGGCAACGAGTATGCCATCCAATTCCCGCGCCACGCCTGGCCGGCTGGGCGCGACCGCAAGCTGTCGCCGCTCCACGGCCGCATCAAGGCGCTCGGCGCCCAGTTCGACGCCTATAATGGCTGGGAACGCGCCACCTGGTATGCGAAGCCAGGCGACGACATCTCCGAACAATCCACGCTGACCTTCCGCCGTGACGGCCCCTGGCAGCATCGTGTGCGCGAGGAATGCCTCGCCGTCCGCGATGCCGCCGGCATTCTGGACCTGCCAGGATTTTCCCGGTTCAATCTAGACGGTCCGGGTGCCGCCGAATGGCTGAGCCTCCAGGTGACAGGCCTGGTGCCGAAACCCGGCCGCATCGGCCTCGTCTACTTTGCCGACGACAAGGGCCGCGTCGTCACCGAGATGTCGGTGGTGCGTCACGACGAAGATCACATGACGCTGATCACCGCCGCGGTGGCGCAGTGGCACGATTTCGAATGGCTGAAATCGCGCATGCCGAAGGACGCGACGTTCAAGTTGACTGACCGGACAGAAGAGCATTCGACCCAGATCCTCGCCGGACCCAACTCGCGAAACATCCTCGCCGAACTCTGCGCGGCCGACCTCACCCTGCCCTGGCTGACGCATCAGGAAACATCGATCGCCGGGCGCTGGGCCAAGCTGGTGCGCGTATCCTTCGCTGGCGAGCTCGGCTGGGAAATCCACAGCAAGGTCGACGATACCGCAGTCATCTTCGACGCTGTCTGGGCGGCCGGCCAGAGGCACGGCCTGAAACCATTCGGCATGTACGCGCTGGATTCGCTGCGGCTCGAAAAAGGCTACTGTACGTGGAAGGGCGATCTGTCGACCGACTACTCGATCCTGCAGGGCGGGCTGGAGCGCTTCGTCAGATGGGACAAGCCCGACTTCCGCGGTAAGGCGGCGTTGCAGAGCGAAAAGCAGCAAGGCGTCAAGAAACGCTTCGTCACGCTGGTCGTCGAAAATCCCGGCGACTGCGACACACCTTACATGTCGACGCTTTGGCATGACGGCCGGATCGTCGGCGAGACGACATCCGGCGGCTGGGGTCATCGCATCGACAAGTCGATCGCGCTCGGCATGCTGCGCGCCGACCTCACCGAGCCGGGAACCGCGGTCGAGGTCGAGATCTTCGGCGAACGTTTTCGGGCGATCGTGCAGAAGGATGAGCCGTTATGGGATCCGAAGAACGAGAGGCTCAAAGCATGAAGAAAGTCATCCTCACCGATGGCGGCATGGGCCAGGAGCTGGTCCGCCGCAGCAGCTCCGAGCCGACGCCGCTCTGGTCGGCCAGGGTGCTGATCGACGAACCGGATCTGGTGCGCGACCTGCATGCGGAATTCATCCGCGCCGGAGCCCGCGTCATCACCATCAACACTTATTCCGCAACGCCGGAGCGGCTGGCGCGCGAGGGCGCGGAAGAGCTGTTCAAGCCTTTGCAGAAGCGCGGCATCGAACTGGCAAGGCAAGCACGCGACCAGACCGGCGACGCGGCGATCGCCGGCTGCCTGTCGCCGCTGTTCGGCAGCTATGCGCCGGCCCTGACGATATCCTTCCAGGATACGCTCGACATCTATCGCCGTATAGTTGCCGAGCAGGCGGACGGCGTCGATCTGTTTCTGTGCGAAACCATGGCGTCGGCCGAAGAGGCGCGCGCCGCCGTCACCGCGGCGTCGGAAAGCGGCAAGCCCGTATGGGTGTCGTGGACGCTTGCCGACCACGGCACGCCGCGCCTGCGTAGCGGCGAAGCCATTACGACGGCGTCGAGCGCTCTTGACGGACTGCCCGTCGCGGCCCGGCTGATCAATTGCTGCCGGCCCGAAGCGATCGCTGCAGCGCTGCCCGGACTGATCGCTCTCGGCGGTGCGGTCGGCGCCTATGCCAATGGCTTCACCTCGGTCGAGGCGCTCAAGCATGGCGGCACCGTCGAAGTGCTGCACGCCCGCCACGACCTCGATCCGGACGCCTATGCCGGCCAGGCGATCGGCTGGGTCGAGGCCGGCGCCGGCATCGTCGGCGGCTGCTGCGAAGTCGGACCGGCCCACATCGCCGCCTTGCGCGACCGGCTCGAACAGGCCTGCTACGAAATTTCGGGAGTAGCATAATGCCCAGGCCATCATCGCGCATTTCCGGCATCGTGCCTTCGGGCAAGGATGGCTGGGAGGTTCATTCCGCTGCCTGGGCGCGCAAGCAGGCCGGCGAGGACATCATCATGCTGTCGGTCGGCGACCATGATTTCGACACGCCGAGCGAGACGATCGAAGCCTGCGTGACGGCGGTCCGCGCCAGCAATCACCACTACACCCCACTTGCCGGCGTTCCGCGGCTGCGCAAGGCGATGGCGGCGGCCTCGACGCTCTGCACCGGTGTTGCGACCAGCCCCGACCAGGTCATCGCCACGCCGGGCGGGCAGGCCGCGCTTTACGCAGCTATTCAAGCTGTTCTCGACCAGGGCGACCATGCCATCGTCGTCGCGCCCTATTACGCCACCTATCCCAATACCTTCAGCGCGGCGGGCGCCAAGTTCAGCGTCGTCGAGACACCCGCCGAGGATGGCTTTCAGCCGCGCGCCGCCGAGATCCGCGCCGCCCTACGGCCGAACACCCGCGCCATCCTGATCAACACGCCGAACAACCCCACGGGCGCCGTCTATTCGCGAGAGCGGCTGGAAGATCTGGCGCAGATCTGCCGCGAACATGACCTCTGGCTGCTGTCGGACGAGGTCTACTGGACGCTTGGCGGTGGCGAGCACATCTCGCCGCGTTCGCTGCCCGGCATGGCGGAACGCACGCTGGTCATAAATTCGATGTCTAAGAGCCACGGCATGACCGGCTGGCGCATGGGCTGGCTGACCGGGCACGAGGAGATGATCTCGCTGCTGACCGACCTCAATCTGGTGATGACCTACGGCCTGCCGGCCTTCATCAGCCTGGCTTGCGCCGAGGCGCTCGAAAATGGCTACGGCGTCAAGGAGATCGCCGAGCGCTATGCCGCAAGGCGCGCCGTCGTTCTCGATGCCATGCGCGGCATGAACGACGTCACCGCGCGCGGCTCCGAAGGCGGCATGTACGTCATGCTCGACATATCGGCGATCGAGCCGGACGACGAGAAATTCGCCTGGGCCTTCCTCGACCAGGAAAAGGTCGCCGTCATGCCCGGCTCGAGCTTCGGCGAGGCTGCAGCCGGCCACATCCGCTTCAGCCTCTGCCAGCCTGAGCCGGTGCTGATAGAGGCTGCCACACGCCTGCGCCGCTTCGCCTCCAGCTACCGCCGCGAGGCCGCATGAACGCGCCGCCCGCCAAAACCATTCCGACCAAGGCCATTCCTCCCAACGCAAGGGCGGTCATCATCGGTGGCGGCGTCTCCGGCTGCTCGGTCGCCTACCATCTGGCCAAGCTCGGCTGGACCGACACCGTTCTGCTCGAGCGCAAGCAGCTGACATCGGGCACGACATGGCACGCTGCCGGCCTGATCGGCCAGCTGCGCGGCTCGCAGAACATGACCCGGCTGGCGAAGTATTCGGCCGATCTCTACGTCAAGCTCGAGGCCGAGACCGATGTCGGCACCGGCATGCGCCAGGTTGGCTCGATCACGGTGGCGCTTACCGAGGAGCGCAAGCACGAGATCTATCGGCAGGCGTCTCTCGCCCGCGCCTTCGATGTCGACGTGCGCGAGATTTCGCCAGGTGAAGTCAAGGAGATGTACCCGCATCTCAATGTTTCGGATGTTGTCGGCGCCGTGCATCTGCCGCTCGACGGCCAGTGCGATCCGGCCAACATCGCCATGGCCTTGGCCAAGGGCGCACGTCAGCGCGGTGCGACCATCCTGGAGAACGTGAAGGTCACCAAGGTTCATACCAGGGCCGGCCGCGTCACCGGCGTCTCCTGGGCGCAAGGCGACGAGCAAGGCACGATCGAAGCCGATATCGTCGTCAACTGCGCCGGCATGTGGGCACGCGAACTTGGCGCCCAGAACGGCGTCACCATCCCGCTGCACGCCTGCGAGCATTTCTATCTCGTCACCGAGCCGATCCCGGGGCTCTCCCGCCTGCCGGTGCTGCGCGTGCCGGAGGAATGCGCCTACTACAAGGAAGATGCCGGCAAGATGATGCTCGGCGCTTTCGAGCCGGTGGCCAAGCCGTGGGGCATGAACGGCATAAGCGAGGAGTTCTGCTTCGACCAGTTGCCGCAGGACATGGACCATTTCGAGCCGATCCTCGAAATGGGCGTCAACCGCATGCCGATGCTGGCCACCGCCGGCATCCACACCTTCTTCAACGGCCCAGAGAGTTTTACCCCCGACGACCGTTATTATCTCGGCGAGGCGCCGGAGCTTTCCGGCTACTGGATGGCGACCGGCTACAATTCGATCGGCATCGTCTCCTCCGGCGGCGCCGGCATGGCGCTGGCGCAATGGATCAATGACGGCGAGGCGCCGTTCGATCTCTGGGAGGTCGACATCCGCCGCGCCCAGCCGTTCCAGAAGAACCGCCGCTATCTCAAGGAGCGCGTCTCCGAAACGCTCGGCCTGCTCTACGCCGATCATTTTCCTTACCGGCAGATGGCAACCTCGCGGAACGTGAGGCGTTCGCCGCTGCACGAGCACCTGAAGACGCGCGGCGCGGTGTTCGGCGAGGTCGCCGGCTGGGAGCGCGCCAACTGGTTCGCTAGGCCCGGCCAGGAGCGCGAATACCGCTATTCGTGGAAACGGCAGAACTGGTTCGACAACCAGCGCGAGGAGCATCTGGCGGTCCGGAACGGCGTCGGCCTGTTCGACATGACCTCGTTCGGCAAGATCCGCGTCGAAGGCCGCGACGCCTGCGCCTTCCTGCAAAGGCTCTGCGCCAACGACATGGACGTGGCGCCGGGCAAGATCGTCTACACCCAGATGCTCAACCAGCGCGGCGGTATCGAGAGCGATCTGACCGTCTCGCGATTGTCCGAAACAGCCTTCTTCCTCGTCGTGCCGGGCGCCACGCTGCAGCGCGATCTGGCCTGGCTGAAAAAACATCTTGCCGACGAGTTCGTCGTCATTACCGATGTGACCGCTGCCGAAGCGGTGCTTTGCCTGATGGGCCCGGATTCGAGGAAGCTGATCCAAAAGGTCAGCCCGAATGATTTCTCCAATGACAACAATCCGTTCGGAACGTTTCAGGAGATCGAGATCGGCATGGGCCTGGCCCGCGCCCACCGCGTCACCTATGTCGGCGAGCTCGGCTGGGAGCTTTATGTCTCGACCGATCAGGCCGCCCACGTCTTCGAGGCGATAGAAGAGGCCGGCGCCGATGTCGGTCTGAAGCTATGCGGCCTGCACACGCTGGACTCCTGCCGCATCGAAAAGGCGTTCCGGCATTTCGGCCACGACATCACCGACGAAGACAATGTGCTGGAGGCCGGCCTTGGCTTCGCCGTGAAGACGGCCAAGAGCTATTTCCTCGGCCGCGATGCGGTGCTGAAGAAGAAAGAAACCGGCCTGTCACGCCGGCTGGTGCAGTTCCGTCTGAAAGACACGCAACCCCTGCTCTTCCATAACGAGGCGATCCTGCGCGACGGCAAGATCGTCGGCCCGATCACCTCGGGCAATTACGGCCATCATCTCGGCGGCGCCATCGGGCTTGGTTACGTGCCTTGCAAGGGCGAGAGCGAGGCGGATGTGCTGTCGTCGTCCTACGAGATCGAGATCGCCGGCGAGCGCTTTGCCGCCGAGGCCTCGCTCAAGCCGATGTACGATCCGAAGGCCGAGCGAGTGCGGATGTAGCTCAGAACGCGTCCATCCTGGCCGCGACCTTCGCCACGAACCTCGTCCGCGTCTCGCCGGTCGACAGGTTCATCGAGTAATGCGCGAGGTAGGAAACCGAGCCGCCGGGCTTGATCGTCGCACGCAGCACCCGTTTGACCAGCTTGCGCGGTGGGTCGCCCATCAGCATGGCGCGGAACCGGCCGCCGCCATAGGTGGTGACCGCCGCCACCTTGCGAATGTTGTGCAGCGACGGCTGCACCTTGCCGTCGACCAGCTTGAACGACACGCCGGGCAGGAAGACCCGATCGAAAAAGCCTTTCAGAATGGCCGGATAGCCGAAGTTCCACACCGGAAATGACAGCACCAGCGCCTCGGCCCACAGCAAGCGCTCGACATAAGGCGACGCCGGATCGCCGTCGCTGCGTTCGTCGTGATAGGACAGCCGTTCGGCCCGCGTCAGCCTGGGATCGAAACCCTCGGCATAGAGATCGCAGTCGTCCACGACATGGCCGGCGGCCTTCAGGCGCTCGACGATGGTCCGGTGCAGGCCGGCATTGAAGCTGGTCTCGACCGGATGAGCGTAGAGGACGAGGACGTTCAACCCGTCTTCTCCAGCCCCTTGAACAGGAACGACTTGCCTGAGCGATAATCATAGTCCGGGTTTTCCCAGGCGATCATCTTGCCCGGATTGAGCAGCCCTTGCGGGTCGGTCTCACGCTTGAAAGCCAGTTGCACTTCATCCGTCCGCTTCATGCCGCCTTCTTCCAGCGTGTAGCGGTGCGGGTTGAAGATCCAGCAGCCATTGTCTTCGTGGATGCGGATGATCTCGTCCAGCCGCTCCGCCGTGGTGAAGCGCACCAGCGGCAATCCGGCGATGCCGATGGCGCCATCGAAGCGGATAAATTCGAGATGCGCCGGCACCTCGTCGCCGAAGCGTTCGACCATCGCCTTGACGTGACCGAGGTGGTCCGGCGACGGGTAGCGGGTCTGCAGATAGGTGATCGTCGGGTCGACCCGGATGGCGCGCAGCGTGGTGTGGTTCCAGGTCAGCTCATAGGCCGGCGGCAGCCCCTTGAGATCGGCCTCCTTATCGGCGCGAAAGACGATCTCGCCCTTACTGCGCGCAGTGAAGGCGAGGAAGGCATCCATCGCATGCGGCGCGATCATCAGGACGACGATGCTTTGGCCGCGCCGAAAAAACCGCTGGTGGCGCTTGAAGTAATCGTAGGGGATGGGTGCTGCTATCGGCGTGATCAGCTTCGCCAGGATGCCGTCCTGGATGGCGAGATCGTTGCCGAAGCCGGCCGCATCCATGAAATCGTCGAAGCCGACGATGACGTCGATCCAGTCATAACTGGCGGTTAGCGGCATCTCGACTTCGGTGATGATGCCGTTGGTGCCGTAGGCGTGCATCACTTTCAGCACGTCCTCGCCGGTGAGCTCCATGACGCGGGGCTGTGCCTCCATCGTCACGGTCCTCAGCCGGATGACGTTGCCGAGGTCGCGCAAGCCGCCCCAGCGGATCGAGCCAATACCGCCGGAGCCGCCGGCGACGAAGCCGCCGATCGATGCCGTGTTGTAGGTCGACGGCGACATGCGGAGCTCCTGGCCGGAATGCGCCCGCGTCGCCTTGTCGATGTCGGCGAGCACGGCGCCGGGACCGGTGACGACACGACCGGGCGCGATCGCCTTGATCGCGTTCATCTCGGCGAGATTGAGCACGACGCCGCCGGACAGAGGCATCGCCTGCCCGTAATTGCCGGTGCCGCTGCCGCGCGGCGTCACCGGCACGCCATGCCGGTGGCAGGCGGCGAGCACGCGGACGACCTCGTCTTCCGTTTTCGGCGTCACGATCAGGTCGCCGGTGACATGCTCGAGCTGCTGCTTCAGCACCGGGCTGTACCAGTAGAAGTCGCGGCTCTTCTGCTGGACGATCGCCGGATGGTCGTCGACCTTGAGGCCGTCCAGGTCGCGCTTGAGCGCCGCAATATCCATCATTCCACCATCAGATCATCGAGTTCGGCATAATCGGGCAGCTGGCGTTCGATCGCCTGGCCGTCGCGCACCACGATGCGATCCGATTCGGGCCGCGACAGCAATTCCGTCCAGCTTCGCCCCTTGAAGACGACGAAATCGGCCGGCCCTCCGGCGGCAAGCGTGCCGAAACCATCGAGCCGCATCACCTTGGCCGGCGTCGCTGTCACCGCTTGCGGCCAGTCAGCGACGGGATGGTCGAGATGCAGGATGCGCGTCGCCATGCGATAGACCTCCAGCATGTCGAGATCGCCATAGGCGTAGAACGGGTCGCGCGTATTGTCGGAGGCGATGGCGACGGCAATGCCGCGCGCCTTCATCTCGTGCAGCAGCGTCACCCCGCGCCAGCGCGGCGTGGTGTTATCGCCGCGCCGGTCCTGCAGATAGAGATTGCACATCGGCAGCGACACCACCGCCAGGCCGGCCTTGGCGACCTTGTCCAGCGTGTCGAGCACGTCGAGATCGGGCTGGCGCGCCAAAGAGCAGCAATGGCCGACCAGGATGTTCCCGTCAAAACCGTTCCAGAGGGCGGCTTCGGCAATCTTCTTGAGCGAGATCGCCGAGACATCGTCGGTCTCGTCGGCATGGAAATCGAGGTCGAGGCCATGCTTGATCGCCTGCGCAAACACCTGGTCAAGCAGTTCCTCGAGGTCCGGCACCATATAGGGGACGACGCCGAGCACGCCCTTGGCGGCAGCCACCCGCTTGGCCAACCTCTCGAACCATTTCCTGTCGCGCACGCCTTCGATGCCGAGCAGGCAGGCCGCCTGCAGCTCGATGCGGCCGCGCCATTTCTCCCGCATCGTCTCGAACACCGGCCAGGAGATCTCTTCCTGCGGCGCAACGCTGTCGAGATGCGTACGCAGCGCCTTGGTGCCATGCGCATAGGCAGAGCGCAGCGAAAAATCCATGCGGCGGGCAACGTCGTCGGCGCTCCAGCGCGCCGCGCGGTCGGCGCCGGTCGCGTTCAACGCGCCCATGAAAGTGCCGTCGGGATTGGGCTTTCGCGGCCAGATATGGCCCTTGTCGATATGGGTGTGACAGTCGACGAAACACGGCAAGACGATCCGGCCGCCGAGGGCGAGGGCGTCCGCCGATGCGTTGGATCGATGCGCCGTAATCCCGGAGATCTTGCCATCGGCGATGGCGATATCGGCGAGCCCAAACCCGTCGGTATCGAAGGCTCCAGAAAAGCCCGGCGTCAGTGAGGCATGAAGCCGAACCTTGGCGAGATGGTAGGAACCAGAAGCTAGTATCAAGGCGTACCCCCCTCTGTCCTGCCGGACATCTCCCCCTCAAGGGGGGAGATTGGCAGCTTCGCCGATGGCACTCGTCTTGCAAGGTTGGCGATTGGCGAAATCCTGTATGGCATCCAATCTCCCCCCCTGAGGGGGAGATGTCCGGCAGGACAGAGGGGGGTGCTGGCGCTGCCCACCATCACCGCTCCTGCCTCAGCGCGCTCTCGTGCCAGCGCCGCAAAATGAGATGCGAAATCAGCGACAGCACCAGGAAGATCAGGATGCCGGTGAGCGAGATCAGGATCAGCGCCGCGAACAGCCTCGGCGCGTTGAGCCGGTAGCCGGCCTCGATTATGCGCGAGGCGAGGCCGGACGACTGGCCGGTGGCGCCGGCGACGAACTCGGCCACCACCGCACCGATCAGCGACAGGCCGCCGGCGATCTTCAGCCCGCCGAGGAAATAAGGCATCGCCGCCGGCAGCCGCAGATAGCGCAATTGCTGCCAGCGGGTGGCGCCGTTGAGCTTGAACAAATCGCGCAGATTGCGGTCGACGGAATTGAGGCCGAGCGTGGTGTTGGAGAGGATCGGGAAGAAGGCGACGATCCAGGCGCAAAGCAGCAGCTTTGTCGTCTGGTTGTCGACATAGATGTTGATCAGCGGAAAAATCGCGACGATCGGCGTCACCTGCAGCACGACGGCGAACGGAAAGAACGACATCTCCACCCATTTCGACTGCGCGAACAGCACCGCCAGCCCGACGCCGCCGACCACGGCGAGGAGCAGGCTGAAGAAGGTGATCCTGAGCGTCACCAGCAGCGAGGAGAACAGCAGCCCGGCATCGTCGTGCAGCGTCTGCAGCACCACGCCGGGACGCGGCAGGATGTATTTCGGGATGTCGTTCCAGACGCAGACGCGGTCCCACAGCCAGATGGCCAGGATCATGATTGCCAGCGGCAGCAGCCATCTGCCGATGCGCTCGAAGCGCTCCTGGCGAACGCGGCGCGCCTCCTCCGGGTCGAGCGCCAGGACTTGTTCTTCAATGGCCGTCATGATGCGGTCCGGCAGTTGAGTTGATGGCGCCGATCAGCACGTCGGATGCCTGGCGGCAGAGCGCGGCATAATCGGGCGAGGTGCGAAACGCCTCGTCGCGCGGATAGGATGCATCGACGGCAAGCTCGGCAAACACCCGGCCCGGCCGCGCCGCCATGACGACGACGCGGTTGGAGAGGAAAACGCTTTCGAAGACGCTGTGAGTGACGAAAACGACGGTAAAACGCTCATCCTGCCATAGCTCCAGAAGATCGTTGTTGAGCTTGAAGCGGGTGATCTCGTCGAGTGCGGCGAATGGCTCGTCCATCAACAGAATGCGCGGCTTGGTCACCATGGCGCGGGCAATCGAGACGCGCATCTTCATGCCGCCTGATAATTCGCGCGGCACGGCATTCTCGAATCCGGTCAGGTGAACCCGCGCCAGCATCTCCATCACCGCCGGCGCCGCCTTGGCCCGCGACACACCCTTCAGCCGCAGCGGCAGCCAGACATTGTCGAAGACATCGGCCCAGGGCAGCAGCGTCGGCTCCTGGAAGACGAAGCCGATATTCGAGCGGTCGCCGATATTTGAACGATCGAGGGCGCCGCTGCCGCGCCAGTCGAGCACACCCGAGGTCGGCGTCGACAGGCCGGCAATCAGCCGCAGCGCCGTCGACTTGCCGCAGCCCGACGGTCCGAGCAGGCTGAGGAAATCGCCTTCCCGGATCGTCAGCTCGACATTGCTGAGCGCGGTGACGCCGTTGGAAAACACCTTGCCGACGCCACGCAGCGCCAACAGCGTCGGCCCCGATACGCTTCCTGGCTGTTGCGCCACTTTCTCCAGCTTCACGGCCTACTTCTTCAGGTCGAGCCCGACGCTCTTGTTGACGAAGGCCAGCGTGTAGGCCTTCTTGATGTCGATGCCCGCCGGTGTTACCTTGGCCTTGACCATCTTGTCGTAAAAACTCTGGATGCGCGCATCGGTCATGGCGCCGATGCCGAGCTTTTCGCTGTCGCCGGAATCGACCACGCCGAACTTCTTCAGCTGCTCGATCGAGAAGGCGATCTGCTCATCCGTCATGTCCGGATTTTCCTTCTTGATCATCTCGTTGGCGGCCTTGTTGTCGCCGTAGAGATAATTGTACCAGCCCTTGGCCGAGCCATCGACGAAGCACTGGACCACCTCGGGCCGCTTGTCGACCGTCTCCTGCATGGTTTCGACCGTCGTTGCATATGTGTCCCAGCCATAGTCGGCCAGCAGGAACTGGTTCGGCGTGAAACCGCCCTGCTTCTGGACGGCGAATGGCTCCGAGGTGACGTAGCCCTGCTGGATCGACTTCTTGTTGGCGATGAACGGAGCCGGGTTGAAAGTGTAGGGCACGCGTTTTGCGGCATCGAAGCCGAGGTCGGTGACCATCCACTGGAAGAAGGTCTGCGCACCTTCGTCGCCGAGGATGTACTGGTCGGCGTTCTTCAGGTCTTCCCATTTGTCCAGCCCCTGGCCGGGATGGGACATGATGACCTGCGGGTCCTTCTGGAAGTCGGCGGCCACGACGCGCATCGGTATGCCTTGCTGCACGGCATCGAAGGCCGACAGCAGATTGCCGCCCATGTAGAAATCGATCTTACCTGCGAGCAGCAGCGGCCGGCCGCTGACCTGTGGGCCGCCCTGCATGATCGTCACGTCGATGCCGCATGCGGCATAGGTACCATCCACCACGGCTTGGTAGTAACCGCCATGTTCCGGCTCGGCCAGCCAGTTGGTGCCGAAGGTGACTTTTTCGTTCGCTGCCGCGGCAAGCGTACCTGCGCCAAGCAGCACGATCACGCCCGCCGAAATCTTGAGTCTTCCGTACATCCACACCACCCTTTGTTCGCTCCGGCGCATCACGCGCCGGGCTCGACACCATTGTTTCAAGAAGCAAGACACATGCCACCGGCGCGTTGCGTCGGGACCGCCCGCTTGTGCAATGCCCGCCTGTGCAATGGCGGCGCGAAGGCCGGACGGGTCATGCTGTACGGAAGGCATCGTGCCTATTTTTTGATCGCCTGTCCACAATCGCCCTCGTGACATGCACCGCCATCTTGATGCCCGCCTACATCCAGCTTTACGCTGCCGTGAACGGAGATTGCCATGTTCAAATTTCTCACGCCGAAGTCGATCAAGCCGCCCTTCGCCCGCTACAGCCATGGCGTCGAGCTGCCGCCCGGCAAGCGGCTGGTGCTGTGTTCGGGCCAGGTCGCGATCACAGCGGACGACCAGATCCCCGAGGAGGCCGGCGCACAGGCCGAGCTCTGTTTCCAGAACATAGCGGCGATTCTCGGCGAGGCCGGGCTCGGCCTGTCCGACATCGTCCGCATCAACGCCTACGTCACCGACCGCGCCTTCCTGCGGCCCTATATGGAGGTTCGCGACCGGCTGTTCGCCAGTCCGGCGCCGGCCTCGACGCTGATGATCGTGTCCGGCTTTGCCCGGCCGGAGTTTAAGGTCGAGATCGAGGTCATCGCGTCGGGTTGAGGAGCGCTGGCCAGCGGCTGGAATCGACAGGCCGATGATCTCAAGTTACACGACAAAGGTTGGTGCCGCCCCTCATCAAGCGCGCATCCAGTCTCTTCGAGGTAAAAAATGGCCGGAACAAAAAAACGCGTATGGTGGGGTGACTACCGGACCACCGAATACGCGACCGTCGATCCTGAGGCGACCATTGCCGTTCTGCCGCTGGCGGCGATCGAGCAGCACGGGCCCCATCTGCCGGTTTCGACCGACACCTCGATCATGAACGGCATGCTGGAAACGGTGATCGCGCGCCTGCCCGGCGATCTCGACATCCGCATCCTGCCGGTTCAGGCGGTGGGCAAGTCGAACGAGCATTTGCATGCGCCCGGCACCCTCACTCTGCCGGCGACGACCCTGGTCGAGGCGTGGACCGAACTTGGCCTGTCGGTCGCACGCGCCGGCGTGCGAAAACTGATTGTCGTCAACTCGCATGGCGGCAATGAGGAGATCATGGGCATCGTCACCCGCGAATTGCGCGTGCGGGCAAAGATGCTGGCGGTAAAGACCAGCTGGCAACGGTTTGGCCGGCCGGCCGGCATGTACACCGACCTCGAAGACCGCCACGGCATTCATGGCGGCGACGTCGAGACCTCGCTGATGCTGCACTTCCGGCCCGACCTCGTCGACATGGCCAAGGCCGACAATTTCGTCTCCAAGGTTGCGCGCGCCGAAAAGGAATTTTCGCTGCTGCGCCACACCGGAACGCACGCCTTCGCCTGGATCGCCAGCGACCTCAACCCGAATGGCGTGGTCGGCGACGCCAGCATTGCAACCGCCGAAAAAGGCCGGCTCACCGCCGAGCATCAAGCCGACGGCTTCATCAGCTTGCTGAAGGACGTGCGCAAGGCAAAGCTGGCGGATTGGCTGGCGTAACTAGCCCTCGATCCTCAGCGCAAACGGCGTGCCCTCAAACGCTTCGGCGCCGCGCCCGATCGCCTCGATGGCGCGGCTCATGCGGCCGTCGCGCTCGAGCAGTGCGTCGGCAATTGCGATCAGCCGCGGATTGGGTGTCGCCGTGGGCGACAGCGCGCGCAGCGTCTTGGCCAGTTCGGCTTCGTCGCGCTTCGGCGCCAGCGCTGCCGCGATAATGTAGGCCGAGGCGGTCGACCGGCTGATGCCGGCATAGCAATGCACCACCAGCGGCCGCGAGCGATCCCATTGGCGGGCGAAATCGAGCAGGTTCAAGACATGCTCCTCGCCCGGCATGGTCATGCCCTCCTGCGCTACCGCAATGTCGTGCATGACCAGGTGCAGATGGTTTTCCCTGGTGATCGAGGCCGGCCGCATCACCTCCGTGCCGGCAGCGAGCAGCGAAAGCAGCCGCCCGGCCCCGGTCTTCGTCACCGTTTCCTCGACTTTGGACAGCGAGCAGACATGGATCATTGGATCGTTTCTCCCTTGGCATCATCGTCGCGCCGCGAGGCCCAGCCGGCAAGCGCTGATTCGAGCCGCCGCCATTCTTCGTCGGCTCCCGGCAGGCCGGCGCGCAACACATCCGGCCGGTCGGCGAAATGCCGAAGCAGGATGCCGCGCTGGCCGAGCACCGAAAACAGGCGGGCGGCGTTCGCCAGCCTGATATAGCGGAACAGCGCGGTGCCAGCGGCGACAGGCACGCCGAACCGGCCGAACAGCGCATCGAGCCGTGCGGCATCCTCGGCCAATCGGCGCCGCATCCCGGCCTGCCAGCCGGTATCGGCAAGCGCCCTTATGCCATATTCGAGCGCCGGCCCGGAAATCGCCCATGGCCCGAATTGCGCCTGCAGCCGCTCGACCGTCAGCGCCTCGGTCAATGCAAAGCCAAGCCGCAGGCCGGCCAGGCCGAAGAACTTGCCGAACGAGCGCAGCACGACGATGCCGCCCTGGTCGACGTCGCCAGCGAGACTTTCGCTGCGTGGGCCGACATCCATGAAGGCCTCGTCGACGACCAGCAGCCCGCCTCTGGCGCGCAATTTTGCGGCAAGTCGAAGCAATCTTTCGCGCTCGACGACGCGCCCGTCCGGGTTGTTGGGATTGACGACGACGGCAAGGTCGGCCGCCGCCAAGGCTTCGAAATCATCGACTTCAGCCGCCGCATGGCCGGCGATCGCCGCTGCCCGCCGATGCTCGGCATAAGTCGGCCCGAGCACCAGCGCCCTGCCCGGGCTGACCAGCGAAGCGACGCGCGGCAACAGGATCTGCGTGCCGGGCGCCGCTGCGACATTCGCCGCCGATGGAGCGCCATAGGCGCTTGCCGCGACTTCGGCCAATTCGCGGGCACGCGCTGCTTCCGGCAATCGCGACAGGGCGGTGGCGGGCAAATCGAAAAGCGGGTAGGAGTGCGGATTGATCCCGGTCGAGAGGTCGACGAAAGGCAGCGGCGCGTGAGGGAAAAGCGCCCTCGCCCGGCCAAGGCTTCCGCCGTGGTCCACTGCCGCCGTCACTCCATCAAGAGACTTCATGTCGATCCTGATCACTTTCCTGTCGCTGGCCATCGAACTTGTACTCGGCTACCCGGCCCAGCTCTTCGATGCCATTGGCCATCCCGTCACCTGGTTCGGCAGGCTGATATCCTTTCTCGACGGCAGGCTCAACCGCGCCACTGATTCCGACGCCCACCGTCGCCGCTGGGGCGTGCTCGCGCTGCTGGTCATCGTGCTGGTGCCGGCCGCCCTCGCCTTCTGGATCGAAGCCATGCTTTGGAGCATTCCCCTCGGCTTGTTGGTCATCGCAATCCTGGCGACGTCGCTGCTGTCGCAGAAGAGCCTGGCCGAGCATGTCGAAGCGGTGGCCGACGCCCTCGACAGCGGCGGACTGGACATGGGCCGCATTGCCGTCTCGCGGATCGTCGGCCGCGACCCGGAAAAGCTCGACAGGGCCGCTGTCTGCCGCGCCGCGATCGAAAGCCTGGCCGAGAACTTCTCCGACGGCGTCGTCGCGCCGGCGTTCTGGATCGGCGTTGGCGGGCTCGCCGGCGGCGTCGCCTACAAGGCCGCCAACACCGCCGATTCGATGATCGGCCACCGCACCCCGCGCCACGAGGCCTTCGGCTGGGCGGCGGCGCGCTTCGACGATTGGATCAACCTGCCGGCATCACGGCTGACGGCGCTGCTGATCGTGCTTGCCGCTTTCCTGGTCAAGGGCGCCGATGCCAAAGCCGCCTGGCATGCTGTGCGGCGCGATGCGAAAAAACACCGCTCGCCCAATGCCGGCTGGCCGGAAGCAGCGATGGCCGGTGCGCTCGGCCTGGCGCTCGCCGGCCCCCGTTCCTATGACGGCGTCATGGTCGAAGACGCGTTGATGGGCGAAGGCGGCCGCCGCGACGATATCGAGAGCACCGACATCCGACGGGCGCTGAAACTTTACCGGGTCGCCGACTTACTGCTGATCGCGCTGTTCGGGGTGATCGCAGTGGTTGTTATCTTGGCGTGACCTGCGCCCGAGATCGAGCGGAAACAAAAAACCCGCCAAGCGGCGGGTCGTTGGAGCCAGTTAGCACCATAGCGAGATTAGTACCATAGCTGCCGGCACAAAGCAAGAACAAAATTGCTGTGCCCAAAGAATAATCGCCCCAGCTTTGCGCTTCTCATTCCCTGCCTTTGACGTTCGAGGTTGGCGAAATCCGAAGCGCCATCCAATCTCCCCCCTCGCGGGGGAGATGTCCGGCAGGACAGAGGGGGGCGCGAAGGATCGCCAGCCTCTTGACCGTTCACCTGCTAATGACGGTCTGACGACGTAGTTGTCTCCGACTGACAGGCCGAGGGACAGTGCCCCCCTTTGCCCTGCCGGGCATCTCCCCCACAAGGGGGGAGATCGGCAGCTTCGCCGGCGCCGCCTGCTCCGAAACGCCCTTCCCCGATCGCCAAACCCCTCAGAACTCTATCCCTTGCTGCGCCTTCACGCCGGCGGAGAAGTGGTGCTTGGTCACGCCCATCTCGGTGACCAGATCGGCTGCCTCGACCAATACCGGCTTGGCATTGCGGCCGGTGACGACGACATGCAGGCCCTCGCGACGCGCCTTCAGCGCTGCGACCACCTTTTCGAGGTCGAGATAATCGTAGCGCAACGCGATGTTGAGTTCGTCGAGCACCACGAGGCTGATCGACGGCTCGGCCATCAGCTCGAGCGCCTTGGCCCAGGCGGCCTCAGCGGCCGCGATGTCGCGCTTCAGGTCCTGCGTTTCCCAGGTAAAGCCCTCGCCCATGGCGTGCCAGACGACGCGGTCGCCGAAGCAGGCAAAAGCATCCTTCTCGCCGGTGTGCCATTTGCCTTTGATGAACTGGACGACGCCGACGCGCTTGCCGTAGCCGAGCATTCTGAGCGCCAGCCCGAAGGCGGCCGTGGTCTTGCCCTTGCCCGGACCGGTGTTGACGATCAACAGCCCTTTCTCGACCGTCTTGGCTGCAACCTCGGCGTCCTGCACCGCCTTGCGCTTGGCCATCTTCGCGCGGTGGCGTTCCTCGTCCTTGGGATCGATGTGGTCGGTATCAGCCATGTCATTTCACCCTGAGCGGCAGCCCCGCCACCATCAAAAGCACGGTGTCAGCGACGGCGGCAACGTCCTGGTTCAACCGGCCGGCCGCGTCGCGAAACCGTCTTGCCAGCGCATTCTCCGGCACGATGCCCTGGCCGACCTCGTTGGACACCACGAACCAGGGTCCACGCGGCCGCGACAGCACATCTGCCAGCCTTCGGCATTCGGCCTCGACATCATGTTCGGCCAGCATATGGTTGGTCAGCCACAGCGTCAGGCAATCGATCAGCACCGGCTGGCCGTCAGGCAGTGCCTCGATCGCGCCGGCAAGGTCGAGCGGCGCCTCGATGGTCGTCCAGCCGGCGCTGCGGCGCGAGCGGTGCAGCGCGATCCGTTCGCGCATCTCCTCGTCATAGGCTTGCGCCGTCGCGATATAGCTCCATGGCGCCGGACAGGCACTCACCAGCCTCTCGGCATGCACGCTCTTGCCGGAGCGCGCACCGCCGATGATCAGGGTCAGCGCCCCGGCAGCGCGGTCAGGCAAAGCTGTCGCGCAGGCTGGTCGCCGTGCCGGTGAAGCGGCCGCGCACCACGCCGACGACCGCGCCGAGCACCAGCCAGAACACCAGATTGGTCAGCGTCACCGCCACCACGAACTGATGATGCAGGCCTTCCGGGATTGTCGTCTCGAAGCTGTCGGGCTGCGGCGCGCCGACAATATGCGGCGCCACCATCAACGCCACGGCAAGGACCGCCAGCGGCAGCGATCTGCGGAAGGCGAGCAGGCCGAGACCGGCGGCGGTCGCCACCACCGTTGCCCACCACCAGATCTGGCGTTGGACAAGGTCGGCCGCCGGCATTGCCGGCAATTCCGGCGGCAGGCCGAGGCCGGGCGCCAGCGTGAACACGGCAAAGCCGGCAAGCCCCCAGAACAGGCCCTGGCGCCAATTGCCGATGCCGCCGGCGAATTCCGAAACCGCAACCAGGATCAGTGCGAAGCCGATGCCGGTGACGATATTGGCAACGACGCTGAAGGCAAAGCGTTCGAAACCGTCGGCCGGCGCCCAGCCTTCGTCCTCAGCCGAAGCCATTGCTTCAGCCGGTGCCGGCGCGGCGCTGCTCATAGCCATCGTGCCCGTGGCGGCCGGTGCCGCAGGTGCGGCGGCATGGTCATGGCCGCCGCCGGCCTGTTCGTAGACTTCCGCCTTCAGGATCAGCGGCACCGTGGCATAGGCCTGCATGCAGGCGAGAACGACGCCGGCCACGAGCCCTGCGATCGCCGCGATGAACACGACGTTGCGAAACAGTGTCATGATGTCAGCCCCTTGTCAGTGGCAGGGAAAGCCCATCGAGTGGCGATAGTCGTGGGCGGCATTGTGGACCGCATCGATGTGCGAGAAGCCGACAAAGCCCATGACGAAAATGCCGAGGAATGCAGCAAGCGCCAGCTGCATGAAACGCGACTGCGAGGAGACGGAAGCGCCGAGCGAGACGGAAGCGGTATTCATGTCTTGTCCTTTCGCCCTCCACCCGAGGGCATAGAAGTCAGTTTCCTGTCGCCGGCAGGTCTCCTGGCTCGCGGATCAGCGCCCTTCCCCACCTTCCCGAAGAAAATCTTCAGTGGCATATGGAGAGGACTACCGCTCACAGTTGCGGGGGCAGCCACGGCATTGGGCAAGAATTTCGCCCGCACCGCATTCCCTCTTGGTTCCAAACGGAACCGACGACATCAGCGACTATAGGCAGAATCGCCGCGCCCGGCAAACCAAATTCCGCCGGATCGTGTGGCGAATGCGCCGCCTCGCCAAGCTCGCCGGCCGGCGCCGCAATTGACAATTCTCACAGCCGGGTGTCGGCTGGCGGATGGGGAGGAAGCCGGCATGCAACCCAGCCCGAATGAGCGCGGTCCCTATAACGGCCTGACGCGGGCCGAGCCGACGCTGCCGTCATCGGCCTATTGGGACATCGCAGGCTATCAGCGCGATCTCGAGGCCATCTGGTATCGCAACTGGCTGCTGGTCTGCCGCGAGGCCGACCTTGCCCAGCCGCTGGCTTTCAGGACGTTTCGCATAGGCACGCAGGAGGTCGTCGTGCTGCGCGACGAGACCGGCGAATTGCGCGCCTTTCACAACACCTGCCGGCATCGCGGCTCGCAGCTTTGCCAGCAGAGCGAAGGACGGCTGAAGGCGCGGCTCATCACCTGCCCCTACCACGCCTGGTCCTATTCGCTGCGCGGCGATCTGGTGCGCGTGCCGTCGAAATCGCTGCCGGACGGTTTCGACAAGGCCGATCATCCGCTCTACCGCGTCGCGCTTTCGGTGTGGCGCGGTTTCGTTTTCGTCAACCTCGCGCAAGACGCTGCCGGTTCGGCTGAAACATCCTTCGATCCGGCATCCGGCAACCTCGCCAACTGGCCGCTGGAAACGCTGCTGAGCGGCCATGTGCTGCGCAAGGTTATGAACTGCAACTGGAAGATATTTTGGGAGAACTTCAACGAGTGCCTGCACTGCCCTGGCGTCCACAAGGACCTGTCGCGGCTGGTGCCGATCTATGGCCGCGGCCTGATGGGCCGGCACGACGACCCCGAATGGGCGCGCCACGCCGACAATGACGCGCCGGAATTTGCCGGCGGCTTGCGGGCCGGGGCCGAAACCTGGTCGCGCGACGGGCGCGTCCACGGCTCGGTCTTTTCGAGCCTGACGCCGGCCGAGCGTGCTGCCGGGCAGACCTATGCCACCAACTTGCCGTCGATGTTCGTCGTCGGCCATGTCGACTATGTCAGGACCGTGCGGCTGGTGCCGCTTGGGCCGGAGCAGACCGAACTCACCGCCGAATGGCTTTTTTCGCCCGAAGCGCTCGCCGATCCGGCAGCGGATATCGACAACATCGTCGCCTTCGGCACCCAGGTGCTGGAGGAAGATGCTGATATCTGCGAGGTCAACCAGAAGGGCCTGCGCTCGATGCGCCACAAGGCCGGCGTGCTGATGCCCGAGGAATATGACTTGCACCGCTTCCACAACTGGGTGCTCGAGCGGCATGCGGCGCTTGAACATCAAAGCGATTTGGGCAGATAGCGCCAGGTGACGAAGCCGCAGACCGCCGCCAGCAGGCCGAGCGTCGCGAAAACCGCGCCCAGGCCGCAGAACGCCAGCACCACCGAATAGACCAGCGGCGGCGTCAGCTCGGAAAAGTCGAGATAGGTGCGGTAGACCGCCGCCATCTGCGCCCGCTCATACGAGCGCACCGAGCGCATGAACGCGGTCGAGCCCAGCGCATCGAGCGCGATGGTGAAGAAGGCACCGCAAAGCAGCAACGCGCCGGTGACGAGCGGCGCGGCCTCGCCGACGGCGCCGGCCGCCAGCAGCGTCGCCGACATGGCGAAATAGGCAAACGTCATGGTGCGCCGGCCGCCGAAACGCTTTCCCGCCCTGCCCCAGAAGATGGCCATGAACAAAAGCGCATTGCCGGCCGAAATCAAGAGGCCGCCGGCGAGCTTGCCCTCGCCGGTGATCACCATGAACAGCGGCCCATAGACAAAGGACGTCGTCCAGAAGCAGGAACGGCCGAAGGCGATCAGCCAGGCCAGCCTCAGCCTTGGCTGCGCGACGAAGCGGCCGATATTGGCCAGCGGATTGACCGGCCGCGTCTTGCCCGGGCGGATCGACGGGTTGTCGCCAAGCCGGTAGGTCCAGAACAGCGCCAGCAGGGCCATGGCGAAGACGGCCACCGCGCTATGCGCGGCATAGATGCCGAAACGCGTGTAGAGGAAAATGCCGAGCGTCGGCCCGGCGGTCCAGGCAAGCATCGACCACGCCATGCGCAGCGACTCGGCCTGCATGAAATCGGTCTTGCGGATATGGTCCATGATGTAGAGGTTGAGCGTGATCGCCAGCGCGCTGGCGCCGATGACGCGGCAGAGCATGCCGACCGTTTGGCCAGCAAGCGTATGAGTGACGAAGAACAGCGAGCCGACGGCCAGCAGGCAGGCACCGGCGGTATAGACCCAGCGCCGGGCAAAGCGCCGGATCAGCATCGGCATGAACAGCGTCGCCGAGAGGCCGAGCATTGCCACGACCGTGTAGAGGATCGAGACGATCTGCTCGTTGTGCAGGATCTCATAGGCCTGGATCGGGATGACGCTGGAGACGGTGGCGCGCGCGAACGATTCGACCGCATAAAGCGAGGCGAAGGTGCGTGCATCCGCCGGCCGCAAGGCCGCAAGCCAGATAGGATGGCGCACATGGGTAGCCATTGCTTTCCCCGAAGCAGAATCGCCCAAAGCAAGGGTTTGGAGCACAAATCTGCCGCGGCGATTCCTGGCCGGGTAACAGGAAACCGACGCCTTCACGGCAAAAAGCGAAGCCGGCCAAAGGCTTTCCGGCTCTGGCCTAAAGCGAGTTCTAATGCTGACCCGCGCCAACGCGACGCGAGGACTGCTTCTTTTGACGGTGGCAACCGTGATAGTCGTCTTGCCGGGGCTGAACCAAGACAGCGAGACCGATGAGCATCGCCACGCCGACCACCGCCGTTCAGGATCAACCGAAGGCGAAGCGCATCGCCGCCATCGACATCGCACGCGGCATCGCTTTGCTTGCCATGGCGAGCTATCATTTCACCTGGGATCTCGAATTTTTCGGCTACACCGATCCCGGCCTCACCGCCTTCGGCTGGTGGAAAATCTACGCGCGCTGCATCGCCTCGAGCTTCCTGTTCCTGGTCGGCGTCAGCCTCTATCTCGCCCATGGCAAGAAAATCCGCTGGACAGGCTTCTGGAAGCGCTTCGCCATGGTTGCCGGGGCGGCTCTCGCAATATCGCTGGTCACCCGAATCGCCACGCCCGACGGCTTCATTTTTTTCGGCATATTGCACGAGATCGCGCTCGCCAGCCTGCTCGGCCTGGCGTTCCTGCGGCTGCCGGCGCTGCTGACACTGCTTGTCGCGGCGTTTGTCATCGCGGCGCCCTTCTACCTCAGATCCGAGGCCTTCGATCATCCGGCTTTGTGGTGGGTCGGTCTATCGGCGACCAATCCGCACTCCAACGACTATGTTCCGCTACTGCCCTGGTTCGGCGCCGTGCTTGCCGGCATCGCGGTTACCAAACTCGCCGCCACCTCCGGCGTGCTGACCCGGCTGTCGGCCATGACGCCAGGCCGCTGGGCAAACCCGCTGGTCTTCATCGGCCGGCACAGCCTTGCCTTTTATCTGATCCATCAGCCGCTGCTGATCGGCTCGGTCTGGCTGTTTTCGCAATTCATGCCGGCGCGGGTCGAAAGCAGGGAGGTCAACTTTCTGAAATCCTGCCAAATATCCTGCGAGCAGGCGCGCGACACCGAGTTCTGCTCCAGCTATTGTGCCTGCATGCTGGACACTCTCCAGGGCGAAGCCTCGCTTGACCGGCTCTACAGCAACGACCAGTCCCCGGAGTGGAAGACGCATATTGGCGAGCTCGCCGGCACCTGCACCGCCCAAACCGAGACGGCGGAACCGAGAACGCGCTAATCGAGGGAGGACAACAATGACCGACAGTCACCCGAAACCCGTGCAGCAAAATCCTGGGCAGCCGAAGCTGGGGCACATCCCATGGCCGCCGCTGATCTATGTCGCCGCCATCATCGTCAGCGTCGCGCTAGGGTTTTTCTATCCACTGCCGTGGATCGGCGATCTTCTCGGCGACATCCTGTTCGCCGCCGGCCTTGTGGGGTTGGTGGCGGTCGCCGCGCTCTGGTTCACCGCGATCCGCACCATGATCCGCGCCAAAACGACGCTCAACCCCAACGGCGTGCCGGACCATCTGGTGACCACCGGACCCTTCGCCGTCAGCCGCAACCCGATCTACCTCGCCAACACATTGCTGCTGGTCAGCCTCGCCTTTGTCTCGGGGATCGCCTGGTTCCTGCCGCTGGCGGTCATCGCGGCGTTCCTGACGCAGAAGCTGACGATCGAGAGCGAGGAGAAGGTGCTGACGGCCAAATTCGGCAAGAAGTACCGGGACTACGCGAAAAGGGTGCGGCGCTGGATTTGAGCCGGGGCTGACACCGCGCTTACGTGGTGACGCCGAGTTCAACCAGCCGCTCGACGCAGGATTCCTCGGCCTGGTCGAGCTCGGCCAGGGTCTCCTCGAGGTCGCGGCGTTTCTGGCGAAGATCCTCGCGCTTTTCCTCGATGCGCTTGATCATCAGCTTGAGTTGGCCGACCTCGCCGGGCGGCTCCCTGTACATCTGGATGATTTCGCGGATCTCGTTGATCGAGAAGCCGAGCCTCTTGCCGCGCATGATCTGGCGGATGAGATGCCGGTCCGACGGACGGAACAGCCGGGTGCGGCCGCGCCTTACCGGCTGCACCAGCCCTTCGTCCTCGTAGAAGCGTAACGTCCGCGTCGACACGTCGAATTCGCGGGTCAGCTCCGTGATCGAATAATATTCCCGCATCGCCACTCCAATGCCCCGGCCACGCCGCGAGTTCCAACTGGCCGGCGCCGCCGGCATCCAGGCGCGTACCAGAATCGGCGGACAAGGCACCTTCCAAAGCCTCGCACGGCATTTACGTAAAAGTCAATTGAGGTGCCGTTCAGCCTACGCCGAACCACCATGTGGCAAGCCCGAGAAAGGCAAAGAAACCGACGACATCGGTGACCGTAGTGACGAAAACCGCCGAAGCCACAGCCGGATCGATCTTGAAGCGGTCGAGCAGCAGCGGGATCAGGATGCCCGCCAGAGCCGCCACGAACATGTTGATGATCATCGCTGCCGCGATGATGCCGCCGAGATTGCGATCGTGGAACCAGGCAGCCGCGACGATGCCGATCAGGATGGCGAAGATGATGCCGTTGATGAAGCCCACCCCGATTTCGCGGCGGATGATGCGGCCGGCATTGTAGATATCGAGGTCCCTCGTCGCCAGCGCCCGCACGGTGACGGTCATGGTCTGCGAGCCGGCATTGCCGCCCATGCCGGCGACGATCGGCATCAGCACCGCCAGCGCCACGATATGCTCGATGGTGCGGTCGAACAGGCCGATCACCGAAGCCGCGAGGAAGGCCGTCAAAAGGTTGACCAGCAGCCACGGCACACGCGAGCGCGAAGTCGAAAGGATGCTGTCCGAGAGTTCTTCGTCGCCGACGCCGCCCATGCGCAGCAGATCTTCCTCGGCCTCCTGCTGGATGACGTCGACGACGTCGTCGATGGTCAGCACGCCGACCAGCCGCTCGTTCTCGTCGACGACGGCGGCGGACAGAAGATCGTATTGTTCGAATTCGCGTGCCGCCTCCTCCTGGTCCATGGTGGCCGGGATGGCATGCCTGGTCTCATGCATGACTTCTTCGACCTTGACCGAGCGCTTGGTGCGCAGGATCTGGTCGAGGTCGATGGCGCCGAGCAGCTTAAAGCTCGGATCGATGACGAAGATCTGGCTGAAACGGTCGGGAAGGTTGTTGTCCTCGCGCATGTAGTCGATGGTCTGGCCGATCGTCCAGAATGGCGGCACCGCGACGAACTCCGTCTGCATGCGGCGGCCGGCGGTCTCTTCGGGATAGTCGAGCGAGCGCCGCAGCCTGATCCGCTCGGTGAACGGCAGTTGCGACAGGATCTCGTCCTGGTCCTCCTGGTCGAGGTCCTCGAGAATGTAGACGGCATCGTCGGAATCGAGCTCCTGCACGGCCTGGGCGATCTGCGCATTGGGCAGATTGTCGACGATGTCGCGCCTGATCGCCTCGTCGACCTCGGTCAGCGCGGAAAAGTCGAAATCCTTGCCCAGCAATTCGACCAGGGCGCGGCGCTGTTCCGGGTGCAGCGCCTCGAGCAGGTGGCCGAGTTCCGACTGGTGCAGATCGTCGACTTCGCGCTTCAGCGTCAGCGTATCGCGATCGGCGATCGCGGCACCGATCTGGGTGAGAAACGACGACAGGATGACGCCGTCCTCGTCATAGATGTCGGCGCGGCGCTCCTCGGCGGCCCTGGTGCCGGTCATGTGTTCGTCTTGGCCTCCCACCAGCGCCTCCCGCCATCGGATTTCCGGATAAGGTGCCAGTCAGGTCTAGACCATGATCCTGAAAAGTGGAAACCGGTTTTCCGAAAAGATCATGGTCAAACACAAAGATGGAGCGGCGGCGCGATTGGCTTGAGAATCGGCCTCTCCGTGCGCAACGGACGGATATCAGACGACCTTGCGAGCTGCCGGTTGCCCAAGATTGATAATTCAAGATTGATAATTAGAGGATTCTAATTTAGCATCTCTATAATTACCGGTAATAAAGGGAGGGTGTTTATGGGGAAGTATCTGTTTACCAGTCTTGCGCTGGTTTGTTCGGGAATACTTTTGAACCCGATTGCCGCCGATGCAAAGGCCTTCAAATTTTTTCAGGGCAAGGAATGCAAGCCTGACTACAAACGGCTTTGCCCAATGACACCGATCGGCAAATGCGACCTTCAGAGCATGATCGAGCAGTTGTCACCCGCCTGCAAGGCTTTCGTCGAGAAGCACCGGTAATCCAGCTCTGCCATCGCCGCCGACCAACTGCCGGGTAGTCCGCGACAACGCCAGGTGTGGTGTGCCCCGGTCGGGGAATCGGTCGCCCAACAACATTAGTCCCGGTGGTCGGGCAGAACGGCATATGCTGCACCGGGAATGAGGCGAGGCCGACGCTGCGACGGCCTCGCTGGATATCGGGCTTAGAGGCCTGCCGATCAGGCAGCGTAGCGTTTGGCCTCAGCCGCGTAGGCGCCAAGGACACCACTCCAGCCACGCTCCGATTCGAAGGCCTGGCGCGCTGCTTCTGCGGTCTCGCCCATGTTCTCCAGAAGCCGGTGCTCGAGTTCCACCCGCGTCGAATTCTCGCCGAGCGCGACAAAGCGGATGTCGACCTCGGTCAGCAATGCCGGATCGTAGCGCCAGTCGGCCCCGATACGCCAGGCGAGCGTCAGCCTCGACGGCGGATTCCAGGCGAGAACCTCGCCCCAATCGCATTGTGACCCATCCTCGCCGATCTCGTACCAGCGGCCGCCGGCTTTCGGTTCGATCACCGCGGTCGTCAGGGCGGATTTGCCGATTGAGTGCGAAGCCGGCCACCACCGTCCGAACCCTGTCGTGAACACATCGAATGCCTTGTCGAGCGGCACCTCCACGGTCACCGACTTCCTGACCGGTGCGGGCTTGATCATAGTCGTCATTTCCTCTTCTCCTTGCTGTTGTCGACTTCCCGTTTGAAGGCGTCGAGCGCATCGCCCCACATGCGATCGAGCCAGGCGCGCATCTCGCCGAGCCCATGCGGGTCGAGATGATAGATATTGCTGGCGCCCTTGGGCTCGGCACGGACCAGTCGGGCTTCCTTCAGCACTTTGAGGTGCTGCGATACCGCCGGCTGCGAGACCGGAAGCACCCGCGTCAGATCGATGACCGAGCGCGGCCGATCGGCGATGAGCTCGAACACCTTGCGGCGTGTCGGATCGGCCAAGGCCACCATTCCTGCATAATCATAAACCATGACTTATGATAAGCTAAAACTTATGATAGGTCAACCGAGGGAGTGGCGGGCCCGTGTTTAAGCACCGGCCGGTTCGACCCCGAGGCTCCGGGCAATTCCTTCGCGCGGGGCATGGACAGCAATGCGGATGCAAGATTGCTCAGGGAATCAATCCACCGCATGCGAGCCGGCAGGTGTCGACCACCGGGGAAAAGTAAACCTGACGGCAAGGTTTTTACCTTATCGGTGTATATGTCTCTCCGGCGAAACATTAAGAACGGGTAAATTGGCTTGGCCCTAACTACGGAAGCCTCTCGCCACAGGCCCTCAGCCATATGGCAATTGCGCCTCTCCTTGTTTATGGCAATGTACGTGTTAGGTGCATCTGCACTATATCCAGAAGTATTCCGTACATCAGCCCTAATCTATTCTCACAAGTTTCTTATTGGCATGCCGGTCTTGTTTATCGGTGGCGTCTGTTGTGCCGCGCTCATCCATGGCCGACGGCAACCGGTTCGCTACGCCCTGGATTTGGTTCAAGGGCGCTGGCGCGGCTGTCTGTTGGTGCTGCTGTTCTTCTTTGCCAGCTTGACCGCGTTCTCCACCTACAAGATCGCCATCCCGTCCGTCGTCCCATACTATGCCGACCACTGGTTAGCCGACGCTGATGAATGGTTGCACGGGATGCCGCCGTGGCAGATCGCCCATAAGCTCGACAGCAACGGGTGGTCGCTCGTCGTCTTCAACAGCTATGAAGTCATTTGGTTCTACCAGTGGTTCGGCACCATCCTTTTCGTGGCGCTCTGGTCGGACGAGATTGCGCGCATCCGCTATCTCAGCGCGGCAGCGCTGACGTTGTGCATCCTCGGAACTGTCTTGGCTTTGGCGCTGGCATCGGTCGGGCCGGTTTACTACCACCAGTTTGTTGGCGTGGATCGCTTCCACGGATTGAATGCCGCCTTGGACAGACTGGACCATAATTACATGGTGCGGGAACCCGCAGCATATCTCCTGATGGCTTACCGGAGTGGCCGGCCAAGCCTTGGCGGCGGCATCTCGGCCATGCCAAGCATGCATGTCGCCTTTGCCGCACTGAACGCCTATTTGCTGTCCTCGATCAATCTCTGGCTGGGCGCTCTGGGTTGGGCGTTTGCAGCCCTGATCCTGTACGGATCGGTGTACACTGGATGGCACTATGCCCTGGACGGCTACGTATCGATCGCTGCTGTATCTGTGATCTGGTGGGCAACCGGACGCCTGGTGCGCGAATAATTATCCACGCAAACCGCATATATGGCTACGCGCCGATGGCGTTTTCGCATCGGCCAAACTCGCGATCGCAGGCAAAAAAGCCTCGCGCCTGACAAAGACGCTCTTTGCCGTGCTCGAACTCAACGGGGCGCTTTCGAATTTAATGGTGCGGTCGAGAAGACTCGAACTTCCACGGGTTGCCCCACAGCGACCTCAACGCTGCGCGTCTACCAATTCCGCCACGACCGCACGTGGTAGGAGCCAGAACGAACCGGCCCGCGGCGTGTAGCAAATCGTTTCCGGTGAAACAAGTGCGCGGCCAGCAATAATCGGCCGGATATCGGCTTAACTCTGCAAAGCGCCGAACGTGCCCGGAACTGGACGTTTGTACCGATTGCCGCCATATGAGGGGCGAGACGAGATATCATGACAGAACGCAGCCAGATCGCCACGTCGTTCCTGCCCTCGCCCGGCTCGGCGCCGGTCGAATGGCGCATTGAGCCCGGGCTCACCGCCTATCCCGATGCGCTCGCCGTGATGGAGGCGCGCGCCGAAGCAATCCGCAGCGGCGCGGCTGGCGAGATGGTCTGGCTGGTCGAGCATCCGCCGCTCTATACCGCCGGCACCAGCGCCCGTTTCGAGGACCTGATCGAGCCGGACCGCTTCCCGGTCTTTGCCGCCGGGCGCGGCGGCGAATACACCTATCATGGGCCGGGCCAGCGCGTCGCCTATGTCATGCTCGACCTCAAGCGGCGGCGCGAGGATGTCCGCGCCTTCGTCGCGGCACTCGAACAATGGATCATCGGCACGCTGGCCGCCTTCAACGTACGCGGCGAACGCCGCGAGGACCGCGTCGGCGTCTGGGTGGTGCGGCCGGATCGCCCCGCTTTGCCCGACGGCTCGGTCGCCGAGGACAAGATCGCTGCCATCGGCATCAGGCTGAGGCGCTGGGTGAGCTTCCACGGCATTGCCATCAATGTCGAACCGGACCTCAGCCATTTCAGCGGCATCGTGCCGTGCGGCGTCCAGGATCACGGCGTCACCAGCCTCATCGATCTCGGCCTTCCCGTAACAATGGCCGATCTCGACCTGGCGCTGAAATCAGCCTTCGAAGATGTCTTCGGCCCGGCAGCGCCTTTGCAGGTCGAGGCGGCCCGCAAAGTCGGCTGACAGAACCTCACTGAAGACCGTAGTCCTACGCTGCGCCCCTCGCCTCCGCGAAGAACGGGTCGTCAGCGTTCGAGCCATGTCTTTCAGCGCATCCTCACATCGCGCCGATCCAGATTGCCATGGAAATGAGGAACGTGCTCATGCACACCAGCGAGACGACATCCTGAACAAGATCGGTCATAGCTCTCTCCTGTTGTTAGTATGTTCGTATTTTGTTCTAATTTTGTTCGAATGTCAACGACCGTCAGGGCGCGTAGATAGGTGGAATTTGGCACGGTTAGTGAAGGGTTAACCGAGCGCTATCTCTTCCTAGGTCACTCTCAACGTTGACAGGTGGCGATGGTGTTACAATACAAAGGGGCCATTTTAGCTGCGGGGAAATCTATGACAGAGTTATACGGTTTCGTATGGATGGGAGTGTTGCTTGTAGTCTTCGGCGGCCTCTATTGGGCCGCGACGTCCCGAGGAAGAAGGCGATATCATGACTTCACCGAGAGATGGGCTAAGGCGAGGGAGGAATCGGTTGCCAACACCAAGGCGGTCGAGGAGAACACAGTTGCGATCCGCGAGCTGATCCGTAAGTGGGATGAGCAGAAAAAGTAGCCTCACGAAGTCTATATCAAACCAAATTCACCCTATCGCAGTACGGAAGCGCAGGAGCTGCCATCCGCAGGCAGGCATCACCTGAATATCAATACACCCTAAAGCGGCACGACCTTGCCGTCGGCAAGCGTCACGCGGCGATCCATGCGCGAGGCAAGCTCGTGATTATGGGTGGCGATCAGTGCCGCCAGGCCCGATTGCCGGACCAGCGCTGCCAGCGCCTCGAACACGTAGGAAGCGGTCACCGGGTCGAGATTGCCGGTCGGCTCGTCGGCCAAAAGCACCAGCGGCGCATTGGCGACGGCGCGCGCAATGGCGACGCGCTGCTGCTCACCGCCGGAGAGCTCGGAAGGGCGATGATGCGCCCGCTTGCCGATCTGCATGTAGTCGAGCAATTGCGCCGCCCGCTCGGCCGCCTCCTTGCGCGCCAGCCCTTTTATCAGCTGCGGCATCATGATGTTTTCCAGCGCCGAGAATTCCGGCAGCAAGTGATGGAACTGATAGACGAAGCCGACATCGTTGCGGCGGATCGCCGTGCGCTCGTCGTCGGAAAGCCGACCGCAGGCGCGCCCCGCCAGGATCACGTCGCCGGCGTCCGGCCGCTCCAGCAGCCCGGCGGTGTGGAGCAGCGTCGACTTGCCGGTGCCCGAAGGCGCCACCAGCGCCACCATCTCACCACGCTTTAGCGAAAAATCGGCGCCGCTCAGGATGGTCAGCTTGCGCGGCCCCTGCACATAGTGCCGTTCGACGCTCTTCAGCTCGATAATGGCCTCGGCCATCATTCGTACCTCAGCGCTTCGACCGGATCGAGCCTGGCGGCGCGCCACGCCGGAAACAGTGTCGCCAGGAACGACAGCGCCAAAGCCATGAGAACGACCGAGATCGTCTCGCTGGCATCCATGCGGGCCGGCAGCTGGCTTAGGAAATAAAGCTCGGGATTGAACAGCCGCTCGTTGGCCAGCCAGGAGAAGAACTGGCGGATGCGCTCGACGTTGAGGCAGATCAAGATACCGAGCAGCACGCCGGCGATGGTGCCGACAACGCCGATCGCAGCGCCTGTCATCAGGAAGATGCGCAGGATCGCGCCGCGCGTCGCTCCCATGGTGCGCAGGATGGCGATGTCGTGGCCCTTGTCCTTGACCAGCATGATCAGGCCCGAAATGATGTTGAGGGCCGCCACCAGCACGATCAGCGTCAGGATCATGAACATGACGTTGCGCTCGACCTGCAGCGCGTCGAAGAACGTCTTGTTGCGTTGCCGCCAATCGACAAGGCTGATCGGCCGCTGCGCCGCCTCTTCGACCTTCGGCTTCAGCGCGTCGATATTGTCGGGATTGTCGGTGTAGATCTCGATCGTCTGCGCCCGGCCGTCCATGTTGAAATAAAGCTGCGATTCCGAGAACGGCATGTAAACGATGGAGCTGTCATATTCCGACATGCCGACCTCGAAGATCGCGGTGACCGGATAGCCCTTCATGCGCGGCGTCGTGCCGAGCGGCGTGACGTCGCCCTCGGGCGAGATCAGCGTGATCGTATCGCCAAGCACAAGGCCGAGATTCTCGGCCATGCGGCTGCCGATGGCGACGCCCTCGCCGGTGTCGAAGCCGACGATCGAGCCCTCCTTGATGTTGTTGGCGACGATGGTGATCTTGCCGAGGTCCTCGCCGCGTATGCCGCGCACCAGCGCGCCGGTGCCGCCGCCGACATTGCCTTGCGCCAGCACCTGCCCGTCGATCAGCGGAATGGCGTATTTGACGCCGGGCACGCCGTTGATGCGGCCGGCGACCTGGGCATAGTCCTCCAGCGGCATGTCGAGCGGCTGCACGATCAGGTGCCCGTTGACGCCGAGGATGCGCGTCAGCAGTTCGGCGCGAAAGCCGTTCATGACCGCCATGACGACGATCAGCGTGGCAACGCCCAGCATGATGCCGAGGAAGGAGATCGAGGCGATGACCGAGATCACCGTCTCCTTGCGGCGCGAGCGCAGATAGCGCCACGCAACCATACGCTCAAAGCCGGAAAAGGGTCCTGCCCCCGAAGGTTTGGCTGCTGCCGCTTCGTTCATGCGGCGGCACCGAAACGCTTTTTCACGTCGCCGATCGGCAGCGTCTCGCGCTCGCCGGTCCTGCGGTTCTTGATCTCGACCTCGCCGGCTGCGACGCCGCGCGGCCCCACGATCACCTGCCACGGAAGTCCGATCAGGTCGGCGGTAGCGAACTTGCCTCCCGGCCGCTGGTCGGTGTCATCGTAGAGCACCTCCTTGCCGGCGGCGGCAAAGGCGGCATGCATCTCACCGCAGACGCGGTCGCATTCGGCATCGCCAGCCTTCATGTTGATCAGGCCGATGTCGAACGGCGCCACCGCTTCCGGCCAGATGATGCCGTTATCGTCATGGCTGGCCTCGATAATCGCCGCGACCAGCCGCGACGGACCGATGCCGTAGGAACCGCCAGAGACGAAATGATCCTTGCCGTCCGGCCCGGTCACCTTGGCGCCCATCGGCTTGGAATATTTGTCGCCGAAATGGAAGATATGGCCAACCTCGATGCCGCGCGCCGAGACCTTGTCGGCTTCGGAGAGCTTTTCCCATGCCGCCTCGTCATGCATTTCGTCGGTGGCGGCATAGGGCGTCGTCCATGTCTTGACGATCTCGGCAATCTCGGCGTCATTCGAAAAGTCGGTATTCGCCCCTGGTACATCAAGCGAGAGATAGTCGCGATGGCAAAACACCTGGCTCTCGCCGGTGTCGGCCAGGATGATGAACTCATGGCTGAGGTCGCCGCCGATCGGCCCGGTGTCGGCGCGCATCGGGATCGCCTGCAGCCCCATGCGCGTGAACGTCCTGAGATAGGACACGAACATACGGTTATAAGCGGCCTTGGCGCCTTCATAATCGAGGTCGAAGGAATAGGCGTCCTTCATTAGGAATTCGCGCGAACGCATGACGCCAAAGCGCGGGCGCACCTCGTCGCGAAACTTCCACTGGATATGATAGAGGTTGAGCGGCAGGTCCTTGTAGGACTTGACGTAGGAGCGGAAGATCTCGGTGACCATCTCCTCGTTGGTCGGGCCGTAGAGCATGTCGCGATCTTGCCGGTCCTTGATGCGCAGCATCTCCTTGCCGTAGTCTTCGTAGCGGCCGCTTTCGCGCCACAGCTCGGCCGATTGGATGGTCGGCATCAGGATTTCGAGCGCGCCGGCGCGATTCTGCTCCTCGCGAATGATCCGGCAGACCTTGTCCAGTACCCGCTTGCCGAGCGGCAGCCAGGAGAAGCTGCCTTGCCCCTGCTGGCGGATCATGCCGGCGCGCAGCATCAGCCGATGCGAGACGATCTCGGCCTCGCGCGGATTTTCTTTGAGGATGGGCAGGAAATAGCGCGACAAACGCATGAACTGGTCCGTGAGAGAGGATGGCGGCGCCGGAATCGGCGCAGCGCAGGCTTGCTTGCCCCGGCTTCATAGCCATTTCATGGCGGAATGGAAACCCGGCCCAGGCGCTGCACAGACGCCGCAATTGCCGCACACGGCTTGCTGGGCGTTTCGCAAGCAACGCCTGCCGTACTATTGTGCACTGCAGCACGAGATTGCCTGTTTCCGGGCAAAATTCTTCGTGACATTTTCACCCGCCTTAGGCTAGTGTGCCCCGATAACCGAGAGGGCGGAGAAAAATCTGCCCTCCTACGCGGTCAAAGTCTTGGGAGGATGCGATCTAGGCGCGGTAACTCGCTGCCGCCGGACACCGGAAACAGATCGGACGCGTTTAAATTGCAAGGCCTCGCGCCTTGCATTTTTTTTGTGCAATCATTTGGTTAGCAAGACAGATTGCCAAACTACATGACGTTGCGTCAGCCCAAATCCGGCCCACGGCCTTTACTTGGGTTGACCTTGCTGGCTGAGCTTGATTTCAGGGCGTCGGCATAGGTCTTGGATAGCAGGACATTGGGTAGCCGGCTAATGCGCTGGGCTCTGGTTGAAATCCGGCACGATGTGCGGGATGTCGTCGATGCCGAGACCAAGCCCTCTCGTGATGCCGTAGAAGATGCCCATCAGGACCAGTGTGGCGATCGTCGTGCGCAGTGCGGCGCGCACCATATGCGGTCCGCGCGGCGCGCTCGGAACCGTACCCAGCGTCACATCCTGGTCCTCGTCCTGCGTCCGCATGCTGAACGGCAGGACGGCGAACAACACCACCCACCATGTGGCGAAGAACAGGGCGATGAAAGAGACCCAGCTCATGCTTGCTCCAGTTCGACCAGCGTGCCGAAAAAGTCCTTGGGGTGCAGAAACAATACCGGTTTGCCATGCGCGCCGGTCTTCGGATTGCCATCGCCCAGCACGCGCGCGCCGCTGGCCTTGAGACGGTCGCGCGCCGCAACAATGTCGTCAACCTCGTAGCAGACATGGTGCATGCCGCCGGACGGATTCTTCTCGAGGAATGCCGCGATCGGCGAGCCTTCGCCGAGCGGCTCCAGCAACTCGATCCTGGTATTGCCGACGTCGACGAACACCACCGTCACGCCATGCTCCGGCAGCGCCTGCGGCGCGGTCACGCGGGCGCCAAGCGTATCCCGATAGGCCGCCGCCGCCGCAGCCAGATCCGGCACGGCAAGCGCGACATGGTTGAGGCGTCCGAGCATTGACTGCGTCCTTAGGGCAGTAAGGCAATAGGGCAGTATGGGAGTAGGGAAAACTACTTTCTCCCCTACTGCCGTACTGCCCTACTCCCCTATTCCCTTACCGCGTGACGAACACCGTCACCAGCGGCTTCTTGCCCCAGGCTTCGTTGGCCGCGCCGCGCACCGCGCGCCGCACCGCCTCCTGGACCAGGTCGAGGTCTTTTCGGCGCTGGCGGGGGATGGAGTCCACGGCGCCGATTGCCGCATCGATCATCAGGTCTTCCAGGCTCTCGCCGCTGCCATCGGCCTCGGCGACGCCGATGGCGACGAGATCGGGATCGCCGGCGAGTTCGTATTTGTCGTCGAGCACGACATTGACGGCGACGTGGCCGGCGAAGGACAGCTTGCGCCGGTCGCGAATGCCCATCGCCTGGTCGGTGCCGACCAGCCTTCCGTCCTTGTAGATGCGGCCGAACGGCACCTGGTCGATGATCGCAGCCGCACCCGGATAGAGCCTGAGCATGTCGCCGTCGCGCACCTGCGCCACCTGGCCGATGCCGGACGTCGACATCAGCGAGCCCTGCGCCACCAGATGCGCCGCCTCGCCATGCACGGGAACGCCGATCTGCGGCCGCACCCATTCATACATCTTGCGCAATTCGCTGCGGCGCGGATGACCGGAGACATGCACCAGCGCATCGCCGTCCTCAATGATCTTGATGCCGAGATCGATCAGGCGGTTCTTGATCTCGAGGATCGCCTTCTCATTGCCGGGAATGGTGCGCGAGGAAAACACCACCGTGTCGCCGGCAGTCAGCGCCACCGACTTCATCTCGTCGCGCGACAGCTTGGCGAGTGCGGCAAGCGGCTCGCCCTGGCTGCCGGTACAGATGATGACGAGGTTTTCGCGCGGGATGAAGCCGTAATCTTCCTCGGCGATGAATTCCGGCAAGCCGTCCATATAGCCGAGTTCATCAGCCACATCGATGACGCGCTTCATCGAGCGGCCAAGCACCAGGCACTGGCGGCCGGCATCCCGCGCTGCCTTGGCGATGGAGACGATGCGCCCGACATTGGAGGAGAAGCTGGTGACGGCGACACGGCCCTTGGCGTTCTGGATGACGCTCTTGATGCCCTCGCCCACCGCCACTTCGGACGGCGATTCCCCTTCCCGCAACGCATTGGTGGAATCGCAGATCAGCGCCAGCACGCCCTTGTCGCCATAGGCGCGGAAGCGTGACTCGTCGGTCATCGGCCCCACCGTCGGCGCCGGATCGATCTTCCAGTCGCCGGTATGGATGACGACGCCGGCCGGAGTGGTGATCGCCAGCGACATCGGCTCGGGAATGGAGTGCGCGACGGGGATGGCCTCGATCTCGAACGGACCGACGGTGAATTTCTCGCCGGCCCGGTAGATCGTCACCGGAATTTTCGGCGCCCCTTGCTCGCCCTGCCGCTTGGCTTCCAGCAGGCCGGCGCTGAACGGCGTCATCCACACCGGCGCCTTGAGCTTCGGCCAGATGTCGTGCAGCGCACCGTAGTGGTCCTCATGCGCATGGGTGATGACGATCCCGCGCAGATTGGCGACATTCTCCTCGATGAAGCGCGTGTCGGGCAGCACCAGGTCGACGCCGGGCAGGGTTGCATCGGGAAAGGTGACGCCGACATCGACGACGATCCATTCGCGCGCATTGGCCGGGCCATAGCCGTAGAGGGCGAAGTTCATGCCGATCTCACCGACACCGCCGAGCGGCACGAAGACAAGTTCGGCGTTTTCCGCTTTCGCCATGATCTTTCCTTCCTTGCCCGTCAAACTCTTGGGCCGGTCAAATTCAAGCTGGTCAAATACAGGCCAGTCAAACGTATTGGCCAGTCAACCGCCGGCCGAGGCAACCGCGCCGAAATGCACGTCGCCGGCGGCGATCGTCAGAACCGAACCTTCATCGTCGCGGATCACGAAACGGCAGTCCTCGTCAATGGTCTCGAAGGTGCCGCGCACCACATTACCGTCAATTCTGACAGCAACCTGCCCGCCAAGCCCCGCCGCACGCGCCAGCCACCGCTGCCTGACGGCGGCAAGCCCACGCCCTTCGTTCCACAGCCGAGCATTCTCGCTCCATGCATCCGACAGCGCCAGAAACAGCGTCTCGGCATCGCAAGCAGACCCCAGCGCGTTGAGCGACGTCGCTGGATAGGGCAAATCCTCAGGGTATGCCACCACATTGACGCCGATGCCGACAGCCACTGCGGAACGGCCCCCCTCCAGCATCGCCGATTCCAGTAGGATGCCGGCGAGCTTGGCGCCCGAGGCAAGCACATCGTTCGGCCATTTCAGCTCGAAACGGTTCTTGCCTTGGCTCGCACCATCGAGGCCGATCGCGATCCTGCCCTTCGGCACGACAGCGTCGAGCGCGTCGGCCAGCGCCAGTCCGGCAACGAAGCCGAGCGTCGCGGCAAGCCGAAGCTCGGTGTTGGTGATCACCAGCAGCGTCGCTGCCAGATTGCCTTCGGGCGTCGCCCAGGCGCGGCCACGGCGGCCACGCCCGGCTTCCTGCTTTTTTGAGACGACCCAGAGCTTGCCCGGATCGCCGGCCCGCGCGTGCTCCAGCGCCAGCGCATTGGTGGAGCCGACCGTGTCGTGCGCCTCGAGCCGGAACCCTTCCGAAGCCGCGGTTGGAGCCAGCCTGAATGTCATTCCGTCAGAAGAAGGTCTTGGCTGCGGCAGCGGCATAGGTTCCGATCGGGCCGCCGATCAGCACATAGAACAGCACGAAGGCGCCGCAGACGCCGAGCACGACGCGCAGTTCGGTCGCCATCGGAACGAAGCCGCCGACCGGTTCGTCGAACCACATGATCTTGATGATGCGCAGATAATAATAGGCGCCCACCACCGAGGCCAGCACGCCGATGATCGCCAGCGCGTAGAGATTGGCATTGATGGCGGCAAGGAACACGTACCATTTTCCCCAGAAGCCGGCGAGCGGCGGGATACCGGCCAGCGAGAACATCAGGATGGTGAGGATCGTCGCCATGATCGGGTTGGTCGCCGACAGGCCGGCGAGATCGCTGATCTGCTCGACATTGCCCTCCTTGCGCCGCATGGCGAGGATGAAGGCGAAGGTGCCGAGCGTCATCACCAGGTAGATCAGCATGTAGATGGCGACGCCGCGCACGCCGTCCTGGCTGTTGGCGGCAAGGCCGACCAGCGCATAGCCCATATGGCCGATGGAGGAATAGGCCATCAGCCGCTTGATGTTGGTCTGGCCGATCGCCGCAAAGGCGCCGAGCGCCATCGACGCGATCGAGATGAAGACGATGATCTGCTGCCAGTCGGCGGCGATCGGCTTGAAGGCGCCCATGGTGACGCGCACCATCAGCGCCATCGCCGCCATTTTGGGTGCCGCCGCCAGAAAAGCCGTCACCGGCGTCGGCGCACCTTCATAGACGTCGGGCGTCCACATATGGAACGGCACCGCCGAGATCTTGAAGGCAAGGCCGGCCAGCACGAAAACCAGGCCGAAGACGAGGCCGAGCTGGCGCTCGCCGCCGCTCAGCGCCGCGGCGATCTCCTGGAAGCCGGTATTGCCGGTGTAGCCGTAGACCAGCGAGATGCCGTAAAGCAGCATGCCCGAAGACAGCGCGCCAAGGACGAAATACTTCAGGCCGGCCTCGGTCGAACGCAGACTGTCGCGGTTGATCGCCGCCAGCACGTAGATCGCCAGCGACTGCAGCTCGAGGCCGAGATAGAGCCCGATCATGCCGTTGGCCGAGATCATCAGCATCATGCCGAGCGTGCAGAGCAGGCTCAGCACCGGATATTCGAACTTGTCGAAATGCTCCGCCTGGGCAAAGCGGACCGACATGACCAACGTCACCGCCGAGCCGATTAGCGCCAACACCTTCATGAAGCGGGCGAACGGATCCTGGATGAAGGCTTCGCCATAGGCGTTGCCCTGCCCCGGGGAAAAGATCAGCCAGGCGCCAGCGATCACCAGCACGGCGACGGCAAGGCCGCTCACTGTGACGGTGGTGTTGGCGCGCGAATAGGCGCCGAGCATCAACAGCGCCAAGGCGCCGATGGCGAGGATCAGCTCTGGCGTCGAGAGCGACAGGCTGGAGAGAAGGTCCGGCGTCATGGTTCGCAAAACCCCAGTCAGTTCGCCGCCGCGGTCTGCGCGGCGCCGATGGATGCAGTGACATTGGTGACGAGCGCCTTGACCGATTCGGCCGTCGCGTCGAAGATCGGCGCCGGATAGACGCCGAAGAAGATGACCAGCGCGACCAGCGGATAGATGATCACCTTCTCGCGTGTCGACAGGTCCAGCAGGCCTTTCAGGCTTTCCTTGGTCAATGCGCCGAAGATCACCTTGCGGTAGAGCCAGAGCGCATAGGCCGCCGACAGGATGACGCCGGTGGCGGCGAAGAACGCCACCCAGGTGTTGACCCGGAACACGCCGAGCATGGTCAGGAACTCGCCGACGAAGCCGCTGGTGCCGGGCAGGCCGACATTGGCCATGGTGAAGATCATGAACACGGTTGCATATTTCGGCATGTTGTTGACCAACCCGCCATAGGCGTCGATGTCACGCGTGTGCATGCGGTCGTAGACGACGCCGACGCAGAGGAACAGCGCGCCTGAGACCAGGCCGTGCGAAAGCATCTGGAAGATCGAACCCTGGACGCCTTCCTGGTTCATCGCGAAGATGCCCATGGTAACGAAGCCCATGTGGGCGACCGACGAATAGGCGATCAGCTTCTTCATGTCCTCCTGCATCAGCGCCACCAGCGAGGTGTAGATGATGGCGACGACGGAGCGCGTGAAGATCAGCGGCGCGAACATTTCGGATGCGATCGGAAACATCGGCAGCGAAAAACGCAGGAAGCCATATCCGCCCATCTTGAGCAGGATGGCGGCCAGGATCACCGAGCCGGCCGTCGGCGCTTCGACATGGGCGTCCGGCAGCCAGGTATGCACCGGCCACATCGGCATCTTCACCGCAAAGGAAGCGAAGAAGGCAAGCCATAGCCAGGTCTGCATATTGGCCGGGAAGTTGTGGGTCAGAAGCGTCGGGATGTCGGTGGTGCCGGACTGGAAGAACATCGCCATGATAGCGAGCAGCATCAGCACCGAGCCGGCCAGCGTATAGAGGAAGAACTTGAACGAGGCATAGACGCGCCGCTTGCCGCCCCACACGCCGATGATAATGAACATCGGGATCAGGCCGGCTTCGAAGAAGACATAGAACAGGACGATGTCGAGCGCGCAGAACACGCCGATCATCAGCGTCTCGAGCAGCAGGAAGGCGATCATATAGGCCTTGACGCGCTTCTCGATCGATTCCCACGAGGCGAGGATGCAGAGCGGCATCAGGAAGGTGGTCAGGATGACGAACAGCATGGAGATGCCATCTACGCCCATATGGTAGGAGATGCCGGAATCCAGCCAGGCAATCTTCTCGACGAACTGGAAGCCGGGCTGCGAATTGTCGAAGCCGGTCCAGATGAACAGCGAAACCACGAATGTGAAGGCGGTCGTGAACAGCGCAATGGCGCGGATGTTGCGGCGCGCATTGTCGCTGTCGTCGCGCACGAAAAGGATGAGCAGCACACCAACCAGCGGCAGGAAGGTGACCAGCGATAGGATCGGCCAGGCGGTCATCAGAGCATCATCCAGGTGACGAGTGCGGCAACGCCGATCAGCATGGCGAAGGCATAGTGGTAGAGATAGCCGGTCTGCAGCTTGACGACGCGGTTGGTGACGTCGACGACGCGCGCCGAGATGCCGTCCGGCCCGAGCCCGTCGATGATAGTGCCGTCGCCGGTCTTCCACAGGAAGCTGCCGAGGCGCTTTGCCGGCCGCACGAACAGGAAGTCGTAGAGCTCGTCGAAATACCATTTGTTGAGCAGGAAGGCGTAGAGCAGGCGATGGTTGGCCGCGACGCTCCGAGGCATTTCCGGCGCGCGAATGTAGAATTGCCAGGCTATCGCAAAGCCGATCAGCATGGCGATGAACGGCGCGAGCTCGACCCAAAGCGGCAGTTCGTGGATCTCGTGCAGGATGTGGTTGTCAGGCAGCGTGAACAGCGACACCTTCCAGAATTCGGCATAGCCCTCGCCGATGAAGGCGCCGTGGAAGATCACGCCGGCGAACAGGGCGCCTGCCGCCAGGATGAACAGCGGCACCAGCATGACCGGCGGCGATTCATGGACATGGTGCATCACCTCATGGCTGGCCCGCGGCTCGCCATGGAAGGTCATGAAGATCAGCCGCCAGGAATAGAAGGAGGTGAAGCAGGCGGCAATGACCAGCAATATGAAGGCAAACCCGGCGACCGCATTGTGGCTGGCAAAAGCGGCTTCGATGATGGCGTCCTTGGAGAAGAAACCGGCCGTGCCGATGATCGTCACCGGGATGCCGACGCCGGTCAGCGCCAACGTGCCGATCACCATCATCCAGTAGGTCGTCGGGATGAGCGTCCTCAGGCCGCCCATCTTGCGCATGTCCTGCTCGTCGGAGACGGCGTGGATGACCGAACCCGAGCCGAGGAACAGTAGCGCCTTGAAGAAGGCGTGCGTGAACAGATGGAAGATCGCCGCGCCATAGGCGCCGACGCCGAGCGCCACGAACATGTAGCCGAGCTGTGAGCACGTCGAATAGGCGATGACGCGCTTGATATCGTTCTGGACGAGACCGACTGTCGCCGCGAAGAAGGCGGTGAAGGCGCCGATGAAGGTGACCACGGTCAGCGCCGAATGCGACAGCTCGAACAGTGGCGACAGCCGCGCCAGCATGAACACGCCTGCCGTCACCATGGTGGCGGCATGGATCAGTGCCGAGACCGGCGTCGGGCCTTCCATGGCATCCGGCAGCCAGGTGTGCAGCGGCACCTGCGCCGACTTGCCCATTGCGCCCATGAACAGGAGCAGGCAGACGACCGTCATCGCAGCCTGCTTGTCAAGCGCATAGCCGAGGAAGGTCAGTACGGCCGGACCCTGCTGCGCGCCTTCGGCCGGAATGAAGGTCGCCGCATTGGCGAAGATAGTGCCGAGATTGACCGAGCCGAAAAGCACGAACACGCCGAATATGCCAAGCGCGAAGCCGAAATCGCCGACGCGGTTGACGACGAAGGCCTTGATCGCAGCCGCATTGGCCGACGGCTTCTTGTACCAGAAGCCGATCAGCAGATAGGAGGCCAGACCGACACCTTCCCAGCCGAAGAACATCTGCACGAGGTTGTCGGCCGTCACCAGCATCAGCATGGCGAAGGTGAACAGCGACAGATAGGCGAAGAAGCGGGGCCGGTCCGGGTCGTGATGCATGTAGCCGATCGAGTAGATATGGACCAGCGCCGACACCGTATTGACGACGACCAGCATCACTACGGTCAGCGTGTCGATCCGCAGCGCCCACGACGCTTCGAGGCCGCCCGACTGGATCCAGCGCATCACCGGCAGGGTGAACACCTCGCCGCCGCCGAAGCCGACCGAGAAGAAGGCAACCCACGACAGCACAGCCGCGATCACCAGGAAGCCTGAGGTGATGTATTCGGAAGCCTTGGCGCCGAGCGAGGTGCCGAACAGGCCGACGATCAGGAAGCCGAGCAGCGGAAGGAAGACGATGGCCTGATACATGGTGGTTCCGTCAACCCTTCATCATGTTCACGTCTTCGACCGCGATCGAGCCGCGGTTGCGGAAGAAGACGACGAGAATGGCAAGGCCGATCGCCGCCTCGGCCGCCGCGACGGTCAGCACGAACAGTGCGAACACCTGGCCGACCAGGTCGCCCAGCGCCGCCGAAAAGGCGACGAAATTGATGTTGACCGCAAGCAGGATCAGCTCGATCGACATCAGGATGACGATGACGTTCCTACGGTTCAGGAAGATGCCGAACACGCCGAGCGTGAACAGGATCGCCGATACGGTCAGGTAGTGCGCGATGCCGACGACCATCTCAGACTCCTTCGCCCGTCTTGACCTTGCGGATTTCCACTCCGGTTACCGGCGTGCGGCCGACCTGGGCGGCGATCGACTGCCGCTTGACGCCCGGCTTGTGGCGCAGCGTCAGCACGATGGCGCCGATCATGGCGACCAGCAGCACCAGCCCCGCCACCTGGAAGTAATAGAGGTAATCCGTATAGAGGATGTCGCCGAGCGCCGCCGTGTTGGAGCGCGCGGCCAGGTCCGGGATGGGCTTCGAAACCGTCGCCGCCAGTTTCGGCGCAAATGTGTAGCCGCCGAGCACGATGATCAACTCCGCTGCCAGGATCAGGCCGACCAGCGCGCCGATCGGCGCGTATTGCAGGGCGCCTTCCTTCATCTCGGCGAAATCGACGTCGAGCATCATCACGACGAACAGGAACAGCACCATAACCGCGCCGACATAGACGACGAGCAGGATCATCGCCAGGAACTCGGCGCCGGTCAGCATGAACAGGCCGGCGGCGTTGAAGAAGGTCAGGATCAGGAACAGCACCGAATGCACAGGATTGCGCGCCGAAATGACCATGAACGCCGACGCCACCGCGACAAAGGCGAAGAGGTAGAAAAAGGCCGCCTCTAGTCCACTCAGCATGGGTTCCCCCGGGTTTCCTGTCCGAACAGGACATTCGTCCTGTTTTTTGCCACCGCCTCCGGCCGGCAAGTTGCGTGTTCCTTAAACGAGGCCCCTCGCCCCGTCCATGCGTCAAATATCAGCGGTAAGGCGCATCCAGCGAGATGTTGCGCGCAAGTTCACGCTCCCAGCGGTCGCCATTGGCCAGAAGCCTGTCCTTGTCGTAATAAAGCTCCTCGCGCGTCTCCGTCGCGAATTCGAAATTCGGCCCCTCGACGATAGCGTCGACCGGGCAGGCTTCCTGGCAGAAGCCGCAATAAATGCATTTCACCATGTCGATGTCGTAGCGCACGGTGCGCCGCGTGCCGTCATTGCGGCGCGGGCCGGCTTCGATGGTAATGGCCTGCGCCGGGCAGATCGCCTCGCACAATTTGCAGGCGATGCAACGTTCCTCGCCGTTCGGATAGCGGCGCAGCGCATGTTCGCCACGGAAGCGCGGGCTGACCGGCCCCTTCTCATGCGGATAATTGATCGTCTCCTTCGGCGCGAAGAACTGGCGCATCGACAGGAAGAAAGCACTGACGAAATCCTGCAATAGCAGTGACTTGGCGGCCTGGGACAATGCTGACATCAGGCAAACCCCGTGATCTTGAGGAAGGCGGCGGTGGCGACCACCATGAACAGCGAGATCGGCAGGAAGACCTTCCAGCCGAGCCGCATCAGCTGGTCGTAGCGATAGCGCGGCACGAACGCCTTCACCATCGAGAACATGAAGAACACCAGGCAGACCTTGAGCACGAACCAGATCAGCCCCGGCACCCAGGTGAACGGCGCGAAATTGAAGGGCGGCAGCCAGCCGCCAAGGAACAGGATGGTGGCCAGTGCGCACATCAGGACGACGGCGACATATTCGCCCAGGAAGAACAACAGGAACGGCGTCGAGGAATATTCGACCATATGGCCGGCGACGAGTTCCGATTCGGCTTCCACGAGGTCGAAGGGCGGACGGTTGGTTTCCGCCAGCGCCGAGATGAAGAAGACGATGAACATCGGAAACAGGGACAGCCAATGCCAGTCGAGGAAGGTATTGGGCAGGCCGATCCTCGTGCCCAGCCCATCCTGCTGCGACAAAACGATATCGGTCAGGTTGAGCGAGCCGACGCAAAGCAGCACGGTGACGATGACGAAACCGATGGAGACTTCGTAGGACACCATCTGCGCCGCCGAGCGCAGCGCACCGAGGAACGGGTATTTCGAATTGGACGCCCAGCCGCCCATGATCACGCCATAGACCTCGAGCGAGGAGATGGCGAAGACGTAGAGGATGCCGACATTGACGTTGGCGATGGCCCAGCCCTCATTGACCGGGATCACCGCCCAGGCTGAGATCGCAAGCACCGCCGACACCAGCGGCGCCAGCAGGAAAACGCCCTTGTTGGCGCCGGACGGAATCACCGGCTCCTTGAAGACGAATTTCAAAAGGTCAGCGAAGGCCTGCAGCGTGCCCCATGGGCCGACGACGTTCGGTCCGCGGCGCAATTGCACCGCCGCCCAGATCTTGCGGTCGGCGTAAAGCACATAGGCGACGAAGATCAACAGAACGACGATCAGCACGACCGACTTCAAAAGGATCAGCAGCGCCGGCAGCACGTAGAAGGAGAAGAAGGTGTCCATGTCTACTCCGCCGCCTGCCTGAAGCCGTTCTTCGCCAAAGCCGAGCACTCGGCCATCACCGCGGAAGCCCGCGCGATCGGGTTGGTCAGGTAGAAATCCTTGACCGGCGAGGTGAAGGTGCCCTTGTTCAGCCGCCCGCCGAGCTTGGCCACCCTGGCGATGTCGGCCGGGTCGCCGGCCGCGACATGGTCGATGCGGGCAAGATGCGGGTATTCCGCATAGAGCCTAGCGCGCAATTGCGGCAGCGAATCGAACGGCAGCTTCTTGCCGAGCACATCCGACAGTGCCCGAAGGATCGCCCAGTCCTCGCGCGCCTCGCCGGGCGCGAAGCCGGCCCGGTTGGTCTGCTGCACGCGGCCTTCGGTGTTGACGAAGGTGCCCGACTTCTCGGTATAGGCGGCACCCGGCAGGATGACGTTGGCGCGATGCGCGCCCTTGTCGCCATGCGTGCCGATATAGACGACGAAAGCGCCGCCGGTCTTGGCCATGTCGATTTCGTCGGCGCCGAGCAGGAACAGCACATCGGTCTCGCCCAGCATGCCGGCGACGTTCCTGCCGCCCTCGCCCGGCACAAAGCCGACATCGAGGCCGCCGACCCGCGCCGCCGCGGTGTGCAGTACGGCAAAGCCGTTCCAGTCGGCCCTTGCGGCGTTGACGGCGACGGCGAGCTTCGCCGCCTGGCCGAGCACGGCCGCGCCGTCCGGACGCGCCAGCGCACCCTGGCCGACGATGATCAGCGGATGCGTCGCCTTCTTCAGCAGTTGAAAGAATTTGCCGTTGCCATCGGCAAGATCCTTCAGCGATTCCGGCCCGGCGCCGAGTTGCTCGTAATCATAGCGCGTATCGCCGACATCGCCGATGACGCCGACCGGCAGATTGCCGGCCCGCCAGCGCTTGCGGATGCGGGCGTTGAGCAAGGACGCCTCGAAGCGCGGATTGGCGCCGATGATCAGCACCGCATCGGCCTGTTCGATGCCTTCGATGGTCGGGTTGAAGACATAGCTCGCCCGGCCGAGCGACGGATCGAGTGCGGCACCGTCCTGGCGGCAGTCGGTGTTCTTCGAGCCAAGCGAAGCCATCAGAAGCTTCAGCGCGTAGATCTCCTCGACGGCGGCAAGATCGCCGGCAATGGCACCGATCTTTTCGGGTGCGGCATTCGACACCGCTTCCTTGATCGCGGCAAAAGCCTCGGCCCAGCTTGCGGGGGCCAGTCTGCCGTCCTTGCGCACATAGGGCCGGTCGAGGCGCTGCGTGCGCAAGCCGTCCCAAATGAAGCGGGTCTTGTCGGAAATCCATTCCTCGTTCACCGCCTCGTTGGTACGCGGCAGGATGCGCATCACTTCGCGGCCTCGGCTATCGACGCGGATCGCCGAGCCGACGGCGTCCATGACGTCGATGGATTCGGTCTTGGTCAGTTCCCACGGCCGTGCCTGGAAGGCGTAGGGTTTGGAAGTCAGCGCACCGACCGGGCAAAGGTCGATGACATTGCCCTGCAGTTCCGAAGTCATCGCGCTTTCGAGATAGGTGGTGATCTCGGCATCCTCGCCGCGGCCGATCAGACCGAGTTCCGATATGCCGGCAATCTCGGTGGTGAAGCGGACGCAGCGCGTGCAATGGATGCAGCGGTTCATGATCGTCTTGACCAGCGGCCCGATATACTTGTCTTCGACCGCCCGCTTGTTCTCGTGGTAGCGCGAGGAATCGACGCCGAACGCCATCGCCTGGTCCTGCAGGTCGCACTCGCCGCCCTGATCGCAGATCGGGCAATCCAGCGGATGGTTGATCAGCAGGAATTCCATCACGCCTTCGCGCGCCTTCTTGACCATCGGCGTGTTGGTGAAGATTTCCGGCGGCTCGCCGTTCGGGCCGGGGCGCAGGTCGCGCACGCCCATGGCGCAAGACGCCTGCGGCTTGGGCGGCCCGCCCTTGACCTCGATCAGGCACATGCGGCAATTGCCGGCGATCGACAGCCGCTCGTGGAAGCAAAAGCGCGGAACTTCCGCGCCGGCGTCCTCGGCCGCCTGCAGCAGCGTGTAATGGTCGGGTACAGTGATCTCTTTCCCGTCGACCTTGAGCTTTGCCATTTCGCCTCAAACCCCTGCGGACGTTCCGCAATCTTTCCTTCCGGACGCAGCCGAGACCGCGCACGATATTGAATTCACTTTTTGACCCCGGCCAACGCGGCCGCCTGACCGATCCAGCCGTCACGGCCGATGCGGCCCTTCAACGACAGGTAATCTTCGACCCAGGCGATCTCTTGCGGCGTCCACGCGGCGATCTGGGCGTATGTCCAGATGCCAAGGCCGTTCAGCACCTTTTCCAGTTTCGGCCCGATGCCCGATATCGCCTTGAGGTCGGCCGGCTCAGCTGGCCGGTCCATCGCTTTGGGCTGCTTGAAATCTTCCGGCATCAGCCCGGCCGAGGCATCCGCTGCAACGGTGCTCGCATTCGCCAAGCTCCGCGCCGCGGTGCTCGTCGCAATGTCGGTCACGTCATTGGCGAAGGACTGCGCCTCGGCAATCAGGGTTTTGGTCGCTGCGCGCGCCTTTGTCGAGGAGCTTTTGCCGGTCGCGGAAAAGCGTTCCGTCCTGGCTTCGAAATCCTCGGCGACCGGCTGCCAAAGCCGCTGCGAAGTTTCGGCCGCGCCCGAAAGCACGCCCATCCAGATGCCAAAGGCGTGGTTGGCAAGACCGATGCCGAGTGCCGCCATCGCCGCCGCACTCGCGACAGGATGCGCCAGGAGATTGACGGCATTGGCCATCTCCTTCGGCATCATCCTGGTCAGATCCTGGTTCATCTTCAACAACGGGTCCATATCGGGCGTAAAATCGTCGGGTGTCGAAAACAGCGACATAGGTGGTCTCCTGGTCGTTTCCGTCTGCCCCGCGCTCGTTTCCTCGTCTCGGACATTCGCCCGCATTTTTGAATTCTTCTATTCTGCCGCCGCCAGCACCGGTTCGGCGCGGTGTGCGTTGCGCGAAAACTCGTCGATGCGCCGCTCCACCTCGCCGCGGAAATGTCGCATCAGGCCCTGGATCGGCCATGCCGCCGCGTCGCCAAGCGCACAGATCGTGTGGCCCTCGACCTGCTTGGTCACATCGAGCAGCATGTCGATCTCGCGCTTCTGCGCCTCGCCGCGCACCAGCCGTTCCATCACCCGCCACATCCAGCCGGTGCCCTCACGGCAGGGCGTGCACTGGCCGCAGCTTTCGTGCTTGTAGAAATAGGAAAGCCGCGCGATCGCTTTCACGATATCGGTCGATTTGTCCATGACGATGACAGCTGCCGTGCCGAGGCCCGATTTCAGGTCGCGCAGCGCGTCGAAATCCATCGGCTCGTCGATGATCTGCTCGGCCGGCACCAGCGGCACCGACGCTCCGCCCGGAATGACCGCCAGCAGATTATCCCAGCCGCCACGAATGCCGCCGCAATGCGTCTCGATCAGCTCGCGGAACGGGATCGACATCGCCTCTTCGACGGTGCACGGATTGTTGACGTGGCCGGAGATGCAGAACAGCTTGGTGCCGACATTGTTGGGCCGGCCGAAGGACGAGAACCAGGCGGCACCGCGGCGCAGGATGGTCGGCGCGACAGCGATGGACTCGACATTGTTGACCGTCGTCGGGCAGCCATAGAGGCCGACATTGGCCGGAAATGGCGGCTTAAGCCGTGGCTGGCCCTTCTTGCCCTCGAGGCTTTCGAGCAGCGCCGTTTCCTCGCCGCAGATATAGGCGCCGGCGCCATGATGCATGTAGATGTCGAAATCATAGCCGGAGGTGTTGTTCTTGCCGATCAGCTTGGCCGCATAGGCCTCGTCGATGGCGCGTTGCAGCGCCTCGCGCTCGCGGATGAACTCGCCGCGCACATAGATGTAGGCGGCGACCGCGCCCATGGCGAAGCCCGCAAGCAGGCAGCCTTCGACCAGCGTGTGCGGGTCGTGGCGCAGTATGTCGCGGTCCTTGCAGGTGCCGGGCTCGGACTCGTCGGCATTGACGACGAGATAGCTCGGCCGGCCGTCGCTTTGCTTGGGCATGAACGACCATTTCAGCCCGGTCGGGAAGCCCGCGCCGCCACGTCCGCGCAGGCCGCTGGCCTTCATCTCATTGACGATCCACTCGCGCCCCTTGGCGATGATGCCGGGCGTGTTGTCCCAGGCACCGCGCGCCATGGCGCCGGCCAGCGACTTGTCGAAGCGGCCGTAGATATTGTTGAAGATGCGGTCTCTGTCCTGAAGCATTGCTCGTTCCTCAGACCGGCTTCTTGCCGGTCGGCCGGCTTTTGTTTCCGGGCGACGGCGTGGCCGCCTTGGCGGCAGTCTTCGCCGGTTTAACCTTGGCCTCCGGCGCTTTGAAAGCAGACGCCGGCTCGGCCTTGTTCTTGGGGCCTTTGCGCTGTTTCGAGACGTCCTCGACCTGCGGCTCGGCCTTGTTGGCATTGGCGGCCGAATGCAGCGGCGCTGCAACGCTCGCCGCCTTTTCCGCCGCGGGCGCGACTTTTGTCGCCGATGGCGATTTCAGCGCCGGACTGGTCTCGACAGCGTCGGTCTTCGGCTTGCTGGCATTCGAGGGCGCAACCGGCGCCGGCGCGGCAGAAGCGGCTGGCGGGGCCGGCGCCGCGGGTGCTGCGGCGGCAGCCGCCGGCGCCGCTTCCTTGGCGGCCTTGGTCGCCGCCCTGGTTTCCCGGTCGCGGGTCGCCTTCAGGATCGCCTTTTCACTCTTGAGGGTCGTCAGGCCACTGGCCGGCTCTGAGGTGACGCGGCCGTTTTGCGGTCCTGGCGTCACCGAAGCACCCTTGCCGGCGTCATAGAGGTCGATGATCTCGGCAAGCCGCTCCGGCGTCAAATCCTCGTATGTGTCCTTGAAGACCATAACCATCGGTGCGTTGACGCAGGCGCCGAGGCATTCGACCTCCTCCCACGACAGCGTGCCCTTGTCGTTGGTGTGGAACTGGTCGTGATGGATCTTCGAGCGGCACACATCCATCAGCGATTCCGAGCCGCGCAGCATGCAGGGCGTGGTGCCGCAGACCTGGACATGCGCGCGGGTGCCGACCGGATTGAGCTGGTATTGCGTATAGAAGGTGGCGACTTCTAGCCCGCGAATATAGGGCATGCCGAGCATGTCGGAGATCGTCTCGATCGCCGCCTTGGTCACCCAGCCTTCCTGCTCCTGCGCCAGCATCAGCAAGGGGATGATCGCGGATTGCTCGCGCCCCTTCGGATATTGCTTGATCCACTGCTTCGCCGCTGCCGCATTCGCCCGGTTGAAGGCGAAGGAGGCTGGCTGGAGGCTGGCTTCTGCGAGACGGCGGACTGACATTTAGCGATCGACCTCACCAAAGACGTATAGGTTCGTCATCTTGCTGCGGCCTCCTTACAAAGTTTCGCCGTACCGTCGAAACATTGGAAAGTCGGCGAATTTGTCATGACAGGCGGGCAAACGCCGGATTTACCAGCCAAGCGAGCAACAAGCCGCGCGAACCCTGTTTTGCCGGAAGCGGCTGCCGATACCTCCGCCTTAGAGAAACTCGCGCCATCCGGCGCTGCGACGCTACACTCGCATGTATCTCTCTTGAAATAGAAAGCATCGACATCGGCGGATTCTGCTGTCGCACTTTCTTGCATGCCAAGCGTGACGTAGCTCAGCTTGAAGTGCTGCTTCACAAGATCGGAAGCATCGATAGACGCTCCGCACTCGATTGCATATGCAGGGTGCATTGCGACAGCAATGACGATTAACATGAGGCTCAGAATGCGATTCACCGATCGACCTCACCAAACACGATGTCGAGGGAGCCGAGAACGGCGGTGACGTCGGCCAACATGTGGCCGCGGCACAAAAAGTCCATCGCTTGCAGATGCGCAAAGCCGGGGGCGCGCAGCTTGCAGCGGTAGGGCTTGTTGGTGCCGTCGGAGACGAGATAGACACCGAACTCGCCCTTCGGCGCCTCGACCGCGGCATAGACCTCGCCGGCCGGAACGCGGTAGCCTTCGGTGTAGAGCTTGAAGTGATGGATCAGCGCTTCCATCGAGCGCTTCATCGCCGCGCGCTTCGGCGGCACCACCTTGCCGTCGAGGTTAGACACCGGCCCGCTGCCCTCCTTACCGAGCAACAGGTCGACGCACTGGCGCATGATTTTCGCCGACTGCCGCATCTCTTCCATACGCACCAGATAACGGTCGAAGCAGTCGCCGTTCTTGCCGATCGGAATGTCGAAGTCCAGCTCGGCATAGCATTCGTAGGGCTGCGATTTGCGCAGATCCCACGGCGCACCCGAGCCGCGCACCATGACGCCGGAAAAGCCCCAGGCCCAAGCGTCGGCCAGGGAGACGGTAGCGATGTCGACATTGCGCTGCTTGAAGATGCGGTTGCCGGTCAAAAGCGCGTCGAGGTCGTCGACCGACTTCAGGAACGGGTCGATCCACTTGCCGATGTCCTCGATCAGCTTCTGCGGCAGGTCCTGGTGGACGCCGCCCGGCCGGAAATAGGCCGCGTGCATGCGCGAGCCCGAGGCGCGCTCATAGAACACCATCAGCTTTTCGCGCTCGACAAAACCCCAGAGCGGCGGCGTCAGCGCGCCGACATCCATCGCCTGCGTCGTCACATTGAGGATGTGCGACATAATGCGGCCGATCTCGGAGTAGAGAACTCGAATAAGCTGCCCGCGCTTCGGCACCTCGATACCGAGCAGCCGCTCGGCGGCGAGCGCAAAGGCATGCTCCTGGTTCATCGGCGCGCAATAGTCGAGCCGGTCGAGATAGGGCACGGCCTGCAGATAAGTCTTGTGCTCGATCAGCTTTTCCGTGCCGCGATGCAAAAGCCCGATATGCGGATCGACGCGATCGACGACTTCTCCGTCAAGCTCCAGCACAAGGCGCAAAACGCCATGCGCAGCAGGGTGTTGCGGGCCGAAATTGATATTGAAGTTGCGAACGGAGGTTTCAGCCATTTACTGCTTTGCCTTCTCATCTCCCGGAAGCACGTAATCCGTACCTTCCCACGGAGACAGAAAATCGAAATTGCGGAATTCCTGCTTGAGCTCGACCGGCTCGTAGATGACGCGCTTGGCTTCGTCGTCGTAGCGCACCTCGACGAAGCCGGTCAGCGGAAAGTCCTTGCGCAGCGGATGGCCCTCGAAGCCGTAGTCGGTCAGGATCCGGCGCAGATCGGGATGGCCCGAAAACAGCACGCCATAGAGGTCGTAGGTCTCGCGCTCGAACCAGTCCGCGCCGGGATATATGCCGGTGATCGACGGCACCAGCGTCTCTTCGTCGGCCTGGACCTTGATGCGGATGCGGATATTCTGCCTCGGCGACAGCAGGTGATAGACCACGTCGAAGCGCTTTGCCCGCGACGGATAATCTGCGCCGCAAACGTCGATGATCGAAATGAACTGGCATTTCGGGTCGTCGCGCAGGAAGGTCACCACCTCGATCAGGTCGCGCGGCTCGACCGAGATAGTGAGTTCGCCATAGGCGAGCACCGCTTCGCCGATCCGGCCGGTCAGCTTCTCGCCAAGATAGGTCGAGAGGTCATTCAACGCCTGGGTCATGCCGCTCACCGTTCGATCGTGCCGGTGCGGCGGATCTTCTTCTGCAGCAGAAGGATGCCGTAGAGCAGCGCTTCAGCGCTCGGTGGGCAGCCGGGCACGTAGATGTCGACCGGCACGATGCGGTCGCAGCCGCGCACCACCGAATAGGAATAATGATAATAGCCGCCGCCATTGGCACAGGAGCCCATCGAGATGACGTAGCGCGGCTCCGGCATCTGGTCGTAGACCTTGCGCAGCGCCGGCGCCATCTTGTTGGTCAGCGTGCCGGCGACGATCATGATGTCGGACTGGCGCGGAGACGCGCGCGGCGCGACACCGAAACGCTCGCTGTCGTAGCGTGGCATCGAGGTGTGGATCATCTCGACGGCGCAGCAGGCGAGGCCAAAGGTCATGAACATCAACGAGCCGCTGCGCGCCCAGGTGATCAGCGCCTCGGTCGAAGTGACGAGAAAACCCTTGTCGGCGAGTTCGTTGTTGATCTCCAGGAAGAACGGATCATCCTCCCCCACCGGTCTGCCGGTGTTGGGGTCGATGAGGCCCTTGGGCTTCGGCGCGACGAGCGTGCCGGAACTGTCGTTCAATCCCATTCCAGCGCTCCTTTTTTCCATTCATAGGCAAAGCCGATGGTCAGCACCGCCAAAAACACCATCATCGACCAGAAACCGAGCATGCCGATCTGACTGAACGACACTGCCCAAGGAAACAGGAAGGCCACCTCCAGATCGAAGATGATGAACAGGATCGACACCAGGTAGAAGCGGATGTCGAACTTCATGCGGGCGTCGTCGAACGAGTTGAAGCCGCACTCATAGGCGGAAAGCTTTTCCGGATCGGGGTTGCGGTAAGCCACCAGGAACGGTGCGGCGAGCAGCGCCAGGCCGACGACCAGCGCCACGCCGATGAACAGGACGATGGGCAGGTACGAACCTAAAAGTGCGTTCATGCTGCAGTTTTCCGTTGGCGGCCAATCCACTCTGATTACAGCACCGGACCCACTTGCGGAAGCGTGACAGATTAACCACTGAACCGTTTTAAGGGGGCTCTATGCTGCAACGCGGCGAGGGTTAGCGCAGCGCTTTCGGCGAAGCAAGTCAAACCTTGTTCAAATCGCGGTGCTGGACGGCATATCCGGGAAAACTGGTCCGATCCGCTCCTGTTTGATTTCCTTCACTTTTCACTCCACTTTTCTCTCCTGACATAGATGCCGCCAAAACCTTGCTAGCATGGGGCGGAATCGCAGGTCATTTTCTCTGTCTAACATCGTCCGGATACCGCCTTCATGAAAGAAAAAATCTCGCTTGCCCTGGCCCGTCGCATTGCGCTTGCGGCACAGGGATTCAATGACCCGCGCCCCAGCGGCACGCCTGACCGCCGGCATCTGGCCCGGGTGCTTGCACGTACCGGCCTGCTGCAGATCGATTCCGTCAGCGCCGTGGTTCGCGCCCATTATATGCCGCTCTATTCGCGGCTTGGCCCCTACAAGCTGGCGCTGCTCGACGACGCCGCGGTGACACGCAAGCGCATGGTCTTCGAATATTGGGCGCATGAAGCCTCGTTCTTGCCCGTCGAGACCTATCCGCTGATGCGCTGGCGCATGCGGCGGGCCGAGCGCGGCGAGGAAATGTACAGCGGACTGGCAAAATGGGGCCGCGAGCACGCCGCCTACATTGAGGACATCTATCGCGAGGTCGCTGAACGAGGCCCGATCGCGGCGTCGGCTTTCGAAGGCCAGAAGGGCTCGGGCGGCTGGTGGGGCTGGAGCCATGCCAAGCATGCCTTCGAATGGCTGTTCTGGGCGGGCCGCATCACCACGGCGCACCGGCGTGGTTTCGAGCGGTTCTACGATCTGCCGGAGCGCGTGCTGCCGCCAACGGTACTCGCTTTGCCAGTTCCGTCCCCCGCGGACGCCCACCGCGAACTGCTGCGCATCTCCGCCCGCGCCCATGGCGTCGCCACGGCGGGCGATCTGCGCGACTATTTCCGCCTCTCGCCCGCCGACATCAAGGGCCGCATCGAGGAACTGGTCGAGGCTGGCGACCTGTTGCCGGTGAGCGTCGAAGGCTGGAGCAAAACAGCCTATCTCCACAAGGACGCCCGTTTGCCGCGCAGGATCGAGGCGCGCGCCTTGCTTGCGCCGTTCGATCCCGTCGTCTTCGAGCGGTCGCGCACCGAGCGGTTGTTCGACTTCCACTACCGCATCGAGATCTACACGCCGGCCGAAAAGCGCCAGTATGGCTATTATGTGCTGCCGTTCCTGCTCGGCGACAGCATCGTCGGGCGCGTCGACCTCAGGGCCGACCGCCCGGCCGGCGTATTGCGCGTCCATGCCGCCTATTCGGAGCCCGGCGCCCCGCCGCAAACTGCCGCCGCCCTTTTCGAGGAATTGAAGCAGATGCAGGGTTGGCTCGGGCTCGAGCGCATCGAGGTGACGGCTGCCGGCGACCTCGGCCAGCCGCTCGCAGATATCGCCGCGTCATAGACGTGCGTTGACACGACTGCCTTCACAAGCCTAAATCCGTTCCAGACGGTCCCCTGCCCGCAACGGCAAGGGCCAAGAGGGAATGCGGTGCGAAATCTCGATTTCAAATCCGCGGCTGTCCCCGCAACTGTAAGCGACGAGCCAAGGCCGAAAACCACTGGGATATTCCCGGGAAGGCGGCACCCAGGCGATGACCCGCGAGCCAGGAGACCTGCCGTCTAGGACATAAGAATCCGATCGCCTGGCGGGTTTTCCGGGCAAGGAGCCTGATTTGGAACGCGACAGCAGTTTTCCGGCTGAGACAGCGGATTTATTGTCCGGCCATGGTGATTCCCCGGCCGGCGTTACCGTCATCGTCTGCTCGTCCTGCCGTGACGAGACCGGTTCGGACGCTTATCCCCGCGCCGGCGAACTGCTCGCCGAGGACACGCGCCGCGCCGCTTCCAGCGAAAACATTAAAATCCGCACCGTCGAATGCCTCGGCAATTGCAAGCGCCGGCTCAGCGCCGCGATGCTGCGCGACGGCTGCTGGAGCTATGTCTTCGGCGACCTGACCACGACCAGCGGCACCGATCTGGTGACGGGGGCAAAGCTGTTCGCTACTTCGACGGACGGCCTCATTCCGTGGCGCGGCCGTCCCGATTGCCTGAAGCGCGGCTTGGTTGCCCGCATCCCTCCCCTCGACCTTTTGAAGGACTTGATATGACTTCCCCAGATTCGGCCGCCAACGTTTCGCGCGTCCCCTGCACCGTCGTCACCGGCTTTCTCGGCGCCGGCAAGACGACGCTGATCCGCCATTTGCTCGAAAACGCCAAAGGCAAGCGCCTGGCCATCATCGTCAACGAGTTCGGCGATATCGGCATCGACGGCGAGATCCTGAAGGGCTGCGGCATCGACACTTGCCCCGAGGAAAACATCGTCGAGCTGGCCAATGGCTGCATCTGCTGCACTGTCGCCGACGACTTTGTCCCCGCGCTCGACCAGATCCTGTCGCTGACGCCGAAGGTCGACCACATCCTGATCGAGACGTCCGGGCTGGCCCTGCCCAAGCCGCTGGTCCAGGCCTTCCAGTGGCCGTCGGTGAAAAGCCGCGTCACGGTCGATGGCGTCATCGCCGTCGTCGACGGGCCGGCGCTGGCTGATGGCCGCGTTGCCAACGACATGGACGCCCTGCAGGCGCAGCGCGCGCAGGACGAGACGCTCGACCATGACGATCCTGTCGAGGAGGTGTTCGAAGACCAGCTCGCTTGTGCCGACCTGATCATCCTGTCGAAGAGCGACCTGCTGGACGCAGCCGGCGCGGCGCGCGCCAATGCCGTCATCGGCAAGCATGTTGCGCGGGCGGTGAAGATCGTGCCGACCTCGCAAGGCAAGGTCGATCCGTCGGTGCTGCTCGGCCTTGGTCTCGCCGTCGAGGACGACATCGAGAACCGCAAGACCCATCACGACGACGAGCTCGACCACGAACATGACGACTTTGACTCGTTCGTCATCGACATTGCGTCGGTGTCCGACCCGGACGAGCTGGCACAACGCGTCGCCACGGCGGCGGAGGAAGAAAACGTATTGCGCGTCAAGGGTTTCGTCGACGTCGGCGGCAAGCCGATGCGGCTCTTGCTGCAGGCCGTCGGTCCGCGCGTCAACCACTATTACGACCGCGCCTGGACCGCTGAAGACGATCGCCGCTCGCGCCTCGTCGTCATCGGCCTGAAAGGGCTGAACCGCCCGGCGATCGAGCGTATCCTCGCCGGCTGATCCCAGGTACGAGCCGCGATGCACATCCTCACCACCACATCCGCCTCGCTCGACGATCTCGCCGAGCCTGTCGATCTCAGGCAAACGCCTGCGGATGTCGTGGCGTTGTCCTTCACCGACAGCGACCTCGCCGGGCTGGCGGCGGCGTGGAAGGCAGATGCGGACCGCCTGCCGTCGATGCGGCTCGCCGCCTTGCGCGACCTGCGCCACCCGATGTCCGTCGACCTCTGGATCGACAGCGTCGCCCGCCACGCCAAGGTCGTCCTGGTCCGCATCCTCGGCGGTTACGACTGGTGGCGCTACGGCTGCGACCAGCTTGCCGTTGTCGCGCGAAATCGCGGTATTAAGCTGGCGCTCCTACCGGGCGAGAGCCACGACGAGGATTTGCGGCTGATCGAAGGCTCGACGCTGCCGCGCCAGGAACTTGATGGTCTGCTCGACTATTTCCGCGAAGGTGGCCCGGCGAATATGACGGCGCTGGTGCAGAGGTTGGCAAGTCTCGCCGGATCGGGTGCGGCGGTCGCTGAACCTGTCAGCGTGCCAAAGGCGGGATTTTACGAGCCGGGACGCGGCGTTATAGAAAGAATGGACTTATCAAGCGTCGGCATTCCTTCGCGCCCCCCTCTGTCCTGCCGGACAGAGGGGGGCGCGACGGAACGCAGCCTAAACCTACCGTCCGCCGAACCCGCCCCCATCATCCCCATCCTGTTCTACCGCTCGATGCTGCTCGCCGCCGATGTCGCGCCCATCGACGCGCTTTTCGAAGCGCTGGGCGCACGCGGCATGGTTCCCGTGCCTATTTTCGTCTCCAGCCTCAAGGACGCGGCATCGCTCGCCTTTGTCGAAACCGCGTTTGCCGCGCTGAACCCTGCCGCCATCATCACCGCCACAGCTTTCGCCTCGGGCGCCGAACCCGGCGTTGAGACGCTGTTCGACCGCGCCGGAGTGCCGGTGTTCCAGGTCGTCGTCGCGACCACCCGCCGCGACATCTGGCAGAACAACCAGCGCGGCCTGGCGCCCGCCGACCTTGCCATGCATGTCGTCCTGCCCGAGCTCGACGGCCGCATCCTGGCCGGCGCCATTTCCTTCAAGAGCGAAAGCGAGATCGATCCGGCATTGGCCTTCCGCGCCTTCGCCAACCGGCCAGAGCCTGACCGCGTGGCGCAGGTCGCGAACCGTATCGAGGCCTTCGTGCGTCTGCAGCGGACGCCGCGTGCGGAGCGCAAGCTCGCCATCCTGATCCCCGACTATCCGAGCGCGCCCGGCCGCACCGGCTATGCCGTCGGTCTCGACGTGCCGTCCAGCGTGCTGGCGATGCTGCACGACCTGAGCGAACAGGGCTACGCCGTTGAAGGGATTCCGCAAACGCCGCGTCAGTTGCTGGAGGTGCTGGAGCCAGCCGACCAGGGACTGGCTTTGCAGGATTATCTGACCTTCTCGAAGGAATTGCCGCCGGCGGCCATCGCTGCGGTGGAGGCCGCATGGGGGAATACGGATGATGAGACAGGTTCGCGCGAGGCACCCCCCTCTGTGCTGCCGGACATCTCCCCTTCGAGGGGGGAGATTGCGCTGTTGTCTCTGCTTTCGCCAACTACCAAGGGCGTTAAGGGAGAGCCGGCAGCCGAACTGCCAATCTCCCCCCTTGAAGGGGAGATGTCCGGCAGGGCAGAGGGGGGTGTCCAAGCGCCCACCACCGCAAAATTCCCCTTCCGCGCCGCCACCTTCGGCAATATCACCGTAGCCCTCGCCCCTGATCGCGGGCGCTCAGCCGACCGCCGCGCCGACTATCACGACCCGACACTGCCGCCGCGCCATGCACTGATCGCCTTTGGCTTGTGGCTGCGTAAGTCGCTCGGCATCCATGCAATTATCCATGTCGGCGCCCACGGCACGCTGGAGTGGCTGCCCGGCAAGACCGTGGCGCTCAGCGAAAACTGCTTTCCCGAAATCGTCACCGGCCCCCTGCCCGTCATTTATCCTTTCATCGTCTCCAACCCCGGCGAGGCAGCACAAGCCAAGCGACGCATTGCCGCCGTCACGCTTGGCCATCTGCCGCCGCCGCTGACCGGCGCCGGGCTGGAAGAAGAGCAGCATAAACTCGAGCGACTGGTTGACGAATATGCCCAGGCCGACGGGCTCGACCGCCGCCGCCGCGACCGCCTGGCGAAGCTGATCGTCGAGACTGCGGAAAAGACCGGCCTCGCCTCAGAGGCCGGCGTCGCCAGGACCGACGCAGCCGACGAAGCCTTGCGCCGCATCGACGCCTGGCTCTGCGATCTCAAGGATTTCGCCATCAAGGACGGCCTGCATATCTACGGTCGCTCGCCTGAGGGCGAAACCGATCCTTTGCGCGAGCAGAGTGCGGCAGCCGAGAAAGTAGCACTCATCGCGGCCCTCGACGGCCGCCATGTCGCCGCCGGTCCGGCCGGTGCACCGGCGCGTGGCCGGCGCGATGTGCTGCCCACCGGCCGCAATTTGTTTACCGCCGACCCACGCACCATGCCGACGCCGACCGCCTATGATCTGGGCAAGGTGGCAGCGGAAGAAGTCGTCCGCAGCTACATGCAATCGCATGGCGACTGGCCGCGCTCGCTGGTCATCGACCTCTGGGGCTCGGCCTCGCTGCGCACCGGCGGTGAGGAGATCGCGCAAGGCCTGGCGCTGATGGGCTGCCGGCCGCAATGGGATTCCGCCACCGGCCGCATCACCGGCATCGAGGTGCTGCCGCCGGCAACGCTCGGCCGCCCGCGCGTCGACGTCACCTGGCGCATATCCGGCCTGTTCCGCGACATGTTCCCAACCCAGATCGCGCTGATCGATGCCGCCGCCAACGCCGTCGCGACCCGCGACGAGGACGATTCGGAAAACCCGCTGGCGGCGAGAACCCGTGCAGACGGCAAGATCAGCCCGCGCATATTCGGCACCTCGCCCGGCACTTACGGCGCCGGCATCGAGGACTTGCTATCAAGCGGCGACTGGGCCGCGCGCGAAGAGATCGGCCGCGCCTATCTCGCCGCCACCTCGCATGCCTATGGCGGCGCCGAGGGCGAAGGCATTTCGGCGCCCGGCGCTTTTGAGGGCCGCATCGCTGAGGCCGACCTTCTGGTTCATACCGGCGACGATCCCGGCCGCGACATCCTCGAAGGCTCGGCCGACGTCGCCTTTATCGGCGGCTTTTCGGCAGCGCTTGCCGCGCTCGGCAAAAACGCTGACGTGATCGTGCTCGACACCACGGATCCGCAAAAGCCCAAGCCACGCTCGGTTGGGGACGCCGTATCCCGCGTCGTACGGGCACGCGCCGTCAATCCGCGCTTCATTGCCGGCCAGATGCGCCACGGGCCGCGCGGCGCCTCGGAATTCGCCGAGACGGTCGACCGGCTTGTCGGCTTTGCCGAGACCACTCATGCCATATCTGGCGCGCTGATCGAGGCCGTGCACGACGCCTATCTCGGCGACCCCGTTGTCCGCGCCTTCATCCTGCGCGAGAACCCGTCGGCGGCGAAGGTCATGGCCGAACGTTTCATGTCGGCACGACGGCGCGGTCTGTGGCATCCGCTGCGCAATTCGATCGATGACGATCTCGCCGCACTGATTGCCGAAGCCCAGGCGCTTGGGGTGGCGGCATGAACGCTTTCTCCCGACGCAGCGCCTGCCCTGCTTTGTCGGCACCGATGCAAACCGGCGACGGGCTGCTGGTGCGGCTCAATCCGGTCGCTGGAGGACTGTTGCCGAAGTCGTTGATCGGACTCTGCGAATCCGCCCTGCGCCACGGCAACGGCATTATGGAAGTGACCGCCCGCGGCAGCTTGCAGATACGCGGCCTGACGCCCGAAAGCGCCCGGCTGCTGGCGATGGAGGTCGATGCGCTGGGTGTTGCCGTTCGCACCGGCGTGCCGGTCGAGACTGGTCCGCTGGCCGGGCTCGACCCGGAGGAAATCGCCGATCCGCGCCCGCTAGCGGAGCGGATTCGGGCGGCAATCGAGGGCGCCGGCGTCACGCAGCGTCTTGGCCCGAAGGTCTCGGTGATTGTCGACGGTGGCGGACAGCTGACCTTGGATGCAGTGACGGCCGATGCCAGGCTGGCTGCGGTGCGGACCGATGCGGGGACGCAATGGCAGGTGGCTATCGCCGGCGACGGTCAGACTGCGATCCTACTCATTATGGCCGAGGAAGATGCGGCCTGCGACATCGCCGTTGCGATCCTAAGGATGGTTGCCGAAAAGGGGCGCGATGCCCATGCGCGGGATTTGACAGAAAGACAGCTGAGATCTCTAGCAAATTGGCGATCCTTCGCGCCCCCCTCTGTCCTGCCGGACATCTCCCCCACTTGGGGGGAGATTGCGCCCTCATCTCAGCTTTCGCCAATCGATAAGGATGCTAAGAGTGAGCCACCGGCGAAGCTGCCGATCTCCCCCCAAGTGGGGGAGATGTCCGGCAGGACAGAGGGGGGCGCGAAGGATCGCCGGCCCATCGGAGTTTTCGACTTGGCTGCAGCCGGAACCGCCCTCGGCATCGGCCTACCCTTCGGCAGCATGCCGGCGAACCAGATCATCGCTCTCGCGCAGAGCGCGCTGGCCCTTGGCGCCACCGAAATCCGCCTAGCGCCGGGCCGCGCGCTGGTTTTCCTCGGCCTCGCGCCAGCGGCCTGCCCGCCGCTCCACCAAGCCGCCGCAACCCTCGGCTTCGTCACCGACGCCGCCGACCCGCGCACGAAAATCGCCGCTTGCCCGGGTGCTCCCGCCTGTGCCTCTGGCCGCATCGCGACGCGCGAAATCGCCGAGATCATCGCCCTCGAAAACCGCGACATCTTCGATTCTTCCTTGACGCTGCACATCTCCGGCTGCGCCAAGGGCTGCGCCCATGCCGGTCCGGCGGCGCTGACATTGGTCGGCGGCGAAAACGGAGCCGGACTTGTCGTGGACGGGACGGCTAAGGCATTGCCCGCCGGATACAGGCCGGGGGACGACGCTGCGCACGGCATCGGCGGCATTGCAGCGGCAATCCGCAGAAAACGACTTCGAGGCGAGACTGCCGCCGCCTGTCTGGCAAGGCTTGGCACGGCCGGCGTCGTCAAAGCTTACCGACAGGAATGAGCATGCCCGCCCAGAACCCCATCACCTACGACTATATTCATGATGGCACGGCGATCTATGAGCGCTCCTTCGCCATCATCCGCGCCGAGGCCGACCTGTCGCGCTTTTCCGAAGCCGAGGCCGATGTCGCCATCCGCATGATCCATGCCTGCGGCCAGGTCGAGGCTGCGCGGCATTTCGTTTTCTCCAGCGATTTCGTCGCCGCCGCGCGCACAGCGTTGAGCGCCGGCGCGCCGATTTTCTGCGACGCACAGATGGTCTCGCATGGCGTCACGCGCGCGCGGCTGCCGGCCGGCAACGAAGTGACCTGCACGCTGCGCGATCCGCGGACCGCCGACATCGCGAGAAAAATCGGCAACACCCGCTCGGCCGCGGCGATCGACCTGTGGGGCGAGCGCATGGCGGGTTCGGTTGTCGCGATCGGCAATGCGCCGACCGCCCTGTTTTATCTGCTGGAAAAGCTGCGCGATGGTGCGCCGAAGCCGGCGGCGATCATCGGTATGCCGGTCGGGTTTGTCGGTGCCGCCGAATCGAAGGATGCGCTGGCCGAAAATTCCTATGGCGTGCCCTTCGCCATCGTGCGCGGCCGGCTGGGCGGCAGCGCCATGACCGCCGCCGCGCTCAACGCTTTGGCGAGGCCGGGCCTATGAATGCGATCGTAAGAGGTCGGCTGGTCGGCGTTGGCACCGGTCCTGGCGACCCAGAACTTTTGACGCTGAAGGCAGTGCGCGCGCTGGCGGAGGCCGATGTCGTTGCGCATTTCGCCAAGCGCGGCAACAACAGCAACGCGCGCGCCATCGTCGGAGCCCATTTTCGCGCTGATTTGATAGAGTTGCCGCTGCTCTATCCGGTGAC